>JAVZMU010000032.1:0-12632 GCA_038883135.1 Nitrososphaerales archaeon
GACAGTGGAAGTAGGTGAAGATAGAATAATAGGTGAAATAATTCGACTAACAGGAGATATAGCATTCATACAGGTCTATGAATCGACAAGTGGGTTAAGTCCAGGAGAGCCTGTTTATGGTACAGGTCAGCCCCTTTCTGTGACACTCGGTCCTGGAATGATAGGAAGAATTTATGATGGTATACAGCGTCCTCTTGATGAGATTGCCATGAAGATAGGTTCATTCATAAAAAGAGGTGTGTCTGTACCACCTATATCATTTGAAAAGAAATGGCATTTTAAGCCTAGTGTAAAAATTGGTGATAAGGTTGAGCCTGGGAGTATCTTGGGTTTAGTTGATGAAACTCCGTTAATAGTGCATAAAGTAATGATCCCACCAGATCATAAAGGTGGTACTATAAAGGAAATACTTGCTGAAGGAGACTACACGGTGGAAGAGACTGTAGCTGTTATTGAGAGGGAAGGTAAAATAAGCGAGTTGAAGATGTATCATAGATGGCCTGTTAGGAAGCCTAGACCTTATCTTGAAAGGCTAGACCCTGATGTACCCTTGTTAACTGGACAGCGAGTTATAGATGCCTTCTTTCCTATAGCTAAAGGGGGTACGGCTTCAATCCCAGGGGGTTTTGGAACTGGAAAGACGGTAATGCTTCATCAGATAGCTGCTTGGGCAGATTCAAAAGTTGTCTTTCATGTAGGATGTGGTGAAAGGGGAAACGAGATGACGGAAGTTCTTATCAAGTTCCCAGAGTTGAAAGATCCAGCTTCAGGGAGACCTTTAATGGAAAGGACAATACTTGTAGCAAATACTAGCAACATGCCAGTAGCTGCTAGAGAAGCTAGTATATACACAGGAGTTACTATGGCAGAATACTATAGAGATATGGGCTATGATGTAGTTTTAGTTGCAGATTCTACAAGCCGTTGGGCTGAAGCATTAAGAGAAATATCTGGTAGATTGGAGGAGATGCCTGCAGAGGAAGGTTATCCATCTTATTTAGCATCACGTCTAGCGGAATTTTATGAGAGGGCTGGCAGAATGGTACTTTTAGGCACTCCAAAAAGAATTGGCTCTATAACATTAATAGGTGCTGTTTCACCTCCTGGAGGTGACTTTACAGAGCCAGTAACAACTCACACGATAAGGTTCATAAAGACATTTTGGGGACTAGATACAAAGTTGGCTTACTCAAGGCACTATCCTGCTATAAACTGGATGACAAGCTACTCTGGATATTTAGATTCTGTTGTAAAATGGTGGTTTAATATAGATAAAGAATGGCTAAATGTTAGAGCTGCTATTTATGAAATACTTCAGAGAGAGGATGAACTTAAAGAGATAGTAAGGCTACTCGGACCAGAAGCTTTACCAGATGAGCAAAAGTTGATTTTAGATGTGGCAAGGATGATAAAAGAAGGTTTCTTGCAACAGAGTGCTTACGATGAAATAGATAGTTATTGTCGTCCTGAAAAACAAATAAAGCTCATGAGGCTTTTTGTTGACTATTATAGAGAAGCGCTAAACGCACTCAATAATGGTATTGCTTTAGAAGTTATAAGAAGTATGCCTATAATACCGAAGCTAATAAGGGCAAAATTTACTATACCTAATGATAAATTGGGAGATTTGGATAAATTACATGAAGAAATGGTAACAGCGTTTAGGAAGTTCATGAGTGAAGAGGAGGTAAAGGTTGTTGTCAAGTAAAGTGAAAGGTGGTGTGGAATACACAAAGATAAGAGAGTTGAGGGGGCCTTTACTCATAGTTGAAGGTATTACTAGAGCAGCTTATGATGAACTCGTAGAGATAGAATTGGAGAGTGGAGAGAAAAGGCTTGGAAAAGTCTTGGAAGTAGGTGGTGGGAGAGCAGTAATACAAGTCTTCGAAGGGACTTCTGGCATATCTATCACAGGAACTAAGGTTAGATTTTTGGGTAAGACTATGGATATACCTGTGTCATTAGAGCTCTTAGGTCGTGTTTTTGATGGACTTGGAAGACCTTTAGATGGCTTACCAGATCCTTTAGGTGAGGATTTTAGAGATATTAATGGCATGCCCATCAATCCTGAAAGGAGAGACTATCCTACAGATTTCATTCAAACAGGTATATCTGTAATAGATGGTATGAATACTCTGGTGAGAGGTCAAAAGCTTCCTATATTCTCAGGTGCTGGTTTGCCCCATAGTATGCTAGCTGCTCAAGTAGCAAGACAATCTACAGTTTTAGGTAGAGCAGAAGAATTTGCTGTAGTATTTGCAGCTATAGGAGTACAGCATAGTGAAGCAAGGTTTTTCAAGAAGGTTCTTGAAGAGAGTGGTGCTATAAAGCGAAGTGTGCTATTCTTAAACTTAGCTGATGATCCAGCTATAGAGAGAATAATAACTCCTAGAGTTGCTTTGACTGCTGCTGAATACCTTGCTTTCGATTTAGGAATGCATGTTCTAGTAATTTTAACAGATATGACTAACTATGCAGAAGCTCTTAGAGAAATAAGTACTGCAAGGGAGGAAGTACCAGGGAGAAAAGGCTATCCTGGATATTTATACACAGACTTAGCTTCAATTTACGAGAGAGCTGGTAGAATTAAAGGGAAGGTTGGTAGTATAACTCAGATGCCAGTATTATCTATGCCTAGTGATGATATAACTCATCCTATCCCAGACTTATCAGGCTATATAACAGAAGGACAATTAGTGTTGGATAGGTCTCTTTTCAGAAGAGGAATTTATCCACCAGTTAACGTTCTAATGAGTCTCAGCAGGCTTATGAAAGATGGAATAGGAAAGGGAAAGACTCGTGAAGATCATTCAGATGTGAGTAATCAGCTTTATGCTGCTTATGCAAGAGCTGTTGAGTTAAGAGCTCTAGCTGAGATAGTGGGTAAGGCAAGCCTTACGGGTGTTGATTTAAAATACTTAACTTTTGGGGATATATTCGAGCAGAGATTCTTAAAGCAAGGTTACGAGGAAAATAGAAGCTTAGAGGAGACCTTATCCATTGCATGGGAAGTCCTATCTACGCTTCCAGAAGGTGAGCTCACAAAGATCAAAGAGGCTTATGTGAAGCAGTATTATAAAGCTAGAGAGGTGGAGTAGTATATCTGTAAGTTTTGGTGCAAAAGTTCTTCCTACAAAGCTAGAACTGATGAGGATAAGAAGAAGTTTAAGTGTAGCTGAGGCAGTTTATAAAATTCTTGAAGATAAGAGAGAAATACTGCTTAGAAGGTTAGAGGAGCTAATTTTGGAAGCATCAAAGGCTAGAGATGATTTATGGCAACCTTTGAACAATGCTTATGACGCTCTTTTTAATGCTTACTTAAAATTAGGTCCTATAAAGTTAGAATCTATAGCTTCAACCACACCTACACAAATAGAAGCTGATATTTACACAAGGACGATATTGGATGTTAAAGTGCACTCTTTGAAGATGAAGATAAATAAGGAGCTAACCTATGGATTTATGGATACTAGCTTTAATCTAGATGAAGCTATAAAGAAGATGAGAGATGCTTTACCATATATCTTTAAAGCAGCAGAAATTGAGAATGCAGTCTTTAGTTTAGCTAGAGAACTTGATAAAACCCAAAGGCTTATTAACGCTTTAGAATATTTAGTCATCCCTACGTATCGAGAGAATATCAAATATATTACATCAAGCCTTGATGAGAGGGAGAGGGAGGATTTTACAAGGTTAAAGCATATTAAAAGAATTTTAGAAAGATCAAGATCTGGTGAGGTAATTGGCTGAGATAAAAAATGTTATAGAGATTAAATTCGAAGAAGCGAAGAAAAAAGTAATCGCAAAAAATGATGAATTTATGAGGAATATAGAAGAGGAAATAAATAAAATATCCACTAAGTTCAGTAGTATGTTTAGTAAATAGTGGTAAAGTTGTCGATTAGAGCTGTAGCACGTTTTTCTTCTATAATATCTTTTGTTTCTGCCTTAAAGTCTTATATGCTGAAGCCTGAAGATTATGAGATGCTTCTAAAATCTGAATCTGTAAGTGATATTTTCGAAGTTTTACAAAGAACTTATTATAAAAATTGCTTGAGTGAACGTGAAAGAATCGATGTTGAAAGCTTTGAAAGAAGACTTTATGAAGATTACCTTAATGTGCTTAATAGAATTTACAAAAGATGCCCAAAAGCAAGCCTTAATATAATTGATGCTATACGTTTTAGACATGAATTATACTCTTTAAAGATGATCTTAAGGGCTTTAAGTAGTGAACAAGATATAGAATCTGCCCTCCGAACTATAATTCCCATAGGAAAATATAATCCAGATTTGTGTAGATCTATATTAGAATCAAAATCTATTCAAAAAGCTATTGAAAGCGTTGAAGAGCCTAATTTACGTAAAGCTTTAAAAGATCTTTTTAAGCAACAAAAAGAACCTTTCCTCTCTTATCTTTTTGAAGCTATAATCGATAAATATTCAATTATGAATATTTGGAAATCTTTATCTCCTTCTTGGAAATTTTTACCTCTTGTTTGGAAACCTTCTTCACTTACATGGAAACCTTTTTCCCCTGCATGGAAGTCTTTACCTCCTATTTCCCATAAATTTGCTTATCGTATTATAAGTAAGATAGCAGATCTCTCAAACCTTATGTTTATATTACGTTCCAAATATTTAAACCTCGATTTAGATAAAATTCGTTATTTTATTATTCCAATTTATTGTTACTTACCACCATCAGAATTAGAGCGACTTATTCAAATTCCAACGCTCAAAGATACTATCCAAATTTTGACATTAGGATATTATGGCAAGCTGATAATCCGACCATCCCTCAGTCTAAGTATTGATCAAGCTCTATCTGAAATTGAGGTGAATTTTGATCGTTACATAGCAAGAGAATGCTTATATTCATTCAAAGGTATTCGGTCTCATGTTGGGGTTTTAATAGCTTATTTAATGTTAAAATTTTATGAGATGTTAGATTTAAGGGCTATAATGTTTGGTAAGGCTAATAAACTACCAGTTGACAAAATAAGACGTATGCTAATACTTTATCAACCTGTTACTTCATGATGTGGTTATGGTGAGAAAAATTGAGTAAAAAAGAGAAGTTGAAGATAGAAACAATTACTGAAAAACATGTTAGACCTCGAGTACAGCATACAGTTCCTATGGTGAAAATAGCTGCTTTTGTGCATAAGAATTATATTAACCAAGTTATGTACGAGCTTGGAAAGCTCGAAAGTCTTCAGCTAATAGATGCACATAAATCTCTTAAAGAGTTTAAAGAACCAGAAATCTTTGAACCAATTGATTATTCAATAAAAATTGTTTCACTACTTTCGAGAGCTAATTACTTAAAATCTCTTTTAAAAGTGAAATTTAGAGTAAAGAAAAAGGTAAGCATTCCTACTGAAAGTGTAGGCGCTTTATTGAAATGGTCTGAAGAGAAAATTAACTTAATGGAAAATGAAGTTTCTAAGTTTCAAAATGAAATAGTTCGATTAGACAAAGAGGGATTAAGTAACTCAGAGAAGGAAACAATAATACAGGCGATGTTGATAGGATTATCTAGACAAGTAGGAGCAGATTTAGAAACTATTACAGAAGTTCTTGAAGCTCAACAGAGAATAGAAGAAGCTAAAGCTTTAATGGTGCGTACAAAAAATGTCTACTGTTTTGAGGGATGGGTTCCTGAGGAAAGATTAGATAAGGTTGTTAAGACGATCAAAGAATCAGCTGGAGGTTATGGAGATATAATTTACGTTAAAAAGGCTCCTTCAAGTGCAGAAGAAGTTCATAAGGATTACGAGGTACCTCCATCTTTGCTTAGATACCCAAAGATTACAGGAGTTTTTTTAGTCTTTTCTAGTTTGACTAAAGCCTTTGGTTTGCCAAGTTACTATGAGATCGATCCTACTTTACCCTTTCTAATAACCTTTCCAATAATCTTTGGACTTATGTTTGGAGATGTTGGACATGGTGCTATTCTTCTTGCTTCTGGAATAATACTCTATTTATTGAAGAACAAGTTAACATTGAGGTTTAAGCCTGGGAGCATAATATATTATGTTATAGCAGGTGCTCCTCTTATCGCTATAAATGGTGTTGCAGCTATGCTGATTGGATTCTTGTATGGTGAATTATTTGGAAGTGAGGAATGGTTCCATGCCCTTACAGGGCTACCTGGACCTCTTTGGTTCTCACCATACCATGAGCCTATGAAACTATTGAAGTATTCTATAATGGTTGGAGTATTTCAAATATCCTTAGGATTATTGCTAGATTTAATAGGTAAATTATCTTCAAAACGTTTTAAGGAAGCAATAACGGGCCCAATTCCATGGCTCTGGCTTTATTGGAGTGGTAGCTACTTAGTATTCTCATATGGTTGGGATGTATTTAAGGTTATACTCGATATATTTATTATAGGTCCATATATCTTGCTACCATTTGGAGTTTTAACAGTATTAAAATTTATGACACATGGTATTAATGGTGTAACTGAAGCATTAGAAGCTATGGTGATGTCTTTTTCAAATACTGTATCTTATGCTCGTATCTTAGCTCTAAAAATGATCCATACAGCATTCAGTATCCTTTTCCTTCCGACTAGCTTAATAGGTATGATCGTATTCCCTATTGGAACTCTCTTTCTCATAATGATATTTGAAGGTATGCTTGCCTTCCTACATACTTTAAGGTTACATTGGATTGAATGGTTCACTAAATTCTATACAGGAAAAGGAAAACCCTTCCAACCGTTTACATTAGGAAGATATCCTGTATCTGCTTAAGTGGACTTGTATGCCAAGAAGGCATCCTATTGGTAAGATAGTAAAATTCCTAATCTTTGGTCTCGAGCTACCAGCCTTTGTATTATTGGGTCTCCTTTTAGGCTTCTTTGTAGAGAATGGATTAGGTAGATCATATAGTGGAATATTTATGCTATTAGGTTCGATTATAGGTCTTGTTGTAGGTTCAATCATTCTTTGGTGGACGGCTTTAAGGATATATAAAAAATCTATAAGAAATAGCTTAGCGTTTAATTTTTACAACTTACTATAATTAATTGTTACTTCCAAAAATTCCATTTTACTTGCTTATTATCACTAAACATTTTAATAATACTGTTATCTTCCTTTTTGGATGTGGGAATTTGAGGAAAATCATATTAATAAATGTTCTCAGTGCTTTAACCTTATTTGTTCTCTCATCTATCCCGTTCTCATTTGCCCAAAGTCCTCAGGAAGGAGAATTAGGTCTTATGGTTATTGGAGCATGTATTGCTGCTGCTCTTGCTTTTCTTGGAGCTGGTATAGGTTTAGGGATGGCAGGTTCTGCCGCCATGGGTGCTATTAGTGAAAAACCTGAAATTTTTAGCATGACCTTTATTTACATAGTCTTTATTGAAGCAATTGCAATATATGGTTTGGTCGTTGTATTTATGATTTTAGCAAGATTGTGAATAAATTAATTCTGGTTGAGGATGGGTTTGAGTGAACAGATAAGCTCTGAAATAGAGAGCGTTATGATAGCATTATATGAGCTTGAGAAGGAGTTAGATAAGGTAAAGGCTAGAGTCGAGAGTATGAAGAAAGAACTCATATCTTTTGCACAAGAAGAAGCTAAAAGAGCAAGAAACGAAGCTTTAGATGAAGTTAAAAAACAGATAGAAGATAAGTTGGCTAAGGTAAAAGCTAACGCTGAAAAAGAAGTAGAAGATATATTGGCTAAAAATGAGGAGAAAATAAAGGAGTTGAAAGCTAAAGTGAAAAAAGTTTATGATCAGGCAATAGACATGGTTTTAAAAGTCGTCCTTGGTGAAGGAGAAATTCCTTAGAATAATTTTTGATGAATTTTAAGAAGGCTTATAAATTCAATACGTTAATCAAGCTATTGGATAAGAATGCGTGTAATAGCTTTAGGGAAAAAGACTTTCGTGACAGGCTTCAGATTAGTTGGAATGCCTGGAATAGAAGTTAAAACATCAGATGATGCTTTAAAAGAGATTATGAAGATGGCAAAGGATAAAGATATAGGTTTAATATTATTAGATAACGATATTGCAAAACCTATTCGCCAAAAGATCATAAATCTTAGGACAAAACAACCTTTACCTTTAATATACGAATTACCCGCTCCTGGTAGCCCTCGAGAGAAGGTGGAATATAAGACTCTATTAAGATCTATATTAAAGATGGCTTAACAACTACCATTTTCTTTTATCTCCTTCAAGGAGTCCTCTTCCTATGTGCACATCATCTATATGCTTACTCAAAGTTTTGTGATCAGGAAATTTTGAGCCACACCAAGGGCATTTTATCTCTTCTTCCGTCAAATTTAACACCTTTTAATTAAAAGATGATTGTATTTAAGTTTCATTTAAATCCTCCTCAGTTTTTACCGACCTTTTGTATGATATAAAAAAGAAGACAGCAGAAGCTGACAATAAGAGACCTAGTACCATTAAGAAGATCGATACTTCTGGATCGTAAGGTATTACTAGAATGCCAAAAATAATGGTACCAAGACCTATAATTACGAATGATATAACCATAGAGTGCATTGACATGGGTACTCTATTAGATTCCATCAAACCATTGCTCTATTTAATTTAGCTGGAATAAATATTAAACACTTCTTATTATACGAAATGATGAAGTGATATTAAGAAAGGATATTAGTTAAGAAAAATTAATTTTTAATGATCAATTTTGCCTCCAAAGATAGGACTAATTACAAGAAATCCTGAATCATGGTGTTCTAATCAGCTATTAAAATCTATGATAAGAAAAGGCATCGATCCTTTATGCTTTAGCCTACCAGATTTAGTTGCTAAAGTAAACGTTAGACCTTATGTCACAACAAAAGAAGGAATAGATCTAATTAAGGAATTAAGTGCTATTCTTATTCGCCCCATAGGTAGAGGTTCTTTAGAGGAAATTATATTTAGGTTGGATGTTCTTCATGGATTAGAGAGAAAAGGCTTACTAATAATCAACCCGCCAAAAGCTATTGAAATTTCTGCTGATAAGTATCGTTCATTAATGCTAATGGAGGAGCAGGGGATAAAAGTTCCTCCAACTATTGCTACTGAAGATGCTGAAGCTGCAATGCAAGCCTTTCAAGAGTTAGGAGGAGACGTTGTGATAAAACCAATTTTTGGTTCAAGAGGAATGGGTATAGGTAGAGTCAATGATCCTGAAACTGCATGGAGAATCTTTCATGCATTAAGCTATACTAGACATGTGCTATATATTCAAAAGTTCATTCCTCATGGTACTAGGGATATAAGGCTCTTTGTAATTGGAGATAGAGTTATAGCAGCTATGTATAGAGAAGCTAATAGCTGGAAGACTAACATAGATAGGGGTGCGAGACCTGTTCCTTTTAAACCATCAAAAGAGCTTGAGGAATTAGCAATAAAAGTTGCTAAGACTATAGATTGTAAAATTGCAGGGGTGGATGTAATGGAGAGCCAAGATGGATATGTAGTTAATGAGATAAACAGCCAGCCAGGCTTTAGAGGACTTCAACTTGTAACTAATGTCAATATTGCAGATGAGATTATAAACTATTTACTTGAGAACATACGACGTTGATTCTTCTTCTCTGAAATTAATTTTTAACTAGTTTTCTTTGTTTTTCTCATTTTTTCTATGAACGTTAAGATCAGCCATGCTATTACTCCATAGATTGCCCCATTAAACACTGCGGACACTAAGGTTGTTGCAGGTACTCCAAGTACTAAGTACTTAGTTTCTGGAACGCCTAATAAGCCATAAAGCTGTATTCCTGGAGGTAGATATGCATACACTAAGGTGGTTAACAAGAATACTATGAAGATTATTAAGAACACTATTGCACCTCTCATTTCATCCCCCTGTCAGCTTAGTCATACTAGATAATAACTTTACCTTATCTCTACTTAATACATGTCAAGAGCTTCTTTTAGTTTAATTTGGTATGGACCGAGCTTACCACCGAAATTTACTGCAGATATTTTTACTACTCCAGGCACTTTCATGGCTGCTCTAACTCCTACTGCTGTAGCTCTTTTGATAGCATCTTCTGTTAAACCATTAAAGACAAGCTCATATATGCTATTCACATTTGGAGGGACTTTTGATTCAGGAACTACACCTTTTAGTAAAGGACAGAAGAGATGGTTTGTTGATGCTGGTAACTTGTATTTCATGGAACCAACTTTTGATCCTGAACGGCAAATTCCTCCTGGGAAAGTCATAACAACTCCCTCGACTTTACCCATCGCCTCAACAGCATCCTCTGCTGCTTTTAGAGCAGCCTTTTGATTTTCAGCCATTATTAGAAAGTTTCCACCAGCTACTGCTTTCTTCAATCCAAATCTATCCTCTATAATGAACTCTCCTTCCATAACTGGGATTCTCCATACCTTCTTTCCAAAGACTTTATCTAGCTTCTCAAAACCATCGCCAAACATCCTAATAGATTTACCTAATCTTGTATATTTCTTAGCGTCAGGTATTCCATTGAATATTGCTGTAGTTGGGCAGGTTAAGATGCATTGTCCTATTCTTGCTAACATTTGGAACTTTAGCAAAGGTAGAGTCCTATGATAAATCTGAATATAAACGCCTGGTCTTCCATCTGGAGTCTTTTCTGGAGGTACTATTGTTCCTTCTACACCAGCCTCTGCTGGAGACATGATTATAGATGAAGCAAATCCTGTAGCAGTCTTACCTGCAGTTAAAGCCCATTTCTCATTTTCAGCAGTTATTAGCATTCTACCTGCAATCATAGGAAAGGCTTCAGCAAAAGTATCTTCAATTTCTACTTCAGGCAATTTATTCAAACCTCACCAATCATGGGTTATCAATCACATTTAAAATATTTTCTTAATAGAATATGAGTAGAAGCATCTTTTGTAAAATTAGAAAAATAGTTATAAATATTGATGAGTGAGTAAATTGGGGGAAAATAATGGATTTTGATAAAATTGTAAAAAGCATTCCCCAAAGCTCTCTTGAAAAAGTTTCAGATGAGTTGGTCAAGATTCTTCTCAGCTCTTCAAATACCGATAAGATGCCTGAAGGATTGGCAAAGGCTATACTCCGTCATTGGCAATGTGATGAGCTATCCTCTCCTACAGGAGTTAGAGTTCTTTTAGAAGCATCCATGATTTTGGAGGGAGAGAAGACTAAAACCTCGCTTCAAGCCCTTGGAGTTCAATTGTAAGGAGGTTTTAAAAATGCCAAAGTTTGGAATAGAATTCGTTCCGACAGACGCATACTGGAAAGTAGTTTATCATGCAATACAGGCTGAAAAGGTTGGTTATGATTATGTTTGGATTACAGATCATTTCAATAATCGCAATGTGTATGTTCTACTCACAAACATAGCCATATACACAAGTAGAATTAAATTCGGACCTGGTGTTACTAACCCTTACATGATTCATCCTATAATGACAGCTCAATCAATGGCTTCATTAAATGAAATGGCTCCAGGAAGAGTAGTATGTGGTTTAGGAACAGGAGATAAGACAACATTAGATATGGTAGGTATAGAAAGAACGAAGCCTTTAGCTGCTGTGAGAGAAGCTGTTCAAATAATTAAGGAAATAACAGCAGGAAAGACTGTAAAGCTAGATGGAGAAGTCTTTAAAGTAGCTGGAGCAAGGATGAACTTCAAATCAATATGTCCTATCCCTATCTTCATTGGAGCTCAAGGACCAAAGATGCTATCTCTTGCTGCTGAAATTGGAGATGGAGTTCTTATTAATGCATCAAATAAAAAGGATTTTGAAGATGCTATGAAATACATAAAGGAAGGTGTTGAGAAGGCAGGTAAAAAGTTACAAGATATTGAAGTTGTAGCTGCAACTTCCTTCTCAGCTCATGAAGATGTAGCAAAGGCTCAAAAAGCTGCTATTCCAGTAGTAGCATTCATAGTTGCAGGAAGTCCTGAATCAGTATTACAAAGGCATGGTATACCAATAGAATCAGCGAATAAGATAAGAGAAGCAATTTCAAAGGGAATGTTTAAGGATGCTTTTGGAAGTGTTACACCAGAGATGATAGAAGCTTTCTCAATATCTGGTACTCCTAGTATGTGCATAGAGAAGATCGCTGAATTGGCGAAAATAGGCGTAACATTATTCATAACTGGTTCTCCTATAGGTCCTAACGTTAGAAATTCAATAAACCTCATCAGTAAAGAGATAATACCGCACTTTAAGTAAAATCTGACAGAATAAATACATTCAGAAGGTTCCAGATAGCTTAAGCTCTATCTTAGGGATGAGAGATTTTACCGTTTGATTGTACAAAATTTTGAATTAACTCCGAACAAAGAGATTTATGTTTGACTTAAACGCCTATCCAACTTCTCACAAATTTTATCAAAGATTGTTAGAAAAGACCAATCTTCTGCGGTAACTACTATCACACTCGAAGGAGTATACAATTTAGCCTTTACTGTAAATCTCTTTCTCTCTCCTGTCACGGAACCTACTTTTCCGTGCACTACAATTTCCTGTAAGTTTTGATGCATCTTTAATCCTTTTCTTGCAATTCTCTCAATTTTTCTTTTGGCTGATTGTATCAATTCTTTATCTTGATCTTTAAACCCAACAATATGGATTGGTATCTGAATTTTTGGTTTGAATTCTAACAAAA
>JAVZMU010000033.1:0-12535 GCA_038883135.1 Nitrososphaerales archaeon
TATGCTAAAAGCCCCGGGGGGGATTTGGGCGTCAAGTATAAAGACACCACTAAAAAAGAAGTACAAGATAAGAAAGCTGAGCTTAGAATCATACAAGCATTCAAAGGACCTAAAGAAGGTAATAAAAGAAGATGAATTAGAGAATTATATCAATGAAGGATGGGGTGTTCAAACAGTATTACTAAATGGTAGAATACTGATAAGAAGGATAAACTAAGCTCCTACCTCTTATTTTTGTATAGGATAATGGTAAATTATGTTATTATGCACAAAATATCGTTTATAATTTAATCTAAATTTTAGTATTGAATCTAAAACATTATGATAAAAGATAGATTCCCATATGAAAATCTTAAACTCTTTAACATAATACTTCTCAACGATAATAGGCTTAAGCTATCTTAAATTGAAAGAATTTGCCATAAAAACTGATGGAACGAAACTAGTGTGCATTCTGTAATTATGAAGCGTGAAGTTAAAAAAGAATGAGTTGACTCGGTGTTCGTTGAATATATATTTCTTCGATGCTTTTAATCAGGTCTTTATGTCGTTGTTGCAGGTTATCAACATCCCATTTCTGAAACTCCTCAACAAATTTTTGTGTTAATCGAAATGGTGCGCATTGCTTTTTAATATATACTTCTCTCTTTTTATTAAAATCAAGGTTGCCTGATGAAGAGTTCTTACTACCACTTAAGAGGATAAGGTTTCCAAGCTTGTTAGTCCACTTTTTCCTTGCCTCTTCATCAAATATTTTAGTCCATTCGCTTTCCTCTGGCGGAGTTACTGGAAGAACATGTTCAACTGTAATAGGACCTGAGTATCCTTGGAAGACTGCTAAATCCCATTGTTCCATGTCTAATCTTAGGAGCGTATATTTTGCCAGTTTGCCACCCTTTAACTTGTAAAATTGATCACTATCAAGACTGGGTTCAAGTATCCTTTTAAGTTCTGAGGAATTATTAAAGTCTATATATCTTGTCTTCTGAGTTGGCGAAGGTTTATATGAGATCATCTTGTCGATTACATCCTTTGGATTTTGATTGTCATCTATCGCTTGAACTACTCTTGAGAAACTGGTTATTCTTTCACTGGTAGTGAAACCAGCAACCCACTCAATGAATGTTTTCCTCTCTAATTGGAGGACAAAATTGAGCAAGTTATCAGCGCCGAATTTTCTGTTAAAGGCTAATACAGGTGGGATCCAATCAGAAAAGGGCAGATAGTTTCTCATAAGGTTTACTAGTATGCGGTATCTGTTACGTTTTTTCGGATCCAATTCGTCAATTTCTGGTTTAAGAATTCTTTTTTCGTAAATTTCGGCGAATTCGCCAATAAGATGAAAAAATTTTTCACCTTTTTCAATTTTCCCTGTTTTGTAAAGTTTTTCATATTCTTCATGCAAGCTAACTCTCGATTTATCCTTTGCATAAACTGTTCTTATATGAGAGATTAGGTTTTCAAGCTCTTCTCTGCTCAGTTCCCTCTCAAGTTCAATCCATCCTCTTGCGTATCTGTCTTTGAGACTTTTATCAGAAATAGTTTCGAGGTTGATTCCTTTAATAATATCCGTGGATGAAAGCGGGAGACCGCGTGTATTCAAGACATTGAAAAGCCTTATTGCAGAAGATAACTCTGATGTTCGGATGCCAACAACATAAACGTTATTTAGCAAATATTTGATGAAATTATGAAACTGTTCTTCTCCATCAAGCTTTGAAAAGTGCTCGGTAAACTGTTCATGAAATGTTTTAATTGCCTCATAAAGATGATAAACTGGATCATCCTCGTCCTTAAGCTTTCCCTTATACTCTTGTAAGAAATTTTTTGTTCCCCCTTCAACGTATATATACTTGCTAAAATACTGCTCTAATTCCTCCCAGGGCTTTAAGCGCTCAGCTTTTGGCCTTTTTAACAATGGATCCTCTTTTTGACATATGAGACTTTCTAGAGTTCTTTTATAATTTTCGTTTTTGATTAGATCTCTTGCAACTGCTACTAGCGCGATTAAGGATACCAATCTCTGCTGGCCATCGATTACTTGATGTAAATTCTCTCTTTCATTTACTAAAACCATCGAACCTAAAAAATAGATTCCTTCTCCCTTAGACTCTACCATGGAATCATGGATGTCTGTGAATAATTTCTCAAAATGTTCCTTGCTCCAGCTGAATGGTCGCTGAAACAATGGAATATTGAATAAGAACTTATCACTGAAAATGTCCTTAAGAAGATAAGGTTCTGCTTTGATAGGAGACGCTAATTCAGACATAGCCTATTACACCGTTGGCTCGTTTTTCTTTAATAAATTTTTGCTTTAAGGCGCATCCGAATGAATTTTCCTATTAAGTTTAAAGTATACAAATTTCTTTTATTATCAATCCTTTAATTATGTTGCCATTTTATTGGGAACTTCAGAAGACCTTCAGCACGAAATCTTTGAAAAAGCAAGAGAGGCTTATAATATTCGAAGTCGTGCTCTTCATGGAGAAAAAACTGAGTCTTTAAACATTGATGATTTAAAAAGGAGTTAATGACATCTCAAGGAGAACCATTCTAGCCATCCTTAGACTTGTCAGAGATACAATTCGAAGCAAGCTCTATTAGAATCGGTTAGGAATGTAATTTTTGATAGAACTGCAAGACAAGAATTACATAGGACCGCGGGGCTAATACAGTTGTAGAACACCGTGATGGCTAACTGTAAATGAAGAAAGATTAGGGTTCAGCAAAAGTTGTTCAAAAGAGGGTTCTTGGACCGTAACAGTTGCAAGTCAGCAATTCATAGTCTAACTTTAACTCCTTCCACATGTCTACAGTTTCCTTACATATAGTAACCTTTGAGAGATCATAGCCAAGGTAAGAAGCATATTGATGATTTCTCAGCTATACTGCTCTATGGCAAACTGTACAAGGAGCATTAAAAGGATGTAATGCTACTCCTAAGAGAGTCGTCATATTCGCTAGAATAGGAAAAGATCCAAATCTAATCTCCGGTATGCCGAGTACGTAGGAAAGACAGAGTAAGTCCTAAGAAATTGTAAATAGGCTTTAATGTTCCTTTTCCAGTAAAGCATAGAAAAGATCAGGCTCTAGTGTATGGATAACCTCTACTTTCTTTCTTGGTTTGACGTTGCTTAATAATGATTTGGGCTGGTTCAAGGATACGACGGTAAGATCCCGGCTTCACATGATGGTTGTTGTCTCTAAAAATCACCCTAATTGTTCTTTCTGAGGGGGGCATGTCAACCTAAATGGCCACGTGACAGTCTTTTCCAGAGAGCTTTTCTCTCTCTTGTGTGAAGGAGGGCTTTATCTAGCATGTCCAATAGGTCTTCCTTGCTGTCATATCCTCGTGGTCCGGCAAGTTTGCGGCAAGCATGTATCGACCTACGTGTGTAGTCTTGCAATTTATCGAGTAGGACATCTAATGGCTCTTTCTTCCATTTCGGGTCTCCGTGGATGATCTTACTCCTAATGTCATAACACTTCTTGATGAGTTCGGATATCTCGGCTACCTCCTTGTCACTCCGGCCTATCAGGATTGAGACTCGCTCTTGGAGTTTTCTTGCAATCTCCTGGTGTGAATCTGTGAATAGGGCTTCTAGAGCAATACACCAGTCTATCAGCTTTTCATGGGCTACAGACTTCATGGTGCCTGCTCTGTAAAAGTCCAGAGCCAAGTCGATGTTGTAATTTAATGTAATCTGCTTTGGAGAGATTATTACCTCTTTGGGAGCGAATATTTGTCGAATCTTTTTCGACAATTCACTACGAATTGAAGCTACCTCCCGCACGTTGATTCTGTAGATGTCTTGTGACGATACATATCGACCCAAATGAACCCAAGAGTAGCCCATAATGCCATCTAGAATATGTATGCTTGACAAACGGGCATCCGCTCGTGTTAGTAGCAAGATTGCGTCCACAACCGACTGGACAATCTCTTTTGCCAAGTCCTCAATCCTCATCTTCCACACTTTTTGAAAGAAGATTGTTGGAGGGATTCGAACATCCATGAACCACTCATTCTTGTACTTGTCTATTTCGTCTTTGTCTATCCAAGAAGGAGGCTCAAATCTATCGATGAATCGCGGATAGCCTTCCTCAAACCAATCTCTTGCAATCCTAATTATCCTTATTCTGGTCGTGAAAATATTTGAGAAATATTTGCGATGTTCTTCATTTAAACCAGATAGGACCTTACACACATCGTAGTTTCCTCGAAAGAAGCCTTTAAGAGCCGAATCAATGAATTGCTGGATAGTGAAGCTTTTTGGGAAACCACATCCTACAAGTGGCGACAGTACCCTAACACAGTTTTCTTCTTGGAAAGGTAAAATGATATTTAGCCAGTTGAGAGCACTGATCTCTAAGGGTTTGAACTTTAGTTCCTTGGTACAAGACAGATAAGACCACACGCAGGCTGCTATATAATTTAGCAACCTATCTGGGTCAAGATCCAGGTTAAAGTAATTCTCTAAAAGGTAATTGCGCAAGGACGTAATTGCGTCCATAGTCTTCGAGCCACGAATGGAGGAAAACAACTGTTTTAACTCTAGCGAGGCTTGAGGGAAACAGTCAAAGATTGAGAAACTTCTTCTAGGGACTAATCCCCAGATCCGCTCAAATATTCCCTCATCTTCTGCGGTCTGTAGCGCTTTCGATGTCAAGTCTAGCCATTGGTCTAAATCCATTTGGTCTCATCCCACCTTCTCAACTAATGCTTGGAAGAGCTCGGGTTTCAATGTATGGATTACCTCGATTTTTCTTTTAGGCTTTACAAGACTCAGTAGTCTTTTAAGCTGGTATGGATAGTAGTGCCCTGAGGCCCTAATCCTGTAGCACTGTATTCCCATGCCTGATAACCAATTCGCAATTATTTCATACTCAGAGGCTTCCTCTATTTCAGGTTCTGGCTCCGATACAATAGCTACTGGATCTCCGATAAGCCCCGTAGTCGAGCTTAGGTTTTTGAGAAAGTCTACAACCTCCCAGTAGGGAACCAAAATGATAGAATTCTCCTCAATTTCATCTAATGCTACTTTCTTCCACAAAGTCGGATAATCCACGTAACCCTCCACAAGCTCAGGCTTTAAAGGCAAGTTTGGGATTTTTTCTAAAAGTTTTGCTATTTGGGAAGACGCTACATAACAATTCGAATTGAACTCAGCTGAGAGCTTTACAAGTGTGTAGGCGTATTCAAGATCCAAGCCATGTAGCGTGGCTATAATTGGTTTATGGGCAGAATATATCCTCTTTATGATATCCATAGCATCATTAGGTGTTAGGGGAGCCCTACTGGAGCCTATATTAGTACCTTCAACTATAAAGATATCAATCTTTAGGTCAGGGTTCTCGCTAAGATAAGTTAGGAGGTCTAATCCTCCTTTTAGCTTAAGAGACTCTTCTTCGGTGAGAAAACTTTCAACCCTAAAATCTCCTGTATAAAGAACTGTATTGTCTTTTCCGAAGTATAGCAAGGCGTAAGCTGGATATGCGCTATGAGAGACAGGTATGGCCATCACATTGTTTTTATCCTCTTCTAAGGTTTTCAATTCTTCAAGCTTCAGATAATATTTTCTTGGGAGTAGAGAAAGCCAACTCGGTGAAGCCCTCCATCTTTCCTCCATATCTTTGTAGAGTGATAAACTTGGTAAATGGGCTTTCGTCTCAATTGGTATATTGGACAAGGCCCCTAAATGGTCTAAGTGCATGTGTGATATGTATACGCTAGTAACATTTTCGTACCACTCTGGACGAGGAAGAACTCCTAGTTCCCTAAGCTCAGTCAGTCCTTGTGGTGTCACTGCTCTTGAGTAGTAATTACCCATTATATCGAACCTAATGCCTTGGTCAAACACTAATATTCTATCTCCATCCTCTATTCTAATAAAATTCCCGCCTATGCTTCTAGAGCCAGACAAAATCTTTACGTCTACCAATTTCTACACCCCATTACGACCCTTAGGCCAGAGAAGGTATCTCTTCTCAACTCTCTCAAATACCCTCCAGTTCATAGTTCTTAGAGGATCTCTAAATCTGATCCACTCATTTTTCCCACTCTCGATGTTATAGACTATGTAAAGCCAATAGCAATTTCCCTCCTTGTCTGCTAGTTTAGCCTCTTCATCAGTTAATTCACCATAGACTTCAGGACCCATATGGCCTTTTACCTCTATAAACCTGATTTCGTCAGTCGAAGGGCTCACGCTCTTGATGTCGTAGTGTTCTTCATCAGGAACTCTTACAGGGACTCTACCTTCTGCTCGCTCGATTTCGATTACAATCTCAACCGCTTTTTCCTCTGCCTTCCTTCTTACAGCTTCTGGAATCGCTACAGCCAGCGTCTTGGGAGCCTCTATAAAACGAATATAGGCTATTGGATCCAACAAAATGATTTCCATGTCAGTTGGTTTGATCCAAGTCTTATCTAACTCTCTGAGGCTAGCGTTTGATAGCTTGGTTACATACGAACTGACTGGCTCAAGAAGCCTTAGAATCGATCTTCTAACGTTCTCTAAGATATTGGGTATTAGATTGATAGATATCTCTAGATCTGTCTTAGTTGGGTCTACTATGCCTAAACAACTGGACAGGGCTTGGGATAACAATTGTAATACTGCAGACCCCCTGAGGAGCTCGCTTCGATCTACATCGATCCCTATAAGCTCTCTGTAAAGGGTCATCCCGCTTCTCTTATCCTTTATCTGGATTGGCATTAAGACCACTTTACCCTTCTCATGGCCATAGGCTATTAGACCTAATGGATTCTCTCTTCTTTTTTCGCTTCTACCTTCGGCCAAGATTCCATATATGTCGTCTAAAGTGTCCACGAGTAAAGGCATCTCAAAACCTTTAGAGACTTTAAGGGCTTCGCCTTCTTCAGACACTTTAAAGCCTAATATACTTGAAGAAGATCTTATGAGACTCTTCATGGATTCTATAAGTTCAGCTGGACTTTTGAAGCCTAGAAGCCCAACCGTACCTTCAACTTCTTCTTTTATTTTTGGCTTATATAGGATGCCTTTAGAGGCTAACTCATTCTCGATCTCTTGTCTTGCCGCAATTATAGAGGCAACAAGGCTGTCAAGCCCAGCTTTATCTTCTCTTAGGTATGTGAGTATGGACTTTGCTTCAGTCACTTTGAAGAACTTCTTCTTACCTCTACTCTCTCTAACGGCTACAGATGGTGGGAACCTTGTTAAATCTTCAGCTTCAGCGTATAGTAGAACTTCTTGGCCAGTAACCGGCCTTGGCGATAGTTTAGCTCTCTTGAGGTTTAGAAGCTTCTCATACATCGAATTTAAGGCTGTTTGATCAGCTATGTTGGCCATGAACATAGTATATGCTTCGACTTCTCTTTTCTGACCGAGCCTCCAGACCCTTCCTATCCTTTGTTCAAGTTTGACAAAACTCCATGGTATTTCATAGTTAATTATGATATGTGCTACCTGGAGGTTTACACCTTCAGCTACAACATCTGTAGCTATAAGGATTTTGGCTTTAGGATCGTTCTCGAAGGCATTCCTTATTCTTTGAAAGACCTTCTCATCTCTTGTCTCGTCAGAGCTCAGTCTTAATATGCTCTTAAACCACTCTTGGTGTTTTAGCTTAAGATTTTCAACCATATATTCTAAAGTGTCCTTATACTCCGTGAACACGATTACTTTAGATCCATCTTCAGCCATAATATCTTCGAGCAAAGATATCACTGCGTTTAGCTTACTGTCTCCTTTCTCCATAATGGTCTTAGCCATGTCTCTGAGCCTTCTAATTTCCTCCCTATCTCTATCGCTAAGGAGGGGAGATGTTGCATCTAGGAACTCGTTAAACACTTCTTCAGGGTCTTTCTCCAAATATTCGTAGTCTTCGTATCCTACTTCTATGAAGCTTCTGACTCGATCTATGAGTTCCTTACTGAGCTCGGGGGCAGCTCTTTTAACGAGCATCCTCTCTAAGGTCCTCATTGCAGCATAGGGGCTGGAAGTTGCTCTTTTGAAGATAAGAATGGTGAGCAATGGTATGATTCTCTCACTTATTAGCCCTTTTTCATAAGCGAATTCTACTAACTTGGTTCTGAGAAAGTTTACAAGCCTTTCAACAAATTCTGTCTCATCATCCCTAGCTTTTACTACTCCTGCGTAGAATTTGGCTGGTGGAAATATCTCTTTTCCTTCATAGATCTTGTTGATATCTTCCTTAGTTCTCCTGAATAGAAGAGATCCATGCGTTGCTTCGTAAAAGGGCCTATTGTCGAGCGCACGCCAGCCTTCAGGGAGATAAGGATCTAAAAGCTGGAACCTTAAAATGTAGTCTTTCGCAACTCCTCGATGAGGTGTTGCAGACAAGAATATTACATCTCTTCCAGGCTTAGCTTCCACGAGCATTTTGCCGATTTTCCAGAACCTTTCGGTCCTATATCCAAGTTTATGCACTTCGTCTATTATTACCAAATCCCATGGAACATGTAGAACTTCGTTTATCCTCTCTTCCCTCTTTAGAAGGTCTACAGAGGCCAAATAGTAACCTACAGGAAAGCCCTGTCTCTTCAAAAAATCCAAGTTTTCCCTTTCAAGATGTCTAATTTTTGAGGCAGGGATACCCATCCTTAAGAACTCTTTACGCCATTGCCCAACCAAGACTCTTGGAACTACCACTAGTATCTTAGAGACTCTACCAAGTTTCTCAAGATATCTAGCAACCATTAGAGCTGTTATAGTTTTTCCAAGTCCTATTTCGTCTCCTATTAAAGCCCTTATAGGCTTTCTAAACACTAGCCTTGCAAGCACTTCATACTGATGGAGGTAATGCTGTGGAGGGTTATCCCTTGAGGCGCAAAGGTAAGGTGCTATTAATGGATGATAACTGAACTCTTCAAGAATCTCCATCAAAAGCTGTTTGATTCCTTCTCTAAGTTCCACTAGCTGTCCCCTAATCCAAACCAAAGAACAGTTTGAAGGCTTTGGCTACTTTTAGAAGGCAACGATAGCTTTCATACTTCCACCATAGCTCTCTAAACCTTGAGGCCCAGTAGTGAGCATCCCAACCATTAAGGTCAAGAACCAACAGGGCTAGCTCTTTAGCTTTTTCATTATTTCTTAAAGTTGGCCTAACACTTGCATAAATCAGTAGCCTGTTATATATGTCAAGACTTGGCGCTATAATACTTCCATTATCTATTGTGCAACTTAGGTTACTAGCTAGCCAAGAAAGCTCTAATGGATTAAATCTAACCCTTAAGTCTACTGAGCCTTTGATTGGATTATTAGGTGTAGAGGACCATAAGAATTCCGTATAACTCTTATGAAACTTGATTAGATAACGTATACCAATTTGAGCCTGCAACTAAAATCATTCTCTCTTAACTCTAAGCTTAAACTTAGCCTTCTCATTCAGAGGGCTCATGGCTGCTATTTTTGAGCTGTCCAGAATCATAGGTTCTTCAAACGTCACAATTCCCATTACGGTCGTCTTAACTCCAAGCAACGTAAGTGACCTAAGAATATCATCGAACTTTTGAACAAAGAGTCTAGCAATGCCTGTATCTATACTGTCTGCTGAAAAGCTGGCTTCTTCTCCAAAATTTATGGTCATGCTTGCTTTAGCTCTGATGTTTAACTTAGAAACTATATCAATCACAATTCTAAGTGGCAACAAGTCTGTTTGGGATATACTTAGAAGCTTCGCTCCTATTCTTGTTGAGTCAATCTTATTGATCTCGATATCTACTTCTGGACTTAGGACTGTAACTGATAGAGAAACTTCTTTAACAGTTCCATCTGGCCCAACAGCTTTAACTGTGAAATTATAATTTCCAGGACCCTCTGGTAAAGTGAGCTTCCAATCAGCTTTAAACGGTGGTTTATCTTTAGATGTGCTTAGAGAGCCTCCGCTAACCTCTAGCTTGACTTCTTCAGAATATTCCCCTACAGGCTCGATTAACACAGTTACTTTGGCTTCTTCTTTAGGCTTTACCTCTAGAACGCTCGGCTTAACGTCCAGTATGAAACCTCTCTTAAAGATCTCTTCTCTTTCGACTATTACGCCTTCCTTTACTGTTCTCTCCCATCCTTCCCGCCTAATGAGGTCCTCCAGCGTAATGCTCCTGCCTGCTATTTCGACTTCATACCAGACTCTTCTGACTCCTTCAGGTGTCCTTTGTACCCCGCTCTCTGAGAGAAGCTTATCACTTAGGAGCTTAGCAGCTATTTTATATGGAAGTATTTCAGATGTATCTTCGATTCTCTCAGGTTTTTCAGCTCCATTCTCTGGACCGACACGTTTCCAATAGGACTTTTCGCCAACTTTGACTCCTATCTCTAAGCTTTCCACTCCACTAAAGATGGCTTGTTCAACAGCTTTACGAATTGTAAAAGGTGCGGCCGTGTTCGTATAGAATACTTGTAAGATCTCTCTAAACTCGAACCGCTTATTACCCTCTACGAGATTCCAACCTAAGTTGCTCTTTAGGAAGTCTACAAGGTCGTTAAAAGTGAAGTCTGTTCTGAGCTTAGGACCAGTATGAGGGTCTTTTAAGGCAGCTTCAACCTGAGCGATTATTGATGAGGATGGTGTAGTATCTATAATTTTTACTTCATCCCCTGTAGCGTCCCTGCGTGGGTATGCTACTCTAGTCAAAACTCCCAATAGTTGTTGAGTTAGAAGGTTCTCGTTATCTTGAATGTATTCTTTGAGTTTCCTCTCTTGAAGCCCTCGAATATCCTTATCTGAATAGTATTCGCTTATAGCCTCCTTAACTTCATTGGCAGCCTTTATTCTAGCTGCATACCTTAAAAGATTTTCAAAGTCTGTTCCAGGTGCTGGATAAACTACTGCAACTGTGTTTACAAAGGTTCTTCTGCCTCCTTCTGGCTTCATCAGCACTATTTTTCTTACATCATCTTCCTTCACATCAGGTTTTACTAAGACTAAAAGCTTCATTACTTGATTATCTTCAACAGATATTCGTCCCCAGACTTCTTCCCCGTAACCTATGACTAGAGTGTTCCGCTCTTCAAATACTTCTCCAGATTCTGTGGTTTCTCCTCTCTTCCCTCTTCTTATAAGCACTCCTTTAGCACGGTCTACAAGAACTTTATAGAGTTCGAGCCTAGGCCCTTTAAGTTTCTCATCGACTCTTTTCTCCACATACTCCAATACAGATGGATAGGGTGTGAACCAATAACGTCCATCCTCAGCAACGAAATGGGGTAGCCTGCCTTGCATTTCCTCAAGTGTGGTCTTTATGTCCGATGGTTGTAGGCTCTCTGAGGCAAAGGTTTCAGGCTCATAGAGCATTAGTGCTACATTCTTCAGATCTGGGAAGACTTTAAGTGGTTCCTTAAAAGTTTCATAAGTATATGTTTTTAGAAGTATTGATGTAGCAGTTTTAAGAGCTAATGGAGGCTTAGAGCAGTCAGTTATTGAGCCCAGTCTGCCATCTTCAGACACTATATCCCTGCTTGCTACATCTCTGAACTCCCTATAGCTGTCTGTTAACACTCTACTCCTTATGTCATTGTCTTTAAGATCGATATGCCAAGGCATTATGAATTCAGCATCTTCAACGCCCTTCAAGATTCTTCTGACAACCTTCCTAGTCACTCTTATGGCATCTCTAGTCTTTTGTAAATCTCTATTCCTCGTAACAAACTCTTGAAGAACCTCGACATACTTTGGATGGAATGGATAGGTCTCTCTAGCCGTAGCTACTCTACTTGTTTCGCTTGGTGAGAATTGCCAGTCAGACTCTACACCAAAAAGCTCTGGTGCCTCTCTGTAGGCTTTGTGTAGCTTGTCCTGAGCATCCCAAGCCACAGTTTCAGGTATTTCCTTGAATATTCTCTTCTTAAGAACCTTCACTACATCATCTGGAGTTACTGGTACAACTATTCTAGTCGATTCTCGGGTTAGATTTTTAAGAACTTTTTCAGCATAGTCCTTAAACACATCCTCTTCGAAAAGTTGCTTTTGTCCTTCAATTAATCTATACTCAGCTTGAACCGAGACTACTAGCACAGCATTTGGGGATGCCTCTACAGCCCTAGCAAGGTAGTCGAGGAAAAGGAGGACTTTTTCTCCATAGTCTTTGAGCTTAGACTTATCCATGTTAAACACATAATGGACTATTTCATCCATGAGGATTAGCACAGGACCCTTAACCTCAGATAGTATTGCTCTAAGGGGTTCTACATCTGGTGCTGGAGCATCCTCGCTATCCAGCCTTCTCACTCGAGTATAAGCACCAAGCTTGTAAGCTAGCATACCCCATATAGTTTTGATCGTGAAGTTTTCGGTCTTATATGACTCATCTGGATGAGGAACTAGCTTGGAGCTACTTGCGTCCATAACAATAACTTCTACTTTGCCAAGCTCCGCAACTTTGATTGCCAACTTTTCGTTTATGGCCCTGAGCCTATCAGGGTTTTTGAATGCATGGTATAGAGCTATTAATGTGTGGGTCTTACCACCACCGAATAAAGATGTAAGTAGGAATGTTCGCCCTCCCTTTCCACCTTTTAGGGATTCAGCA
>JAVZMU010000034.1:0-12246 GCA_038883135.1 Nitrososphaerales archaeon
TTGGAGTTGTAGAGGCTGATGTGGTTGCAAAGGTTTACCACGTTGTTGATGGCGATACATTCGACTGCTTCCCTTGCGGGAGAGTGAGACTTGCAGATATAGATGCTCCTGAGCGTGGGGAGGCTGGATACACCGAAGCCAAGCAAGCTTTAACGCAACTAATCCTCGGTAAAGAAGTGTATCTTGATGTCGATGACGTCAATGTAATGGACAGCTACTATAGAATCGTATGTGTAGCGTACCTCCCCTGCAACTCCACCCACCTCCTAAACGTGAACCTATGGTTGGTTCACGAAGGCTACGCAGCGGTCTCAGACTACAACAACGAATTCAACCCAAACGAGTGGACTCTTCTCACCGCAGTCAAACAAACCCCTTAATCCACTTCACGCATCAAATCGACTCAGCCTTCTCCAAACGCTTAGCTCTTACTTCCTTCTCCCTCTCTTAAAATTCTGGATGCGATATAGTTTGGTCTCAGTTATCTCCATTTAATTCTGATTGAAGAACACCTGTTTCACCTTAAAGCTTTCTTGCATAAATCCAGTCATAAAGCTTTTATAACTGGGATACTCTAATCTTCGAAAATACCGCAAAAAGGAGGGCTAGTAGCAGTATGGTGTGGAATGAGATTAACCAACGTATAAAAGAATGCAGGAAGTTGTCGGAGGCTTCAGAGAGATTAAAATGCTTGTTGAGCCTCTGGGATTCCTACCAAGATGGAATGGTTGCTTATGCTATAGGCGAAGAATATGAAAGTCAGAATCGACACCACGAGGCTCTCGAGTACTATAAAGAAGCCGAAAAAAGATTTCCTCTACCCAAGTACAAAGATACGGCGAGCAACGCCATAGCAAGAGTTCAAAGAAGATTAAAAGAAATGAAGAAATTTGAAAGTCCTCCTCTCAATAGTAAAATCGACCTCACATCGTTTGATCCAAAAACTACCTTAATTGTGGTCCCATGCACAAAAACAAAGATATGGGATGAAGATCCAAACGCACCTCAATTTGTTCCAGCACGATACGCCTATTGTGGACCTGATTTTAGGAAATTCGTGAAACTACTAGAGAACGATAGACTGGAGTCTAAAGGGTATAAGTGGCTTATCCTAAGCGCAAAATATGGTTATATTGAACCTTGGCATCCAATTGGAAATTATGACGTATCCTTTAACGATGCAAACACCGGCCCGATATCTGATGATAGTCTTAAAGATCAAGTGATGAATCAAAAAAGATGGGGAAATACGATTCCCCTGAAAGAATTTAGAACCGTTATTTGTTTCGATAGTGCCACTTATCTTACTAAAGTAAAGAAATCATTCAAAAACACAGGTGCCAGAATCATTGAGAAAAGCTTAAGTTAATGCATACGGTCTCCATCAATATTATCGGAGATCCACACGTCAAGCGCCTGCAAAATGGCTAAGATTATATCTATTTACCTTTAACTTTACCTGAAGGGTCTTTGCGGGCGCAACAAAGAAGGAAGCAGATTACTTATTCTTCTTTAACATAGCATCCATTCAAGCATCACTCATGTATCTATTCTAATCGTTTTTGGTGTTATGCTAACAATATCTTTTTACGCAGAATCGATTTACTGGATATCTAGCTTTCTTTGGGCAGAAGTCATCGGTTCGATATTTGCATCCGTACCTACTCAGATGCCAAAGTGGTTCGTCTAATTGAAGACGGTATTCAAGTCTAGGATGATTACTCGATTCCACCGCACCTTTCCAAACCCCATCGATGATGTGGCGGACAGCGGATATTGAACCACTATATTTGCCAGTTAAGCAACCCGTAGTGAAGCTGGCTCTTGCGATATGAGTATCAACAGGTATTGGGATCTTACATAGATTCTTTAGTTCGATTCCCACATTATCGTGCAACATTCTAATCCATAGAGGGAAGATCTTATCCCCTGACAGAAACGGGAATTTACACTTGAATCTTTGGTCAAATTTTTTATTGTAAATTTTCAAAGCGTCGTAATCACACTCTTTAATCAAGTTTATTGGATCCGAGTCATACATCTCGAAAAAAGATTTTGAAACTGTGTACCATATCCGAGCATCTTTGGAAGGCTTCTTCGCTAA
Source organism: Nitrososphaerales archaeon (assembly GCA_038883135.1). Lineage (GTDB taxonomy): Archaea > Thermoproteota > Nitrososphaeria > Nitrososphaerales > JACAEJ01 > JAVZMU01. The sequence continues at coordinate 2,105 of JAVZMU010000034.1, forward strand.
CGAATGCACCATCATTGCAGACTTGATTTCAGGTAAAGATTTATTCATCAACTCTCTAGGCGTAAAAAGCCATCTAGTACTCTTATCTTCAAAAGTCTTCCTGCCAGCTTCCCACAACTGATCTGCATTCCTCTGATAATCTATCAAAACAATTAGTGTTATGAAAATCAAATGCTCGTAAGAACCCCTTGCAATATTTGAGGTAGATAAATCCGAGCCCCACTTCGGTAAGATATCCTCAGGCATGATGTTATAGCCAAAAATACCTTCTTCTGAGCTGAATTTTTCATAAAGAATGATCCCCACATCTTTGCTTCACAGGATTTTTGGTTAACATATATCTTAAACCTCAGCATAATTCAGTTGGGCATAAATTTTAACTTTTATTTTGGGTAATAATTGAAAACGTTTAAGCGAATCCACCATGGTACCAGCATATTATGGGCATAATGTCAATCTAGCGTTAGAGTCTTAAGGCTCCACGTGATATAGTTTCGTCAAGGATATCTGAACGTTAGGGTCAGCATAGCGAAGTGTATGAAACCTTACTTGAATTCAAGCAAAGACTGAGTGAAGCGGTAAGAGCGAGCTTCGAAGACTACGAGCAGCAGATCATCGCTGAAATCAAACACCTAAACAAAAGGATAGATGCGCTCGAAGCAAGAATCCTTGAACTAGAAGAAGACAGAATACACAAACTCATCCAAACAGAAGCGCAAAACCTCGGGGTGAGCGAAGAAGAATTCCTAAAGATGGTCGCTGAATACATAAAAAAGAAACTAAAACTTAAAACTTAATTCTTCAAAGAAAATGTGGGAGCATGATAAAATGGTTGTTGACGAGAAACTTATAGAACCTGAAGCGCTAGAAACACTCAAGGGAGGCTAGTGATGGTGGTTGACAAGTGAATCTAGGCTTTCTGACGCACTTAAGTTAATTGCTGTTTCCTCTCCTCGTGGTGTTGAGTGGGTTCTTCAGGCGCTTAAGCTTCTTATCACATCTCTCCCCGCTTCGAGGGAGAAGGTTGCTGCTATCGCCGTAGATAGGGGGCTGGTTGATCCTAATGCATATGATAAACCAAAACCACATGAACTCATCAACTTAGCCGAATGGCTCGTTATAATGGATGTTGTAAAGAGGGGTAAGAAGGTTTCTGAATACGAGCTGAACTTCGATAGGCAAGCATTGCTGGATAAAGTTGATGAATTAGAAGATTTCATGAGGGACAAAACTACGCTCATAGAAGGGAGGAGCGGTAATAAACTCAACTACTATTTCATCAGAAGCGGACGTAAACTGCTGAGGCTAAAACACCTAGCCGCAGATATTGTTAAAGGAAGCGAAGCCAACTACTTAATCGTTCCAAAAGAGAAACTGAATGATCTCATTCTAAGAGTCCAAAGAGAGACGACACGATATAAGATGAATATTAATAAACTTCTACGTATAGAATGGATAGACGATGCAGAGATTCTGGCTGTAGAAGACAAGTTAAGCCCTCAAAAAAGAAGTGAACACATCATTAAAGCTGAGATCGAAGAGCTGAAGAACTATACGGTTGATGAAGAAGATCGCATAGAAATCGACCTTGAAGATGTCGATGAGTTTCTACAAAAAGATGTGCTGGCTTTAAAAGAACACCTATTCATCGTTAAGCAAAGAGGAGATGAACACACACGAATATGCTCAGCTTTAGAGGAGATCGGCGCATACCTTGAAGGCGTCAGCGCAATGCGTGAAGTTGAGCTAGCAGCTGGAATACGCATCGACGTAGTCTGGTTTAAAGGCGGTCAGCCTTTCTACGCATTCGAGGTTGTGCTCAAAGGAGACGTTAAACGGGACCTCTACAAACTCACACAGATAAACGCATCGAAGAAGGTGTTGATCGTCGATGAGCAACGCTTAGAAGAAGCAAAAAACCTAAGCCCTCCAGGGATAGATGTTTGGACAACAAACACCGTCAAAGCCATGCAAGCAACCAGAGAAGTCCTACTCATACTAAAAGATCTGCTGAAACATGCTTAGAAGTAGATAACATGTCTCACCTCTTGTTAAACTTTCAGAAGTACTGAAGCTCTCCACACTAACACGCAAAAAGATAGAAATTGCAGTATCATATAGGATATAGAAATAAACAGAAAGAAATCGTTAAAATTAAGAGTTGGAAGGGGGGCCGGTCTTTATGAAATGTCTTTTAGCTGATAAGGTTATTAGACGATGCGTTATCGTAGCACGTTAATCTCTGAGTTTTAGGTATCCATCAAGTACCTCATATATGAGCCATTGTCCTCTGCTGTTAACAAACATTAGTAGAGGAACTTTCCCTTCCATTACGTGAACATCCCACAAGCTTTCGAGCTGATGCCATCTGATAACAACATCCTCACCTTTACCTGAACCTTTCACTTCTATAACATACTCCTTTCCATCTTTTTCAGCCTCAATATCCCATTTTATCCCTTTTCTAATGTTTCCAAAACCTAACCTTTTGAGTATTTCTAACGCAATCTTCTCATATAGTGTCCCACCAGTATATTTGAATGCCATTTCATCTGCCAATTGTTGTAGCCATGTAAAATTATATACTGTCTCCTCAACATCCAACTTGCGCTCTACAGGAAGGCACTATATGTCGAAATATAAGAGTTTGGGGGAGCAGAGGTTTACATACTTCAGACCAGGAAAGTTTAAGTGAAAGATGGCTGTTCATCTATCACGTTCGAGGCTAAGTCCTATATTACGACTAGCAAATGATTGTCAAGGAGACTCATGAGAAGGTTTGGTCTTGATGAGGCTAAGCTCACGAAGGCATCGAATGATCAAAGTTGAATATAGGCGAAACCGTCGCAAGGATATTAACCCTGATCTATACACGGGGCGTATCCAATACTTCGTTCAACGTCCATCAATTCGGGAAACCTGCAGTCGGTCTAGCATCTTATATCCTCTAATTCCATCCCTCAGGCATGGAAGGACATACGCTACAGCTAGTATGCACTTAGCTACAGGGATTAAATGTTAAAAAGATCCTTTAACGCATTTGCCGATTTAATTTAACTCGTTAAATCTTTATAGAGATAGTGTTCTGTTTTCATAATAATTTCATAATTTTTTTAAGTCTGATTCATATCTATAAATGTTTATAGAGATAATGTTTATAGCCATAATAGTCAGGAGCATGAATTTGGTTTGTAAAGGTGCTTGAGCATAGTTTCCTTCGACAAATATATTGAGGATAGTAAGCGGGCGAATACGCATCCTGCCAAGCTTCTCACTTTGTCTGACATGCTCAAGCATGTATTCGGTGTTGAAATTCAAGATCTAATCCCAGGAATAGAGACGAAGCTAGGTAGCAAAGTTCTTGGCGTTAGAGGTAGTGCTGACCTCATGTTTTCCAATGTAGTGTTTGAAATTAAGGTCGACTTGAAGAGAGAAGAGGATGATGCGAAAGAGAAGCTGATAAAGTATTTTCAAGCGTTATATGAGAAGAATCCAGGAGTGAGATTCGTAGGAGTTGCGACTGACTGCATAGCGTTCAAGGCTTACCTACCACTTGTGAAGAATCAGGTGGTTGTGGATGTTCGTGAGATCAGCTCGATTGATCTCTCCACGGTTTCTGTTACAGAATCGATACTGTGGTTAGACTCTTTTATCTTCTCAAAACCGAAGATAAGGCCTACAGCTGAAGACCTGAAGTGGAGGTTTGGCCCTGGTAGCCCAACATATTCGCTCACGGTTGATGGGTTTCATTCTCTATGGAGTGAAGTCAGAGATGAGAAGGATGCCAAGCTCAAGTTGAACCTTTGGGCTAGGAATATGGAGATCGTCTATGGTAGCAAGCCTGAGGAAAAATCATTCTTAGCCCACACCTACCTTGTCAGCTTGGTCAAGCTGATCGTCTACCTAAGGCTCAGCGGAGATAATGCGGCTAGGGAGGAGAAGATAAAAAGCGCTTTAACGGGGGAATATTTCTCATCTTATGGCATTACGAACCTTATTGAAGAGGATTACTTTGCTTGGTTGCTCCATCCTAAGGTAGTCGGTGAAACGTTGAGTTTATGCTGTGGTTTGGTCAACGAGCTACTCAGATACGACTTCTCACAAATAGATGAGGACTTCTTCAAGGAGATATACCAAGAAATCGTCGAGAGAGGGGAAAGACATCGGATAGGAGAATACTACACCCCTGAATGGCTAGCCGAACTGACTCTCCAAGAAGCACTACCGGCGTGGAGAGAGGGACAAGGTAAGACATTGCCCAGAATTCTTGACCCCTTTTGTGGTTCAGGCACTTTTCTATGTAATGCGGTGCGTTGGATGAAGAATGAGTTGATGGGTGCCGGCACACCCATAGATCAAGCCCTTGATACCATCCTCAATAGCATAGTAGGTATGGACATTAACCCACTTGCGGTCACTATAGCAAGGGCGAACTATCTAATAGCGTTAGGAGATTTACTCAAGGCCGGAAAGACGATAGTGATCCCGGTCTATGTCTCAGACTCAATAAAGATAGCTAAAGTGGAGACGATATGGGAATATCACGCCAATGAAAGGGTAGAAGTCTATGATATTGAAGTTAACAATTTCCATATTCAGATACCCGAAAAGGTAGCGAAAGATAGGCCTACCCTGGGAAGGGTGCTTGAGGGTTTTAGAGGGGCAGTTGAGGTTTACAGGGCAAGAAAGAATAAGGATGAAGCTTACAAGGCTTTCAAGAAAGATGTAGCTAACTTGCTAAGCCTAGGTGAATTCGAGGTCTTCAAGGTAACGCTTGACGCGATTCTAGGTCTCATAGATAAGAGGCAGGATGCTATTTGGATCTTCCTCATCAGTAACATGTATGCACCTGTGGCTTTGATGGAGGCGAAGTTCGACATCCTGGTGGGTAATCCTCCTTGGATAGCCATGAGGTATGTTGAGAACAAAAGTTATCAGGACTTCCTTAAAGAGCAGGTTCTGAGCTATCGACTATTGAAGAGCGACCAAGTGCAGCTATTCACTCACATGGAGGTGGCCACATTATGTTATTGCAGAGCGGCTGACCTCTACTTAAAGAATCAAGGTGTAATAGCATTTGTGATGCCGAGAAGCGTCCTCACGGGTGCCTTTCACCACGAGAGCTTTAGGCTACTTAAGGAGCCGAAGATGAAGCTGATAAAGATACTCGATATGGAAGATGTTTCGCTACTTTTCAACGTTCCGTCCTGTGTTTTGATCGCTGCCAAAGGTGAGTCTACGAGCTACCCTGTTTTCGCTAGGAGATACACTGGAACCCTTGAGAGAAAGAATTCTAGACTTAGTGAAGCAACAAACTCTCTTACAGTAAGCGACTATATGTATGAGCCTCCTAAGGCCTTAGTGAAACATAGCTACTACCACGATAGAGTCAAGCAGGGTGCCACAATAGTTCCTAGAAGCGTGTGGTTCGTAGACTTCGAGGTGCAACCAACTTTAGGAGTGATAGACACAGGAAAACCAAGAGTGAAGACTTCGAAAGAGATCAAGGTTGTTGCAAAGAAGCCTTGGACCGATATAGAATTGAAGGGAAATATTGAAGCGGAGTTCATCTACGGCACAATTCTTGGTGGAGAGATAATCCCTTTCAGCTACTTGAAGATGAGGCCGATAGCTATCCCAGCCGAGCCGTTAGCTACGGGATACAAGCTCCTAGACGTCAAAGAGCTAAGGAATAGAGGGGCAGTGCATATGGCAGACTGGCTCGAAAAGGCTCAGGCGATATGGGAGAAACTTGCGACAGAGCGGTCGATACGTGACTACCCAAGGTTGATAACTTGGCTTGACTATCTAGGGAAGCTAACACAACAAAATCCAAGGAGTAGGTATGTCGTCCTCTATAACACAAGTGGAACCAATTTGGTTTCTTGTGTCGTGCGAAAGGAATCTCTACCTGAATTTAACCTAAATGGTGCCAAGATTAAGCCTAAGAACTTTGTGGCAGAGTCTACGACTTATTTCTACGAAACCGAGGACGAAACTGAAGCACATTACATTTGTGCAATACTCAACTCACCCATGATAAATAACACTATAAAGCCCCTCCAACCTAGAGGCCTCTGGGGCGAGAGACATATACATAGAAGACCGTTTATGCTACCTGTGCCAAGGTTCGACAAGTCCAACTCGCACCATATAAGGTTGGCCGAGTTGAGTATGAAGTGCTATGCGAAGGTCTCCTCGCTAAAGCTCACTAAGACAACGTCGGCTGGAGCAAGGCAGGAAACGAAGGAAGCGGTAAGCGAAGAGCTTAAGGAGATAGACATCATTACTTCTAAGTTGCTCGGGCTCTAAGTGACGTGTATGGAGCTCTCTGCTTTGGTTTTGTATCGTCCCATACTATTACACGATTATATCTTAGGATAGCGGTAGATGTAAGCATCACTTTTACAAAGATAAGTTAACAGAACTTCAAATTGAAACTATCAAGTTAGTGTGATCTCTACTTTCCCGTTTGCGGACTGCTTAAGGCTTTCATGATATCCTTCGTTAGAGAGAAGAGCGCATTCATCAACCCTAGGGCTCTGAACTCCCAAGCTAGATGTTCCTTTGAGCTTTAGCCCAAAGGTATATACGGAATAGCAGATCCCTAATGTGCTATGCTAAATGGGACGGTAATGTTTGAAGGGGTTTTATCTGGTTGTGCTGAGTGTTGATAGAATGGTTTCAGCCGCATCCAGTATCATCTTTCGATACTTTTCTGTATCTGGGTTGATCTTGCATTCTGTGTGTTCGTAGGCTGCGACTCTGCAGAGTGGGTTAGGGTGGTCTGCGTCGGTGTAGACGAATCTAACAATTTCTCCTGATTTTAGGTTTCTCCCTCTTCCAGTGAGTTGAGTGGCTGCTGAGACGTGTGGAAAGAGGTTTGTGTAGTTCGATATGGTCTTTCTCAGAGTCTTAGATACAACTAGGTCTTCAAAAGATACTTTTCCTTTCATCAAACCTTCTACAGATTCTGAGACAACTTGTAGTGCTTTACTGTATCCTACTGTGCGAACCTCGTCGGCGTTTTTGCAGTTGAATAAGGCTTTAATTAGTTTGGTTTGAAATTCTTTGATAAATTTTGGTGTGTCGTGGCGTCTCAACTCGATGCCTCTCGCAACAATTCTACCGTCGTAGAGGAGACCGAAATGGCGTTTCTGAGCCTCCATATACTTTGAGGGGTCGGATTTGAGTGGGAGGAATAGGAGGAACTTGTAGTGGTGGTCTAAGGCTATAGGGAGACCTATCTGCATCTTGATCTCTTCGGCGAGCAGCTCATAATCTTCTCTTAAAGCTCCAGGTTTCTTGACGAAGATGCTGTCGCAGTCAGCATATATGATTTCGAAGCCCTTTGACTGGGCAACTTCTACAGTTTTCACCATCACTTCCCTCGACTTCCGGTTGATTTCTTCGAATGCAAGGACGTTGCCGAAGCGGTTCCAGCAGCAGCCTGATGTGCCATAGAGGGTTACAAGAATCAGCTTTAAGGCGCTTTGGCGCTGCTCACACCACAGCCACTCTGAGCTCCCCTCTTGGAAAGACTTCTTTAACCTCTTGAAGTAGAGCCTCCTATTCAAGTATCGTTGTGCGATGTATGGTAGGAGCGCATCCTCCCTTCTACTAACCCCTTTTGGTGAAACTGTCTCATAGCTTATGCATTCTTTAACGATGATGTTTGGATACTGCGACTCATAGTCCAACTCAGCAACGTTCTCGTGCACCACACCGATCTTAGGCGGGATTATTATTCCACCTTTGTCTCTCACGATTAACTCCTTCATCGGTCTTACATATTCAAAGTGGCTCTGCTTTGGTATGACATACCCTCTATTTATCAACTCGTAGCAGCATCTACTGTCATTCACTCTGTTGCTTGTCCATCTGCTAGCAAGGCCTGGGGGTAGGAAGCTGAACCTTGCTCTTTCAACAAGCCCTGCTATACCCCAGTCGTCGAATGTGTATCCGAATTGATTATAGTCTAATGCAACTCTGCCTCGAAGCCAGTATGGTAGAGGCTTCACTATTGTTTTAATGTCCACACATTCTCTACCGAGCTGCGGGTTTAACCCTAACGCCTTGCATCTGGTGAAGAGGTATGGGAAGGTAAAATCATCACATCTTGGGCAGATTAGGAAGTCTGGATCCTTACATCGGATGAGCTCCGAAAACTTTTGGATGATTTCTGGTTCATCTCCTTCTATAACCTCCTCTCCTTTAGATCTTAATTTGATTGAGCAGATTCGGTCTCTGGTTGGTTCACTGGTTGAGGAAGTGGTATGTATTTCGAAGTAGATGGATGTGAAGGGTGGGGGTTGGATCTCTTTGTCGTCGTCTATCTTGTTCGCTGAGAGTAGGTTGCTGTGCTCATCAAAGGTTACTTGGACTTTGCTCGTCGGCTCCACCCTAAGCTTTGTGAAGAGGTATTGCTGGATGTGCAGGAGGTCGGTGTTGAATAATTCCTCTACGTGGTCAGAGGCTTTAAGGCTGTTTACAATTAGCCTATATGTTGATGGCTTATCGAGGACTATGTGTAGAACATTTCTTCTCCTTCTATCTTTAAGAGTTGTGTACCTCTTTTCCCAATTGATCTCAGCGGCTGCATATTGTTTTTGAAGTATGGAGCAGATGCGCCCACCGTCATCTATAGTCTTTGGTAGGATGTAGAGGCTTGGCTGATACCTATCTTTCAGTTTGATGATTTTGTTGTCTGCTGTTCGAAGCCATATTGAAGCTTCATCATCTTCTACGTATACATCCAGAATCCAGCCGACGGCGCTACCCATGCTTCAAAGCCCTCGCCCACCCTCATCTGATTTTAGCTCCCAGCTCCTCTACCCTACGTTTGAGCTCTTCGAAGGCTTTCTCCCTCTCTTCAAGCCTCCTCCTCAACGCTTCTATCATCTTTCTGTTGTGGAGGTTTGCTGTAATGTTTAGCGCATCAAGTACCGTTGGTAGGTTTGAGTTTCCCATAGCCGCCTGTTCAGCGCCCCAAGCTTCCTTGAGGAGGAGGTCAAACGCTCGCCTAAGTTCTGGGTCTATAAGGCTACGCTGGAAGCAGCTCTTCAACTCGCTGATCAACTCTTCGTAGCGTTGGCGGAACGAGGGTGTAATTCTACCCATTAGATCTACACCTCCTTTTGAAACAGTTAGAATTATGGATTCAGGCGTCTTCTTGTAAGGATGCTTAACAAGAGTGGCTTTGACAGAGGGGACAGCACCATCTTCGAGCCGCTTGAAGTAAACGATGACGCTTGCGACGTGGAGGAGAAATGTTCCACCCACTGGTGCTGGTATAGCGGATTTACTAGCAGCCGTAGCGTCTGCTGTTGCAACTACCGCTACCCTCTTTCTTGAAGATGTGTTCCAAATGTAGTTGATTACTTGCTTCAGAATTCGCCTTGTTTCTTCGGGCTTCTTCGAGTCGGCGAAGAATCTTGTTAGGTTGTGGACTGCGAGTAGGCGGATAGAGGGGTCGCTCCTCATCAACTCAGCGACTTGCTTCGCAACTATAAGCTGCCTCTGCTCATTATAGGCTGCCGCTGCATAGATGTTTGAGAATACCATGTTTGGGTCGATGCCCACCTGTTTAGCTAGCCCCCCTAGTTCAGAGGGGTTTAGAATAGTCTTACCGGCGTAGTAATCTGTGTTATTGAAGTAGATCCCTTTGGCTTGGAAGCCTCCCTTCTCCTTAGGTAGCACGCAGCCTATGAGCACCTTGTAGATGATGCGCTCTAAGACTTCCTGCTCACCGTAGAAGAGGTAGAAGAAGCCTTCTGCAACACCACCGATTAAAGAGTCTAGATCATTATCTCCTATAACCATCTTAAGCCTACTCTTCTCCTCCTCTAAGGCTTCGAATGCGCTCTTCAGCACGATAGGTAGGTGTTTGCGGAGTGTGTTCAAAGCAGCATCTCCTCCAGTTTAAGAAGCCGTTCAAGTGTGCGGTTTATCTCACCTAAGAGCATCTTTAGATCTTGCTCTGAGGTCTGTGAGTTTAAACAAACAACACGCTTCTTCATAACCTCACCCCAACCCTCGAAGTGGTTGAGCGTAGTGCATCGTCTTTAGAAGCCGAGCCTGCAGGTGAAGATGTGTTCAGCATGTCTGCTTTGATGAATCCAGCAGTAGGCTTTGCCGCATTC
>JAVZMU010000035.1:0-12009 GCA_038883135.1 Nitrososphaerales archaeon
GACAATTAGAATATAAATAAAGACCATAATCTTTAAGAGCTATCGATTAGTAAGTTATTCATGCCGGGGATTAAAACTATTGCCGGAAAGGTTAAAGAAGCCTTGGCAAAGATTCCCTAGCCTGGTAAGGGGCAGATTTAAAAGCCTAAGCCTGGAGTAATTACAAGTAGCCTGTGGCCTATTTAGGCCTCGTGGGTTCAAATCCCACTCCCGGCGCCAAACTTCTCCTTGCTAGCTAGAATCCAATTTTGAAGGGGAGAAATTTTTCCCAAGTATTAAATCTTTGTAATAAAGAATTTAAACTTCTATTCAGGAGCTACTTATCTTTAAATAAAACATATCATCAGATTAAATACGAGTGAAAATTATATGCGCGCTTGGATCATGGTTTCAGCGAAGGAATCTGCACTTGATGTTGGAAAGTTGATTCGAGACAGTCTTAACTTTAATGCAATAGAAGTTCTTGGTCCTTATGATGTTGTAGTTAGAGCTAATGTTAAGAACCCTCTAGATCTTTGGGAGAATTATATTTCTCTTATCAATTCCCTTCCCTTGGTTGGCTCTTGCACAACATTTCTCTCTATCTTTGAGAAGACTAAACCTGTTGATCAGAGACCTTCTGCCTTTATTCTGATCGATGCAGCTCAATCTGAGCATATAGAAATTCAAGAGGAACTATTTAAGATGGAAGAGGTGCAAAAAGTTGATATCGTTCTTGGTCCTTATGATATCATCGCTGAAGTCGCGGTAAATTCTATACAAGATCTTTTCAAAGTTATTCGCAAAATAATGAGAGCATCAAAAAACATTCTCAAGACAATAACAATGGTAGCCTTTCCAAGTAATTGATTAAGAAAAGTGTTAATGGAATAAAAATTTTTACTTTTTCCAAGGTGGTGGCGTTCCTAGTTCTATAGTTGCATCCACAAAGGTCTTTATATGATCTGTTGGTGTCTCTAACCAGAAGTCACAACCTGGAGATACTATGTCAACACCATTCTCTATGACTAACTTTACAACCTTTCTTATATCCTCTAGGGTTCCCTTATGTATTATGCCAAAGGATGGAACATTGCCTAGAAGTGGGATTTTAGGGTTAATTTTATTCATGATCTCCTTAGCTTTTATTATGGGAGTTCTCTCATCAATAGCTACACCTCTCACACCACACTCCATCATTCTATCTATTATTAATAGAGCAGAGCCACATATGTTAAGAATTACAGGTAGATTTGTACAGCTTATAAGCTCCTTAAGGTAAGGCTTTATAAATTCATCCCATTGTTTCGGTGAGACGTTATCGTTTGAACCACCCATTTCATGAAAGGTGATTATGTCCGCACCTGCTTCAGTATAAAGCTTCATAAGTTCTCTGTAAATTGGCATCGATGCCTTAATAAATCCATGAATCTTTTGCGGATTTGATCTTACCATTTTTAGAAAATCGATACTATCTACAACATAGCTACTTATGCTCGTAAAAGGAGGAGTTAAGTAAACATTTATTGGTACTTTACCTTCAAACTCCTTCTTTAAAATCTTTATCGCATTTATTATAGTAGGTACTCTTCCTGCAGTTGAGACATCGTTTGGTACCTTAATGTCTGATATTTCTTTTGCATGAAAAGATAAGTCAGGGAACATAGATGGCCATTTTATTCTATCCTCGTGATAGTTGATACGAGCTCCCATCAACTCCGCTTCCATTGTCATGTCGAATGGTACTGTTATGTTGTCAAGTCCACATAATTTATGTGCTGCAGCAGCTAACTTTGCCATCTTCTCAGGGTCAAAATGGGCTTTAGGCCAATAAGCATCATAAGCCTTCATGAACTCTATTGTAGCCGTACTTACAGAGTTTACACAAGCCATTCTATCGACAGCATCTTTATTCCCTTTCAACATCTCCATAACTATATCGTAAGAGTTCATTTTCCATCGGAAAGCGTTATTAAAATGACCTATATTAATCTATCTTAACTCTTTGATTATATTTTTACAATGAAAAATAAATAAGGTTATGGTCGTCAGATATACTCTAATTTTTTTGTATCTAAGATTCAAGCCAAATATAAGTAGTAAAGGATTGTACTTAAGAAGAGATGTACCATCAAAAGAATTTGTTCAAACAGCTCAGAAAGAAGGCGCACAAGTAATAGCTATGTCAACTTTAATGACACCTACACTTCTATCTATGAAAGAAGTTGAGGATAAGTTAAAGAAAAAGGAATTATTGAGAATTTGAGTAAATTGTCAGCGAAACCTTTATTTAATTTAAGTATAAAGGCTTTTTGATCGTTATGTCTTCAGAGGATAAATATGAAGTTATCTTCCTCCCCCATGGAAGGCGAGACTTCTTCCCACCAGGGACAACATTAATGCATGCTGCTGAAAAGCTAGGTGTAGATATATCTACGGTATGTGGAGGAAAAGGGACTTGTGGCAAGTGCAAGGTTAGAATCGATGAAGGTTACGAGTCGTTAGGCCCTATTAAGCCTGCTGAAACGAAACATTTAACAAAGGATATGATCGATCAGCATTATAGATTAGCATGCTTAGTTAAGGTGAAGGACCAACGAATAAAAGTCTATGTTCCTGAGATAAGTAGAGTAGGAAAGCAAAGACTTCAGACAGAAGGACTCGAAGTACCTGTGGCACCAAAACCTATGGTTAGAAAGTACTTCTTGAAGTTACCCGTACCAACCTTACACGATATGAGATCTGACGAAGATAGAATCTTGGATGCTTTAGCTGATCAATATGGGCTTGATAAAAGTAAATTGAGAATAGACTATGATGTTATAGTAAAGGACTATCTACCTATAAAGCTAAGGGAGGCCAATTGGGAAGTAACTGCAGTAGTATGGAACGATAGAGTAATGGCAATAGAACCTGGAAATACAACTGATAGGTGCTTTGGCTTCGCTTGTGACATAGGTAGTACAAAATTGGCAGGATTCTTAATGGACTTAAATCAAGGCAAGGTGGTTGCGGTAGGTTCAAGAATGAATCCTCAGATCCCAATGGGTGAAGATGTCTTATCAAGAATATCTTATGTATTGTTCCATGGTGAAGAAGCTCAAGATAAACTCCAAAAAGCCGTTGTTGGAGGAATAAATGAGATCATAGATGAGTGTTGTGAGAAAGCAGGTGTAAAACATAACGAGATTTACGAGATGACTTTCGTGGGTAACGTTGCCATGCAGATGTTCTTCCTTAAGTTTTGGCCAAAGTATGTAGCTTACTCACCTTATCCACCAGTAGTGAAGCGTGGAATTTATGTCCCAACATCAAAGTTAGGGTTGAAGGGTCATCCTCACTCACAAGCCTACTACCTTCCAGTACTCGGAGGATTCGTTGGTGCAGATCAGCTAGCTGTCATAATGGCAACTAAGATGTTAGAAAGAGATGAGATTACTATGGACCTTGATATAGGAACAAATACTGAGATTGCAGTTGGTAATAGAGAGTTAGTAACATGTGACTCTTGTGCTTCTGGTCCAGCCTTTGAAGGTATGGAGATAAAGTTTGGTATGAGGGCTTCAACAGGTGCCATAGAGAAGGTAACTATAGACCCATCGAGTCTAGAGCTTAATTATAGAACGATAGAAGATGCACCTCCAGTAGGAATATGTGGATCTGCACTTATAGACATACCTGCTGAGCTCTTAAAGGCTGGAATAATAGATAATAAAGGCAAATTTGTAGAGAAAATGGCAAAACAGACTGATAGATTAAGGAAATCGGAAGAAGGAATGTGGGAGTATGTAATAGCTTGGGCTAAAGAAAGTGGTGGTGGTGTAGACATAACTGTTACGCAAGCAGACATAAGAGAGTTACAGAAGGCAAAGGCTGCTATGCATACAGGTGCTGAACTCATGTTGAGGTATAGGGGTTTGACTGAGAAAGATATAGATAAATTCTGGTTAGCTGGTGCATTTGGTAACTACATAGATCCGGAGAATGCTAGGACAATAGGTATGTATCCAGAACTACCAACAGAAAAGTATGTATTCGTAGGTAATGCAGCAGGAACAGGTGCTAGGATGGCACTAGTATCTACGGACATGAGAGAATATGCAGAAGAGATTTCTAAGAGAGTAGTGTATTACGAATTAGCGGTCGAAAAAGATTTTCAAAGTGAGTATGCAAGATCTAACTATCTACCGCACCAAGACTTGAATAAATATCCTCTAACAAGAGAACTGCTTTACAGACTTGGTCGCATAGACGAGAATAATAAGTGGATCTATCCAGAGTAATCAGCAATATCACTATAGTCGATTATACCCTAATAATTAGGGGGTATAATATCTATTATTTTGGTTAACTTGATAGCCATCTTAGCAACTTCTACAGCATTCTCTCCAAGCAAAGTAATCATAGGCTCTTTACCCCAATCCCCTTTGTGATATACCACATCTGGCACCTTACCTATTTTCTTTATAGCTTGTTCAGTTCCCCAGCTTATACTCATTCCTTCAACTCTTTTTACTTTAATTGGTTCCTTTTTTCTATCATAAAAAGAAACTATCCATCCTAACTTTTTACAGGCTTTTATGATCTCCTCTGAGTACTTTATGTTCAAACCCGCCCTTATAGAACTATTGTGTTTATTAGCTATTAGTATAGTTTTAGCTACATGTGAAGAAGCTCCAAATTCTGGGTAAGAAGAAGCTTTAACGCCTTTTCCCACCTTAACTATACGACCTGGTATTGCTGCTACGTCCATGATGCTATCAGCAAATGGTAAAGCCATAGCAATGTTAGCTTGGGTTTCAGGGATTAACGCTGAGAATTCTTTGTGAGCTTCTAGAATAGTTACTGCCTTCTTCAAATTCTCTATGACTCTATATCTTTCTGCTTCATTGTAAAGATGAGCCATAGGATTTACAGGTCCAAAACCATGACCTATATTAAATCCAAACCTTATAGCTTTCTTTATGAAAACCTTAGCATTTTTTACTGCACTTTCTATGCTTTTTCCTTTCGCCAACTCTGCTGCTATGGCTGAAGAGAAACTACAACCTACCCCATGTGTTGTCTTCACGTTAACTCTTTCTGATTTAAAGACCTTAAACTCACCATCAAGATAGAGAAGATCCATAACTTCTTTATCAGAAAATATGTGCCCACCTTTTATTAAGATAGCCTTGCTTCCATACTCAGCTATTTTCTTTGCAGCATTTTTTGCGTCATCTACAGTCTTTATCTTTATTCCCGATATAATCTCTGCTTCAAAAGAATTTGGAGTTACTATCTTTGCTAACGGAAAAAGAAGCTTGGTTAAAGCATTTTTTGCATCTTCTTCAATAAGGGCTGCTCCATTTTTCGTGGTCATTACAGGGTCTACTACTAAAGGAATTTTCTGCCTTCCTATCTCTTCAGCTACAACTTCTATTATCTCCCTTGTGCGAAGCATACCTGTCTTAACTGCATTTATGTTTATGTCGTTGACCAAAACCTCTATCTGGTCTCTTATCATACTTACTGGCACATCATGGATTCCTTTAAGTTCTATAGTATTTTGCGCAGTTACTGATGTTATCACCGTCATGCCGTATACTCCTAAAGCTGAGAATGTCTTAAGATCAGCTTGTATGCCAGCTCCTCCATCAGGATCTGAACCGGCAATACTCAAAACTATTGGTATCATTTAACTCATCTATTCACTATTCAAAAATAAAACGTTTTTTAATTAATTGATCTGAAAATCTTGCAAAAACATTCTTTTTTCAGTTTTATCCATATAACCGAAATTTTTTTAACATAGCGTTTTTGCATGGTATATATGCAAACATATAATAAATATAAAACAAGACCTGAAGACTCGATGTCTCCTTATGAGAGAATGATAACAATCCTTGATTGGCATAAAGAAAAGATCGATCGTCTTCCAGCCACGAACGTTATCACTACTTATACAATAGAGGGTATGGAGATATTTGATGCGTATTGGCCTGATGCTCACAAAGATCCAGTAAAAATGGCTAAATTGGGTGCAGCACTTCATGAGCTTGCTGGTTTAGAGAATGTTGAGATTCCTTTTGAACTAACCCTTGAGGCAGAAGCTCTAGGTATTAAATTAGAATTCTTTGAGGGTAAGATAAAATGGCCTTCGGTTAAGGAGTATTGGGTCAAAAAGGTAGATCAACTTGATATCCCAAGAAAAGCTGAGGAGATGAGACAAAGAGGTAGAGTTCCTGTTGTTTGTAAGGCTCTTCAAATACTAAGAGAGAGATATTATGGAAAAGTTCCGATTATTGCCAATATAGACTATCCATTCCAGGCTATAGGTGGTTACATAGTTGATACCTCTACATGGTATAAGTATATGAGAACTGAGCCAGAGGAAGCTCATAGATTTATGTCAACACTTGTACCACTTTTCGATGAAATTGCCTGTGCATACTTAGATTCAGGTGCTGATGTAGTTACCATAAGAGAAGAAGCCTCCTCACTCGCTAACATTCACCCGAAGACTTTCCGTGAATTCGTTATGCCTTATCTTAAGAAATCTATAGAAAAAATCAAGACTCATGGGCATGTAATTCTGCATACTTGTGGTGAATGCTGGTCTCCAAGTGTTGAAAATGTAAGCAATCTTATTGCATGTGGTGCTGATGCCTTTACCGTCGAAGAAGCCACGCCTATGATTGAAGTAAGGAGGATTGCTAATAAAGTAATGGGACCATGGTATCCTATAGGCGGGAACTTAAGTGCTTTTAAGGTCTTACACGAAGGACCCATTGAAAAAATAAGGGATAGAGTAAAGAGAGTAATAGACGCAGGTTGTGATATGCCTATGGCTGGTTGTGATATCTGGTTAGAAACCCCAACTAGGCATATAAAGGCTTTTGTAGAAGCTGTAATTGAATTCGGGACTCCACCACCATGGCATGAGGAAGGAGTCGAGAAGTGGCTCCCAAAGGAGCTAAGAGGAACCTAAAGGAGGTGAATTAATTTGGGTGTACCACTATATATGAAAGAATATGAGCTTAAAAGTAAGATAGGAGATAGCTTAAAAGTTAGAATTGAAAAAGTAGGTGCAGGATGGGATAGGAAAAGTATACACCTCATTTACAGGATAATTCGTGGCTCGGATAGAAGACTACATCCTCCAGATAGTGTTGCGCTTTACGTAGAAGAGTTAGAGCAAATTGTTCAATGTTTAAATGAGGAATTCCTTAAAAAAGAGTTTCCAGAATAAATCTAAACTTACAATAAATACTATCACTAAAACTCTTCTATTTTATTTAGATTCTTTATAGTAAACTTTATTTTAGAAATGCTAACCTAGTAAAATATGCCAAAATGGATCTTTGTTACTGGAGGCGTGATGTCTGGCTTAGGTAAGGGTATTGTTACTGCCTCCATAGCAAAGCTCCTTATGATGACAGGATTAAGAGTATCTGCTGCAAAAATCGATCCATATTTGAATGTTGATGCGGGTACACTTAATCCTATAGCGCATGGAGAAGTATTCGTATGTGATGATGGTTCTGAATGTGATATGGATTTAGGTCATTATGAGAGGTTCCTTGATAAGCCCTTAACCCGTTATCATAACATTACGAGTGGTCAAGTTTACTTACAAGTAATAAAGGATGAGAGGAAAGGAAAATATCTTGGGCAATGTGTTCAAATAATTCCTCATTTAACAAACGAAATAAAAAGGCGTATAAGACTCGTAGCTGAGATAGATAATGCTGATTGTGTTGTTATAGAGTGTGGTGGAACCGTTGGCGATATAGAAAGTTTACCCTTTTTAGAAGCTTTAAGGCAGATGAGACTTGAAGAAGGTTCTTCTAACACATTGTTCGTTCATGTAACTTTAGTTCCAGCTTTGGATGTTGTTGGTGAGCAGAAGACTAAGCCTACTCAGCATAGCGTCCAAGAGTTAAGAAGAATAGGTATTCAACCTGATATAATCGTGGCTAGAAGTGAGAAGCCTTTGACGAAAGAGGTAAAGAGCAAAATAGCTCTTTTCACAAACGTAGACTTAAAGAGTGTAATTTCTAATCCTGATGTTGAATCTATATACAGCGTACCTGAGAATCTTGCCTCCGAAGGAATAGTATCGACAATATTTGAGAAGCTTCAGTTAAGTAATAGAGAGATTCGATGGGGAGACTGGAAGAAAATATCAGAATCTTTTATTAAAAATAGGGAGGAAGTTCGAATAGCTATAGTAGGTAAATACACAACACTTATGGATAGTTACGTTAGCATAAATCATGCATTAGCTCATGCTGGAGCTCAGTTAGGTTTAAAGGTGAGGATTGGATGGGTAGAGGCTGAATGTTTCGAAAATCAAAAAGAATCTTGTAATGAATTAGAAAAATATCATGGTATACTTGTACCAGGAGGTTTTGGGAAGAGAGGAAGTGAAGGAAAGATAATAGTAGCAAACTATTGTAGAGAAAAAGGAATACCGTATCTAGGATTGTGCTTTGGTTTTCAATTGGCTTTAGTATCTTTCGCAAGATATGCTTGTAATTTAGAAAATGCTAACTCAACTGAGCTTGAACCTAATACTCCTCATCCTGTAATAGATCTTTTGCCTGAGCAAAAAGATATAAAAGATTTAGGAGCCACAATGAGACTTGGCGGTCATGAAATAAATTTAATTGAGGGAACACTAGCTTATAGATTATATCAAAGGAAGGTCATAAGAGAGAGGCATAGGCATAGATATGAGTTTAATCAGAAATATAAGGAAATCTTTGAGAGAAATGGCATTGTATTTTCAGGTTTTAGCGATGAGGGTAAAAGAGTTGAGATAATGGAAATTCCAAACCATCCTTTTTATCTAGCTACTCAGTATCATGCTGAGTTCATAAGCAGACCTGGTAAGGCAGAACCTGTATTCCTAGGTCTAGTGGAAGCTTCTTTAAAAAGGAAGTATGCTATTCAAGCTATAGCTACTCATGTTTAATGATAGTTTTATTAACACATCGTAGGGTACATAGTTACGGAGAGATCCGCAATATCCACGTGACAACGACCTATCTTGCTTATAGATGAAAATATTGATGAAAGTCCTTTGAAAACTTCTAAAGGCTGACATGGAATCGATTTTTCATACTCGTTTAGTTTTGCTGATAGAATAGCAAAAAGTTCTACCACTTGTCTAGCATCTTTTATATTTTTTGTTAAAAAAGCCTTTACTGCTAGATCTTGCATCCTTTCTAGAATCTCTCCAGACTCCTTAAGCATTTTACTAAGCTTATCGTCAAAACATAATTTTGGTAATTTTAACATGGTCTTTACCATTTCAACAGAGGCATCTCCAACCATTTCAAGTAGGCTTGATGCAATACGATAATCTAAGCAATCGATCATATTCAATTCAATTTTATTCAAAAGCTTAAAGTCTAGTAAAGCACTTCTGATAAGTCTCACTAAAAGGAAATGAAGCCTATCAACTTCATCATCTCTTTCAGCCACTATCTTAATACGATGCTCATCATTTTCTATTAAAGAAATAATAGCATCCTTATACATGCCTCTTGATATCATATGCATTCTACGAAGGATCTTCTCAGGAGTTAGTATTGTTGGTTCAAGTAGAAATTGGATTAGTATCGACTGTGAATCTTCCTCAACTATTTCGAGACCTATTAAATGCCTCACCACTTCCTTAATCCTTTCTCTATCTTCATAAGTTATTCTTTCTTTGCCATGAATTCTGATTAAATCGTATCCTAAAAGATACGCTCCAGTAATCTCATTTATTAAATATTCTATATTCTCTTTTGGATATTGTATGATAATCTCACGTATCGATTTTTCCTTTTTCTGAAAAGGATAGATGACAAGAATACCATCCTTTCTTGCTTCAACTGCAAGAATACTGCCTCTTTTTACCATGCTTTGCTTTACCCATTCTTTTGGTAGTGATATGAGAAGGGTTCCGCCACCCATCTCCTGAACTTTACGTAGTTCCATTCCACATCAACTTTAAATATTCTCTATAGATGACTATTTAATATTGTTTAATAAATAGGAATTTAAAGACATTTATTTTATCTATAGATTAATTTTAATAAAAAAAGTTTAGTTTTAATCATTCTATGGAGGCTTCAGCCTTCTCTCCTTCTCATATAACTGGATTTTTTGAGATTGTAAATGAGCAATCCGATCCATTGTTAAAAGGATCGAGAGGAGCAGGTATATGCTTAAGTAAGGGGGTTAAGACTTATGTGAAGGTTAAAAAATCATCTAGTTTTGAGTTAAAAGTTAACTTAAATGGCAAGGTCTTGAAATCAATTCAATTTACAAAATGTATAATAAATTCGTTTTTACCTAAGAATTTTAGAAATTACTCTATTTTTGTTAATTATGATGTGCAAGTACCCATAGGCTCAGGATTTGGTACTAGTGGAGCAAGTGCTTTAAGCTTATCTTTAGCTCTTAACGAAGCTTTAGGGATGGGTTTATCAAAGATTGAAGTTGCTAATATCGCTCATAAAGTCGAGATAGAGTGTAAAACTGGATTAGGTACTGTTATAGCTGAAACTTATGGCGGGTTTGAAGCAAGAGTTAAAGCTGGAGCTCCAGGATTAGGAGAATTAAAACAAATTCCTATAGGTAATGATTACTCGATCATAGGTTTGAGTTTTGGTTCGATTCCTACTAAAGCTGTATTAAGCGATAATAGCTTACGTAATCGTATAAATGAAGCTTGTAAAGGATTGGTTGATCGTTTTATATTAAAGCCAAGTCCTGAAAACTTTATGATTTTATCAAGAGAATTTTCTGATTCACTAAATATCTATACAAATAGAGTAAAGAAGGTTTTGAAAAAAGTTGACGAATATGGCTTTAAATGTAGTATGGCTATGATAGGTGAGACTATCTTCTCTATTATAAAAACGAATGAGGTAGAAGAGATAGTTAAGATATTCCATGAGAATGTGGAAGCAAATAATCAAGTAATTATTTGCTCTATCGATAGAGAAGGAGCTAGAGTTTTATGAAGGAAGAGATAGAGATTCCTCCAAATCATCCAAGAATAGATTCTTTAAGGATTCGTGAAAAGTTAGTCATGAATTATAGACTGGGGATAGTCGTTCCTCAGGGCTTAATAGCTCATGGAAGAGGAGAAGCTTTTGACTATCTTTTAGGTGAAAGAACGATAAAACCTGCCTTTGAGGCAATAACTGCAGCAGGAGCAGCCATGCTTCTTGCTAAGCATCCTGTAATATCAGTAAACGGTAATTCTTCAGCTCTAGCTGCTAAAGATCTTGTAAAGCTAGCTAATATTACTAAAAGTAAGATTGAAGTTAATCTGTTTTATCGATCTTTTGAGAGGGAAATAGCGATAGAAAAGGCTTTGATAGAAGCTGGAGCAAAGGAAGTTCTAGGCATTGGAGATAGAGCTTCTGCAAGGATACCAGAATTGAATAGTGAGCGCAGGAAAGTAGATGTTAGAGGAATATACTCTGCAGATTTGGTACTATTATCTTTGGAAGATGGTGATAGAACGGAAGCTCTTAGAAAAATGGGTAAGAAAGTTATAGCTATAGACCTAAATCCTCTTTCACGCACAGCACAATATGCATCTATAACTATAGTGGATAACATAGTAAGAGCTCTTCCTTTGCTTATAAACGAAGTTCAGAGGCTAAAGTTCAAAAATGAAAAAGAGCTTTGGGAGATCGTTAGAAGATTTGACAACGAAAAGAATTTAGAGTATTGTATTAGATTTATTGCAAAAAGGTTGATGGAGATCAAAAAGAAAAAAATACTTTATCCAGAATCCCTAGAAAATTTGAGCTTATAGCTATGAATTACGAAGGATTATCAAAGAAAGATGTTTTGAGATTGCTTAATGAGTATTTAAAAGAAGATTTGACTTATAAATCGGGAAGAATACTTGGTTCTATGTGTACTTCTCCTCACGCTTTTGCGAAGAGAATATTCATTAAAGCTATAGATAAGAATCTTGGAGATGCAGGTTTATTCCCTGGAACGATGAAGCTTGAACAAGAAGCTATAAGTATG
>JAVZMU010000036.1:0-11727 GCA_038883135.1 Nitrososphaerales archaeon
ATCATTTGTTTTAAAGATAGATTTGATGGTTTTAGCTCTCCTTTTTCTAACTTTTCTACTATTTCTTTCCATGCTCTCTCTTTTGCATTCTTTATCTTCATAATTTTTTTACAATAATCCTTTAAGTAAAGACTTGTTAAGCTCATTAAATACTCATCAGTAATTTCTTCTTTATTCTCTTCTAATCCATCTAGATGATTTTGTATAAAATAACGTATATCTATTTTCTGTTCTTCATCATTAGGTAAACTCTCAGGATTAAATAGACCGTAAACTAATTTGTCAACAAATTCTTTTCCAAGAATAGATGAGATGCTTTTATCTTCTTTATCACATATTTTACATCTTGGCTTCATTCTAAGTCACTTATAATATAACCTTTGTTTTTTCTTTCTACATACTTCCTTTCGGGAGTATTCATACACCTAGCCATAGATTCTAATATAATCTCAAAGGCAGAGAGATAAAGCTCATCGTTATATTTTTCGTTTTCTAGGAATCTTTCAATGACATAACTTATTTCTTTATCTTTTCTTAATTTTTGAACTATTTTTAGATCAATTTTTATGTAGCTTTGTCCATTTAACGGTTCTCCTATCTTTCTTAATCCCTCATAAAATTCTTCAAATCTATCTTCTGGGATCTTTTGGTAAATATCTTTGCAAATATCGTTTAAAGCCATTTCAACAAGCCTTTTTATAACTTCTTCTTTTGTCTCTCTCACACCATAAACAAGCTCAATTCTACCTGTTAGTGCTAACTTTACAGTATCATAAGAATCTCCATAATCCGATAGTAAAGGAATCTGTCTTCCATTCCTAATGGCTACAGATTTTATATGGTCAAAAAGTTTTATAGTAGCTCTACAAGATGGTTCTGTATCTATCTTACTTGCTATATCACGTCTCTCTTTATCTCTAGCGTATCTAACGATCTTAGCAAGTGTTTTTAAATGCCAATCAGGAATTTCTGGTTCTAATCCTTTTATTTTCACTAAATACATGTTTCTTTTTCCTATCTCTATCTCTTCTTCCAATGTTTCAGGAGGTCCTATCTCTATCTCTTCCATTCTATCTAAAAGTGGTTCTTTGATAGGATTTGTGCCTCTATAGTTTGCAGGGTTCGTTGCAGCTAGTATAACTGCATCAAGTTTAAATGGAACCACGTCTCCTTCTGTAGTTGTTACTTGCTTCTCTTCAAAAAGTTCATGAAGTAATGTTTGGAGTGATGAAGGTATTGCTCCAAGCTCATCGTAATAACCAACTCCTCTATGGGCTTTAAGAGCTCTTCCAGGTATGAATACTTCTGGATGATCGAGATCGTAACCATCCCTAATCTTTTGAATAGAAATTCCACCTATCAACTGTCTTGTAGTAAGCATAGGGTCTCCTGGAATTCTTACCCATATCCTTGGGACCCATGTAATTTCAACTGTATTATGCTCAACGATCTTTTCTTTACAAGAGAAGCACGAAGGGTGTGTAGGATCATCATGGATTTTACAGTCTTTTATGGCTAATATTTTAGCTGGGAGAAGTTTTGCTATGGATTTTGAAAAAGTTGTTTTACCATAACCTTTTTTACCTTTGAATAGTATCGAAGAACCAGAAAGTAAAGCATTCTTGATCAATTCTTTTTCTCTTTTCTTACCAATTACATCTGGAAAAGGATCTTCGCCCTTCTTATCATATTCTAATATCTTATCTCTTATATAGTCTACTGGGGATCTTGAGTGGAAATATATGTATGGTTCATCCCAAATATCAACTTCACTTCCATCTAAAATGTAACGAGGTGCATTATTCTTATTAACTACGATATCTTCAAATAATAGATCAGTAGAAATTTTTGGTTTTACCCTTATTCCCATGTTCAAACTTATTATTTAAATTCTAAAATAATAATGTTCTGCTTTTTCATTACTATTCCTCACAATAATCATCTTACAAACCAACAGTTACTCTCATTGTGAACATCTTAATGAAAGCCAAGGTTAATTTATGGCTAGAAGGATTTTCTCTTCAGATTCTTTAGCTTCATACGAGATCTTTAGATTAATATACATTTAAAATGTGAGGCTAATACCCTTCTAAGCACTTAAAAATGATCTTTACCTCTATTAATCTGATTAAGTAAGAAGATAGTTGGGAGAATTTTATATAAAGATACAGAAGTTTTAAAAGTCCATTGCATTAAGAATTTCTTCTGGTAAGCCAGGACATTGAATACTCAAGTAGTATTTACTTTTGATTATTTGGGCTTTTATGAGTTCTCTCATTTCTTCTATGGAACGATAAGTTAAAGGATTCAACTGACTAAGCCTCTCTTTTGATAAACCCTCAACTTTAGTTGATACAAGCACTTTCTCACCCCATACAGGATGGGGTTCATACTCAACAGCTCCTCTAGCAGCTTGAAGTAAGAATAACTCTGTCTCTTCTATTGTTGGACTCGTGCCTCCAATAGGTTTAGGAATGCCATCTGATCCTATTTTGAGTTTTGATCTAGGCATCATGTAGGTTTTATCACCAAGTTTTTCTTCGATCCATTCATATTCTGATCCTATTTTACCAATAGTAGTTAACAAATATACATCAATTGGATTGCCTTTTTCCTTTCTTTTCTTCAATATATTATAAAATCTAACCACGTGTGCAGCGTTACCAACACCTATAGTGAAAGGTAAACAATATCTTGATTCGTATAATTCTTTACCAACTACAGCTATTGACTGAGCAGGATGGCCAACAGTTCTACCATCTGCTAACACTTTAGCAGCAAAAGCTAAATCTTCTATCTTAACCCAAGCATAATCACAAAAATTTCCTGGACTTATAAAAACTGCCATATTTAAGGGACCACTTGAATCTATTTGACCATCAAAATAACCAGTATCCTCTAAGTTAAATACACTCCTAGCATTTCGATTTTGTGTTCCTTGATACTGGAAAAGTTTTCCTTCTAAGCATGGATTCCCATCAGGTCCAAACTCTGTGTTCTCATGTAAAGCATTAGGAGACATTGCAGCACGCCAGATTGGAAGTTGAAGCTCATTTATGTCTTCAGTTTTAGTCCAGGAACCTCTTTCAGAGCCATACACTCGATCTTCAAATATTGCCACAATATCATCATTCCTTATAACTTGGTCTGATACGTATTCAGTTGGATCTACATTGAATTGCTTAATAAATAAATGCTTATTATGATCACCAAAAACATACATACCATGTGTTGATTTTCCAGTACCAGTTAATCCCCAAGTACACATTATAATTCTCTTATATTTCTCATCAACCGTTTTTACAGTAAACTCCTTAAGGGATGCATGTTCACCGCATCCACCTTTTTTATAAACGAAATAAATCCAATGAGACAAAAATCCTTTTTTCACTTCACCTTGATATGAGCTACAGGTTACAATTGTGTAATTATGAAAAGGAAAACGAATTACACGAAGCATTTGATTTGTTCCAGGTATATTTGGATTCCCCAAATAGTGGGGAATATTGATAAGCATAACATCAGGCTCTTCATTTGGAGGTGCTGGGAAGTTTATTTGGGACCATCTATAAGCAATATCTGGAAATTGAGGATCACAATACAATCGAGCATGCATTCTAACAGGAGAATTTTTTGATCCTAAGTAACAGTCGACTTGAATAAGAGGACCTTGAGCTAAAATATGTTCAAGTACTCTCATCATCAAAAATTTATACTCAGGTTTCAAATCCTCATTTCTCTCAATTACCAAACTTCCAGTAGCAGATCTATGCCAAATGTTTGAAGCCCAGCCCCAGGAATTATTCTTAAATTTTGTACCGTAAAGTTTTGCTCTTTCAAATAAATCTGGTGGATTGTTCAATATCGCTGTAATACCTGCTTTCTCTTTTATTTCAATTATCTTAAAAAAGAGATTTTTAAATCCTTCAATTGTTATATCATCTTGTTTTATTAACACTTAATGAGCCTCCTTCCCCATCGTTTTATTTAACTTTTTGATTAGTGAAGTTAAGTCAGAACTTTTTTTACGTTTAATATAAGATTGTAGTTCCCAAAACATATTCTTACTAAAAAATTTCATTATTATCATTAATTCTTTGAGCTTGGAGCAAAATTTAGTAGACGAATTGTAAGCATTACCTATTAAGCTTAAGTTTCCCTTATAGCTCATATTGCTACTGCCTATTACACTATGTAAATAAAACCTTTACTAATTAAAGTTAGAGTCTATACTTCTCTAAAAAATAAGGCTTCCTTAGTATAGCTTAGTTATAATGGTAGCTCGTTAGCATAACGACGAACTTTTCTGATGATGTAAACATTATTGGAAGTTATCTTCAATACCTTCTCTTAAAGCAATTATGTATGGGAAGTTAAATAAACTAAACTTTAGATTTAATTTTGAGAAAAATTCTTAATAGCATATGACACTCTTTTGAGATACTCTAAAGCCGATTCATAGTTAGGAAAGCCTTTCATTCCACATTCAGGACCAGCATACGGAACTCTCTCAACACCATAGTTATCTACTATCTTTTTTAGCCTTTTTATTATAATCTCAATTGACTCGAGAAAATCATTTGGATCGATTCTACCTTGTTTTATTTCAGTCCAAGCTTTATCAACTTTTTGTATTAGAGTTATCTCATCTATCTCTTGAGATTCTGCTGAAATTTTATCTCTAATAAGCCTATCAAAATCCGTTATACATATACTTGCTTTTAAAAACTTATCTTTCTTTTCAAGAAGTTGCTTCGTACTTTTAGATTCATATATAGGATCCTTAGTATGTGATTCAATTATATTTAGTGAATTTATCTCCCAAAACAAATCATCTGCTGTATTGTGAAGATGAATACATGAATATGCTCCCATTGAAACTACTTTATGGAAAATATTCTCCCATGCCTTAAGTAATTCTTCCCTTCCTTCAGAACCATAGTCTATTAAAGGATCATTTAAAAAACCAAAGGTCGGTTCATCGATAGCAACCAGTTCTACCTTTGAGTATTTGTTTTTATGAATATTGTTTGATACAAATTCTGAAAGGACTTTACTTAACTCTTTGAATATACCACTTCTTCTGTTTAAGAAAAAAGATGATAGAGTATATGGACCAGTTATACATATCTTCATTTCAAATGGATTGCCTATTTTCTCATAAATTCTTCGTGAATATCTTTTAATTATTTGAACTTC
Organism: Nitrososphaerales archaeon; assembly: GCA_038883135.1. Lineage (GTDB taxonomy): Archaea > Thermoproteota > Nitrososphaeria > Nitrososphaerales > JACAEJ01 > JAVZMU01. Next base: position 5,200 of record JAVZMU010000036.1, read on the forward strand.
AGGTATTTTCGCTATATCGGGTTTTACTGATAAGTTCTTAATGATTAAATAGTTATTCCCACTTTTCTCTATTCCTTCTATTTGATCTAAAAACATAGCATTCATATCTCTAAATTGTGGATAGTTTGGAACGTTTATTCCAGCTTCAAGTTTGTCTAAGAATCCCTTTATGACCTTCTCCTCAAAATATCTTATAGGCTCGTATGAAGGATGATCTCTACCATGAAGAAGAGGAAGAATTGAGTTGAAGTTTATAGCTCCTTTTGAGAATTTATCGAATCCATCAATAAAAGGCATACTCCCAACATCGTAAGATTTAATCTTTGACAATTATCTTTGATCCTCCAAGTTTAGAAAAGAATCTTATCACATGTAAAAGGTTATTGTTTCAGCTATAAATCTTACTGAATTTTTAAGGTCTCGCCTATATTATAGTTTATCCTGCATATATTTGTCAAATAAACACGCTCAAAAAGAGCTTTGTTAATTACTTCAAAAAGTCACGAATCTGATTATTAAGAAAGCATTCCATGGGTTATAGTTGATGATATCCTACTTTTCAGGAAAGGAGAAGATATTTTCCTTGGTTTTCCTCCTCTCAGAATTCCGAACAAGAGATGGTATGATTGGGCAAGAAGTAATGGGTTAATCATAAGAAGCTTAAGTGAATGGGGGAAACCTCTCCGTATCTTAACCCAAAAGATAAGCGAAAAAACACGATAGAAAACGCAGACGTCAATAAGCCAGCGATAGACCACGCACAGAAGAAGATAACATTAAACCCGAAAAACCAAAAACACACAAAGCAGCTAATAAATCAACTTAAAAACCCCTAAGAAGGAAACTTGAGGAGATAATAGCTGAATACTCAGCTAAAACAGGCTTCAAACCAGAAAAGATAGTGATTAGGCGGCAGAGGACAAAATGGGGAAGCTGCTCAAGCAGCGGAAACATAAGCCTAAACCTTAAACTCATATGCCTACCAGAGGAGATGATAAGATACATAGTCCACCACGAAGTAACATACCTAAAACATAGAAAACATAACAGGGCATTCTGGCAGGCAATAAGCCAAGAATACCCAAACTATAAGCAGATAGAGAAAGAACTGCTCACACAATGGTTCAAAACAGAAAAACTACTCCAAAACCTAACAAAACCAAAAGAAGGAGGTTCTTGAGAGAATGGAGGAACCTTTCCGAATGTGGCGAAAATAAGAGAAAATATCTAACAGATTACACGATAAGCATTATTGAGAGTGAATGGTGTGGCTGCGGTCTCGAAGAACTAATACTAAGAAGTCTCTATAACCTGTGGCTCCAAGTAAAACTTGAGGGATTAGAGACCAATGCTCGCCCAGTTCTCAGTCGAAAAAGTAACTAATTAGGCGGATGTCGGTAATCTGAGGTTTCTAATGTGTTACAAGTCTTTGTCATTTATTCGGGGGTTAGCTATATGTTAGATGATGTTAATTTTCGGAGGATATCTCGCTACGCTACGTTAGACAGTTTCCTTCGAAACGGCCTCAGTGTACTCGACGTAAATCGAGTTACAGTTGATGATGCCATAAGTATGCTTTTAAATGGCGGCTTTGATTAGGTGTTTGATAGGCAAAGAACTAGAGGTATTGGTGCGGAGGTAGGATTTGAACCTTATAAATGATACGGAAACAAAAGAAACTATGGATTCAAAAGGCTTTATTTTAAATAAAAAAAGAGTATCATAATGTTATAAATCATAAAAAGTTAATCTTTATATAACTTGATGGAAAGATAATAATTAGCATCCTATTGGAATTTATTTCAATGTAAGTATCTCCAATTCTTTGAAACCAAGACATAGAGAAAAGAACGAACCATCCCTTTGAGCCCTTAAAGGATGGGAAGGTTAGACCTTGTAGTCAAAGCGATGTTAAATCAACACTTTAATAAAAAAGTTCTAAGGTAGAATCAAAAAGGGATTAAGGTAGGATTGGCACAAGTTTCGCCAGTAGTCTCGCCAAGTTATATTATTTACCAAGAGGCTGGGATAGTTAAGGCTAAGAACGGGCTTACAGGACTGATAGACTTCAGTGGCACAGACGCCAGCACAGTGATACAGTCGGCGATAAACGCTCTGCCTACTACCGGTGGTATGGTCTTTTTAAAAAGAGGAACTTATCACCTTAATCCAATGGTTAAACTCAAATCTTACGTTTCATTTATTGGCGAGGGATGGAACACAGTTTTAGAGTGCACAGGGAAATTTATTGGGTTAAGACTTGAGACTGTTGAATGGGTAACTATTGCTGGTCTACTTTTTAGGGGGATAAAAGCTTCTGATAGTCAGCCTGTTATATTAATCGGACGAAATACAGGAACTGGAGCAACAGATTCACACAACATAACACTATTCAACGTAAAAGTTGAAGGTGGTTTAGATGCCATCCAAGTCATAGATACTATGAAATACCGATTCTACAAAGTCTGGACTATTGGTGCATATAGAAATGGGATATGGTGCTGGGCTTCAGGTACTCCAAACTATCTCTACGGCATATTCTTGGATGTAGAATCTACAGACAATGGAGGTTATGGCATACATGTAGAAAATGTTAGGGACATGCAGCGCGTGCTATATTGTCACCTTATAAATAATGGGGATTCCGGTTTACGCTTTAAGGACTGCTATGATAGGGGGTTTGATCATAGTTTACGGTTGTGATTGTGAGGCTAACGGAGTTTATGACTTAGTTTTGTATAACGTTCATCGTGCAAGAATAATAAACAACTATTTAGGTTCAGCACGTGAACCCGACCTTTACGAGCTGGGAAACAGTAATAATAACCTGATATTCGATAACTACATCGCCAACCCAAATAATAAAAACACAATTGTCAGCATAGTAGGAGCAAATACTATTGTAAAGCGGAACATGGGTTATATTACTGAGAATAGCGGCACTGCAACCTTCAGGAAATGGAGTGGCCAAATCGTTCCTTGGTCCAACGCATGGTCTAAACATAACTGACCCAACTAGAATTGTTGTAACTGTTTCTCCAACAAGCACAGCCGCAAGAAATGCTTCACCAGTCAGTGGAGAAGTCGATGCAACGGACAACACTAAGATACGAATAAGATTCGCGTCTGCACCTGCGGCAGGAACTAACAATGTTAGCATAAGATGGAGAGCAGAAGTTGGTTGGACATGGGGTGTAGGATGATTAAGAGAAAATGTATTTTGCATAGTATCATAATTACCTTAATAATACTCTTAGTCTTTTTGGTTCAATTACCAAATAATTCACGTTGCTTTGCTGCATACTCAGGTCAATCAACCCTTGTCAGTGGACACATTTCTCAAAACACTATATGGACATTGGCAGGCAGCCCATACATTATGGTTGGAGACGTAGTGGTTGAGGCCGGGGCTTCTTTGACAATAGAACCTGGTGTTATTGTTAAGTTTACAAGCGGGACGAATCTTGTAATAGATGGAAGCTTGATTGCACTTGGAAACTCAACACATAAAATAATCTTCACAAGCAATGCCACAACTCCTAACATAAGTGATTGGGGAGCAATAAGAATTAGAAACTACGGGGACATAAGCTACTCAATAATAGAATACGCAGACATAGGAACCCATTTTGATGAGACAGGAAGTTTGAAAAATTCTTTAATCAAATCTAATAATTATGGAATCTCCATAGCCACCGCAGATGTTCTAATAAATAATATTAATGTGACGGAAAATAATGTAGGAATTTACTCTCAAGGAGATATGTCATGGCCTCCACAATATAAGACCATATTAAAAAACTCCTATATCGGGCTGAATGGTATAGGAATTTACCATCGATATGGTGGCTTGCTGACAATCATAAATTGCACAGTTTCTGGAAATGAAGATGATGGAATTCGGATGGAAGGAGGAGATGCTGATATTTATAACACAGAAATTTCAAATAATAAGGGAGGCGGAATACGCGGAGGTAGTTCTATCATAATACATAATTCAGTCATTTCAAACAATACAAACTTTGAAGGTGTAGGTGGTTCTACAATAGAAATCTACAACTCTGTCATTACAAATAATGCTCGTGGGATTTCAGGCAACTCTGTGACAATCTTGAAGTCAAATATCACAAATAATATTTGGTATGGAGTGTCTGGGACGAATATACTTAATATCACTCATAGCGAAATCTCAGGGAACGGTGGTACTGGTATAATTATTGTAGCAATGGATGTTGGTGGAAGGGCGCTAATTCAATACAATAACATCAGACAGAATAGTGGTTCCGGTATATATCTTGGGGAGGATATAAAGGGAAATTTGCTGATCCACCATAATAATATTTACGAAAATGCCAAATATGACCTTGAATATAATGGCTTAGTTGATATCGATGTTACAAACAACTGGTGGGGGACTGTTAATGAGACTTTAATCGAAGAGCGTATCTACGATTATTATGACAACTACTACCGCGGAAAAGTACTCTATAAACCGTACCTTTCAACTCCTGTAGAGATTAGCATTCCACCAAGCACACCTCCAGCAAATATTTTTAAATTATTAGCATTCTACATAGGATTAGCTTTAATGATTTCAATAGTAGCAATTGTAGCTCTTTTCCGCTTCAAACGGAGGAAGAAAGAACTATAAAATGAAAAATGACATTCTCAATCCGGAACCAAGTGAGCAAAATCAAATTGAACATGGTTTATTAGAACTAGAAGAAACATTAAGGTTAGAACACAAGAGAAGATAAAATTTCTTTAGCCTTCCTTACACCCCTCGATTTTAGGATTTGCCTTTGTCCTTTCAAGGAATTCATCAGGATCAAGATTGACATATTCTAAGAATTGTTTGAGTTTCTTATGATAAGTCTCTTTCGTTGCTTCAGATTTAAAGCCAAGATCATAGTTATCTATGGACTTACCCACTAATCGATTATTACGCTTGCGCTTCACATTTATGCTATCGTCGTGTAGTCCTATCTGCATGGGTAAGTTGGCATCTTCAGGGATATAAAATCTTCTATGCTTCCACATCATTATCGATGCGGGGGGTGGGATTTGAACCCACGAAGGCCTAAGCCAGAGGATCTTAAGTCCTCCCCCTTTGATCGTAGCCCTACCTTGACCTGGCTTGGGAACCCCCGCCCATTATAATTTACCATTAAGAGTTAAAAAGTCTCGCTATAAAAATTTCTGTAAAGATTAAAAATAAAAGATTCTAATAGAATTTTTGAGCAAGATAGAGATGGCAACTCATTTTGAATTTAAGATGGCAATATTAATTAGATCAGATTTAAATATGAGTCCTGGCAAGATAGCAGCTCAAGCCTGCCACGCATGCTTAGAAGCTTATGAAAAAGCAAGAAGAAGAAAAGATGAGTATTGGAAGAAATGGAGAAAAGAAGGTGCAAAAAAAGTTATCCTTAAGGTAAAATCTTTAGAGGAACTTATCGAGTTAGAAAGAAAGGCTAAAGGATTAAGATTGCCTTGTGCATTAATAGTAGATAAAGGTTTAACAGAGATCCCACCTAATACTCCTACAGCTTTAGGGATAGGACCATCGCTTTCACAATTAATAGATAAAGTTACTGGTCATCTCCCTCTATTATGAGTAAATTTGAACTATAATTATGAAGCCAAATATTTAGAAATTCAGATTACATTAGATAATAGAATCTATCTTTTAAAATAGCTAGCTACAACTGGATGGTTAGGATCTACTAAGATTACTTCATACCAAACATATTTACCATCTTTGTACAAAAAGTATGAATTAAGAACCTTAAGGTTTGGATACCTTTCAGATGCTCTTCTCTCTGCTACTTCACGAGCGTTAACATTAGCTTTTATCTTAACAGTTCCAAGGTGCTTTGGTCTTCTACCAGACCTTGGTCTTTGTTTTCTCATGCCTCCTCTTCCTACTCTGACACGAACTACAATGAAGCCTTGCTTTGCTTTGTATCCTAACCTTCTCGCTTTGTCTATTCTCGATGGTCTCTCAACTCTAACTATAGCTGGTTCTTTCCTCCAAACTATAGCTCTCTCTCTTATGCTCTCAGGCTTTTCCTTCCAAATCTTATGCCAAGCTTCATTAACATATTTGTACATATGTAATCAGCTTTATCTTTTATTATTGATAAACCTTTTCTAGATTAAATTGAGATGCTATTTAATAAATCCTCTATCAATGGCCACCCAAAGTATCCAGCGTAAGCATAAAACAAATTCAAAATTATCTTTCCAGTTATTGCAGCTAGAAGAGCTTTCATCTTAGGGTATCCTATAAGCCCTAAGGGTATCCAAATAAGATCGTCAGGAGTTAATGGAGTCATGGCAAATAGTATTATAAGCCATAAGCCATATTTTTCTAATTTAAGACGCCACTTTGTTAAACTCTCTTTTCTCTTTTCAGATAAGACATACCTACCTCCTACTCCAACATAGTAATGAAGGTACTGTCCTAATCCTGCCCCTAATCCAGCAAGTATCCCAACAAGCAATGGGTTAAGAGAAGCAACGCCA
>JAVZMU010000037.1:0-11178 GCA_038883135.1 Nitrososphaerales archaeon
TAACTCTTGTAATCACGAAACCGGGGTTCTTTTATTATCCTTGAAAGGATTTTATCGTTTTTACAAAATCTAAGACAAAATCTTTTCGAACTTTGCCGAAAGTGTCATTAAGTTTTTCACAAACAGCTCTTCTTACACCTATTATATCTGCTCCCAATTCTTTAATTTTAACTACATCTCCTTTATCTAGTCCACCAGCTAATGCAACAGTTAGATTGAGTTTATGTGATTCATCGATAAATTTTTGGAGCTGGTATAGATTAAGGAAGTTAAATAAATTTAATTTACCTTTATTTTTAACATCTATCAAAACACCATCCGCTCTTGATTCATTGGCTATTTTTGGTATCATTAAAGGGTTTAAGCCTTTAAATTCAGCATAATCAGCGTATCCAGAAGCTATAACTTTTACTTTAGAGTTATAATCTTTTACAGATTTTACCACATTTTCCATCATGTAAAGAGCATCGTTAAAGGAATTCATTCCAAATAAACCAACTTTCACATAATTTGCACCTGAATAAGCAGCTCCTAAAGCAGCAAGAGAGGCTGTTCCTGGAAGGTTTGGCATATCTCCTATAGTTGCACTTATCTGAGCTTTATCTCCTAGAATTTTTCTAACCTTTTCAATTACCCAAGGAAAGTTTGCACCTAAAGCTCCCTCTTTTGGGTTTTTAATATCAATTATATCCGCTCCTCCTTTAAATGCATCCAATGCTTCATCAACTTCACTTATGCTAACTAAGAGCTTTAACTCATTCTTCATATTAATCTCCGCTCTTATCATAGCATAAGGAATGAGAATTTAAGTATTATTAAAGCTCAAACTTTTTGAGTTCTTTGAATCCATTTAATTTTCTTAGAACTTTCTTTAATTAGATATATCCCAACTGTGCATATTATGACTGTTGTGATTATGACTGTAAGCACAATATCTTGGAAAAGTTCAGCATTACTAACCCCCGATGCTATAAGTAGCTGAGATAGAACTGCCGCAGCCAGACCACGAGGAAGCATAATTGTCATCAAACTTTTATCTATCTCTAGGATAGGATCCTTAGTTATGCTAATCGAAATAGCAATATATCTGATAAAAAATAATATGAATGAAAGAGTTATGCCAATTAAGACAAGACTTAAATCATAAAATAGAATAATAGCACCCATATAAGTAAAAAAGAAAGTTCTAATAAGGAATGAAATTTCTGAGTGAAACTTTTTCATGATTCTACTCGCTTCAATTGGGCGACTAATATACAATGTCTCAGAGATTTTAACTCCATTACCAAGAATTAATCCAAAGATTAAAACAGTTATGGCACCATTACCACCTACTTGCTCAGATAACCCAAAAAGTAAAAGAACTATGCAGAGAGTAAGAATATCTTCGTAGGGTTCATCGATAAAGCTGTTTAAAACTTTTAGCCATGCTATACCGCTAATGAAACCAATAACAATTGCGATCGAAAAGCCAGATGCAATTCCTTTAGCAATTATGTTAAATCCATCTCCTGTAGGATTTGTTGTAAAGAATTGTAAAAAAGCTATTGTAAAGACTATACATATTGCATCTGTAAAAGTCGATTCAAGGCTGAGAAGGGTTGAAGTTCTCTGACTAACACTAACTCTATTTATAAGTGGGATTACTATGGCTGAACTTGTACCACCTATTATAGAGCCTAATAATAAGCCTTGAAGAAAATCCCACCCTAAAACAAAGTAGGTAAATAAAGATGTAAATATAATCGAAAATAAAAAACCTAGAAATGCAAGTACAATAGCTCTTGGGCTCTCTTTTAATACTGTATAAAGATTCAAATTAAGACCACCATCAAAGAGGATAACAGCAATAGCTAAAGCTGCAAATATAGGCGCTACACTAATAAGGACAGATCTCTCAACGAGGTTTAAAACTGGTCCAACTATTGCACCGAGTAAAATCAATATCAAAATATCAGGTATACCTGTTTTCCTAAAAAGATAGCTACCTAAAAAGCCTATTATCACTATAATGCCAACAAGAATAAATAATGATGCTACATCCATAGCTTTATACAAAAGAGAAAAAATGAATTATGTTATTATGTTTTTCTAAATATTATTTTAGGTTTCTTCTAGCTTCTCAATGTACATAAGAGTGAAATCTACCTCGGGAATATATCTCATCCTTACAGTTGCCCTACTATTTCCATATTTTGTTTTTACTTTTACATCCAAATGCTTGCCTTTTAGAATTTCATAATCATAAGCATGGCTTTTCTCTCCTTTTATCATGTCAATGTTTATCCTCACTTCAACACTTTCTCTATAAGGTTGTAATTTCATGCTTTTGCTTATTGCTCTCTCTAAAGCTTTGATTACAGCCTTATCTTTAATTATAGGTATGCCTACAAATTGATGATATATTGCACCTAAAGCTATTCCACCCTCGAAGATAGCTCTTTCTCTATCTGTAACACTCTTATCAAAATATTTTTTTATGTTTTCTTCTATGCTTTCCATAATTATTTTCTACTTAACCTAATTCTTTTCTAATTTCGCCTAATCTTGTAACTCTTTCAGCAATTAAATCATGCTGGTGAATACTCTCCATGCTTCTTACTTTGAAGATTAAACGAATATTATCAGGAAAGTCAGGAAACTCCCTTACAAAGTAACACATCATGTAACGAACACAATCTTCAACAAACCTTGGGTTAGATGTTGCGTGAATGACCAATTCGGCTTCATCAGGTCTCTTTAAAAGTTCAAAGGTTGATGAACTCATAGAGTTTGTAATTATCTGTACTAAACGTGTAGCATCCAACTCTATATGCTCTGGTACCTCAACAATTATTGAACCGTAAGCTCTCTGCATATGAGTTGCTATCGGAATTTTTTCTAAAATTTTTTTCATCTTATCTTTACTAAGATCTAACTTTTCCATCTCTTTTTCTGTAATCCTTTTCACGACTTCTTTTGCGCAAGGACATGCAGTTACTCCTGTTACACCTATTCCTATCATCCTTTTTGTATTTATAGAGCTCTTCGTTATTCTTTCTGCTATAGCTTTTGCTATGATCCTAAAAGATTCGTAGCTTAAGTTCTTTGTTTTCGGTGTTCGTTGCTTGTAGAGAGCTTCCCCTTTCGCTTTTACTTCAGAACGAGTTGCATACTCGTGCTTTTCTAATAATTCTTTAGATATTGCAACACAAACATCTTCTAGCTTGTAAGTCTTTCCAATATATTTACTTAAAACATCATTTATAACTTCATAATTTCTTGATGAGTGAATACCTTTCTGAGTAGAAGGCAAGTCTATGAAAGCATCAAAAATTGGAACTATGAGTACAGGTCTATTTTTGAGCGTAACATAACCTATGGGCATCTTTACTCCAACAACACCAACTTTATTAATAGATAAGCTAACCTCAGGAAATTCCTTATGCATATCAGGTAATTCTAACTTCATAGAATACACGTTCTTAAGCAAAATTCAATTTATGTTTATATATTAATATTGCTATTGATTGTTAAAATTTCATGAGAAAGTTCCTGAATTTTTCATCGCACTCTAAATTTTGATTGTAAATCTCCAATCTCCAATATGATTATATATTCTATTACATACCAGGTATTGATGTGAAAAAATATGGTAGTAAAAATTGGTTTTGTAAAAATAGGAAATATAGGCTCTGCTCCTCTTCTTGAACTATTACTTGATGAAAGGGCTGAGAGAGAAGATATAGATGTTAGAGTTTTGACGAGTGGTGCAAAGATGGGAGTAGATCAAGCAGAAGAAATAAGCAAGAAAATAGTCGAATATAAGCCAAACTTTGTAGTTACCGTAAGTCCGAATGCAACTCTTCCTGGACCAAGCAAGATTCGAGAGATTATGAAAGACGCTGGAATTCCTTTAATCGTTATTTCAGATAGCCCTGCTAAAAAAGCAACAAAGCAGATAGAAGATATGGGTCAGGGTTATATTATAGTTGAAGCAGACTCTATGATAGGAGCAAGGAAAGAATTCTTAGATCCAATTGAGATGGCTTTATTCAATGCTGATCTAATAAGAGTCCTATCTATAACAGGAGCCTTTACCATAATATATACTGAAATGGATAAGATCATAGATGCTTTTAAGAAAGGTGAGACTCCTGCTCTCCCAAGGATAATCATAGATAAAGAGAAGGCAGTAAATGCTGTAGGTTTTCGAAATCCATATGCAAGAGTAAAAGCTATGGCTGCTTACGAAATAGCGAGAAGAGTTGCTGACTTGAGTGTTGAAGGATGCTTTATGGTAAAGGAATGGGAACGTTATACAGGTTTAGTTGCTGCTGCTCATGAAATGATGCGTATCGCCTCAATTCTTGCTGATGAAGCAAGAGAGATTGAGAAGAATAATGATTCTATTCTTCGTATGCCTCATCATAGTGATGGTACAATATTACAAAAAAGTAAACTAATGGAGAAGCCAAGAAAACTTGGAGAATAATAGTATCTCGATTAAATAACAAGTCTATTAGATAAGTATATTTTTTAAGACAGAACTCGTTATCTAGAGTATATTCTAGAGGAGATTTGATGAAGGTCCTTCTCGTAACGGGACAACTAGCTAAAAATTTAGTAAGGAAATATGCTAGTGAGAGTAATGTAGAATTTGAAATTGAGGATTTACCTATTTCTGTAGCTTCTCTATTAACACCTAGATACATACTCCGTGAGTTAAAGGCAAAAAATGTTAAAAATTTTGATATGATCATAACTCCTGGACTTATTTCTGGAGATGTATCCTTAATAGATGAAATTGGCATCCCAACCTTTAAAGGTCCTAGATATGCTGCCGACATACCCTTAGTGCTTAATATGATAGACAAAGTTAAGTTATCAAAAACTTTACCTGCTGACGATCTTTTAAAAGAAGAACTAAGACGAAGAGCTATTGAAGAGATAAATGTTGTAGAAAAGCATAAAGAAGATTTATTAAAAAATCCTTGGAATATGTTAATAAATAATCTAGCAATAGGAAAAGATTTTCCTTCAAGAATAATGGCTGAGATAGTTGATGCTCCTCGATTGACTGATGAGGAAATAATGAAGAAAGCAAGATACTATGCTTCATCAGGAGCCGATATAATAGATATAGGTATGATAGCAGGCGAGTCTAGACCAAAAGATGCTGAGAGAGCAGTTAAAGCTGTTCGATCTATCATGGATTCTTTAATTAGTATTGATACTATAGACCCTAAAGAGGCTGAAGCTGCTGTTTCAGCAGGTGCAAATTTAATCCTAAGTGTTGATGGTAGTAATGTAAAGGAGATAGCATCTTTTGCTTCAGATATACCTGTAGTAGTAATCCCTACGGATCATAGTAAACATCTTTTTCCTAAAGAACCTTTAGAAAGGGTTAATCTTATCGAAGAGAACATAAAAAAGGCTAAGGACTTAGGGATGAGGAAAATTATTGCTGATTTAATTCTTGACCCTATAATCTCGCCAGGCTTTCTAAACTCAATCGTAGCTTTTTATGAATTTAGAAAAAAGGAACCAAATATTCCTCTTTTAATGGGTGTTGGGAATATTACAGAAATGACAGATGTTGACACAGTAGGCGTAAACGCTCTACTTGCTGGCATAGCAGCAGAGCTAGGAGTAAGTATACTCTTAACTACGGAGGTGAGTGATAAATCAAAGGGAAGTGTTAGAGAGTTATCTTTTGCTTCAAAAATGATGTTCTTAGCAAAAAAAAGATCTTCAGTACCAAAAGATATGGCTCTCGATTTAATAATCATGAAGGATAAGAAATCAAGGGAAGAACCTTATGATAAAAAGATTGAAGAAGGTGTAAAAATTGTAGAATCGAAGAAAGCTAAATTGAGAAAATTGGATCCAAAAGGATCTTTCAAAATATTGTTAGATAGAGATGAAAAAAAGATAATAGCATTACATTATCAAACTAATAAAACTGATAGACATGATTTGATAGTAAAAGGAAAAAATGCTGAGGACATTTATAGAACAATAATAGATTTAGGGTTAGTTTCTCTTTACGATCATGCAGCTTATTTAGGTAGTGAATTACAGAAAGCTCAAATAGCCCTTGATACTGGTAAAAGTTATCTTCAAGATATGCCACTTTTCAGTAAAGTAAATAATACTTTTTTATAATTAATCATAGAAAAAAGTTGCCTAAAATTAGTTTATCTGATTTAGGTTTTATAAAAAATTGTATATTTGAAGCAATAGTCTCAACATATAATATCAAAAATTTACCAAATGCAGCGCCTATGGGAGTAATTACCGATGATATGCATAAATTGATCATTAAGCCTTATACCACATCTCAAACCTATAGAAATTTACTCTCACAAAAATGTGCCGTTATAAACATAACTTCTGATCCTCTCGTTTACTATAAAACTGCTTTCAAGGATATAAATGATAGTAATATTCTATTGGATTGGTTCGAAAAAGCTAATCGAGTTAATGCACCAAAGTTAAAAAATGCTGATGCATACATAGAAGTGAGAGTAACTAAAATAGAAAACAAGAAAGATAGAGCCAAAGTTTTATGTGAAGTAGTGGATATAGTTCCTGTTAAAATCACTCCAAAGGCTTATTGTAGAGCGACTTTTGCTGTAATAGAGAGCATAATACACACTACAAGGATTAAAGTATTTTTTCTAAAAGATAAGAGAAAAACTGAGGAGTTAATAAGGTTAGTCAAGTATTATGAAACATTAGTAAGAAGAGTAGCTCCAAGTTCAATCTATTCAGATATAATGAAAGAAAATCTCAAAAGAATAGAGGCTTGGAAAGAGAATAAAGATTTAATTAAAAATTTATAATTAATTTAATTTTATGATGAGTTGACTTGCATTTATTGATCTTTGAAGATGATTTAACTTTAAACTTTCATCCAATAACTCTCACAAGACCAGCTTTTGATTTGATTTTAGGCACAAAAACGTTACTCGATGCTATTTTAGATGAGTTAAAACCTGAGCATTATTCGCTACTTGTGTCTGAGTATCTATCTCCTATTACCTCAAGAAGGCATCCAAACGTTGATGTAAATCCTGAGAAAGTAGAGGGTGATGTAGTATTCATAAATTCCTTTTTAAGATTAGACACTCAAGAATTAAAAAAATTATTGATGAAGAACAATCGTTTCGTAGCCTTCTCAAATAATAATTTAGCAATAGCAAAAGTTAGCTCTAAATTGGCAAGGGAAGTTTTAGTACCTCCTGGCTCAATGGCAAAGACTTTTTCCAGTAAGTTTAAGGGATATGCTGATGAAATAAAACTTGATGTTTCTTCTTTGATAAGATACCCTTGGCATTTGATAGAATTAAATCCTGAAGTAATTATAAAGCAAACCTCAAACATTAAAAGGAATCAAGATTTAGCTGAGAATAGCATTGTATATGGTCCGAATTCAAGATTAATCCTTGAAGAAGGAGTTGAAATTGAAGGTCCTGTTTTCTTTGATACAAGGGGAGGTCCTATTTACATAAGCTCGAAAGCTAAGATTTTACCATTCTCAAGAATAAAAGGACCTTCTTACATAGGTAAAAACTCAATTATATATTCAGCTATAATTGAAGAAAGTACGATAGGCGATTTTGTAAAAGTTGGTGGGCATGTTAATAAAAGCATATTTGCTAATTACTCCAATAAAGCTCATGAAGGGTTTATTGGTCATTCGTACGTTGGAGAGTGGGTTAACATAGGTGCAAATACTACTAACTCTGACTTAAAGAATACTTATGGTACTATTAAGATGATGATAAAAGGAGAGAGAGTAGATTCAGGAATGATTAAGATTGGTAGCTTTATTGCTGATAACGTTAAGACTTCGATTGGGACATTTATATATACTGGAAAGAGGATAGGCGTGGCTTCACATATTCATGGTTATGTTTTTGAAGATGTTCCTAGCTTCACAATATATGCAAAAAGTATGGGTTATAGATTGTTCGAAATAAATCTTGATTCTGCTATAGAAACTCAGAAAAGAATGATGAAGAGAAGAGGAATAGAACAAACAAAAGAGGATATTGATTTACTAAGAAAAGTATTTGAAATGAGTAGAGAAGAGAGGTATAAAGCAGGCGTTATAAAAGGAAAGTTTTCTTTTTGATGAGGTAATTAAGATGAATTTACTAGCAATAACTGATATTCATGGAAGAAATCATGTATTGAAATGGCTTATAAAACTAGCTAAAGACTTTGAACTTTTAGCTATTGCTGGAGATGTTACCGATTGGGGGGATGAAGAATTCTTTAGAAATTTCTATAGAACTCTCTCTGATAACAATATTACGACCTTTTTCGTTCCAGGTAATCATGACCCATGTGATGAGCTGACTTTTCCTAAAATAACTAACCTTCATGGTGAGTTAAAAACTTTCAATGGTTTAATATTCTGTGGTATAGGTGGCTCAAATCCAACACCTTTCAACACACCTTTTGAACTTAAAGACGATCAAGCCATTAAGTTACTATCTAAGTTTTCTAATCGAGTTGATGTTCTTATCTCTCATGCTTCGCCTTATGGTACGAAATGTGATCGTACATATAAAGGAAATCATATAGGCTCGAAACCTGTTAGAAATTTCATAGAGAAGGTAAGACCAAAAGTTGTAATAAGTGGGCATGTTCATGAAGCGAGGAGTATGGATATTTTGGGAGAAACTTTGATAATAAATCCAGGACCAGCTATGAATGGTTTTTATGCTATTATCTCCATAAATGGAAAACCGAAAGTCGATTTACTCCAAGCTTAATTCTTACATAACAATGCATACAGAAATATTTAGTTAATCTCTAGTAAGGTTATTTTCTTAACCAATCTAGGACTTATAGCTTTTTAACTTTTATACTGAGTTTGATATTCATTCGCAAGTAGGGTTAAGCTTAGGAATTATAGTATATTGGAATACTCATAACATATTTGCGAGAGAAGTTATTTAATAAATAAAAACAGTTTTTATTTATTATCTCTTTAAAGGAAGATAAATGCTATCACCATTAGAAATAAAAAAAGTTGATAAGTCAGGACTTTACAAAATCTATGAGGATTGGCCTGATCTATGTAAAAAGGCGTATGAGACTGAAGTTAATATTCCAGATACTTCGAATGTTGAAAAAATAATTTATGCTGGTATGGGAGGTTCAGCAACTCCTGGAGACATTCTTCAAGACTGGTTAAAAGATAAAATCAAAATTCCTTTTTATGTTGTTAAAGATTACCATCTTCCAAAGTTTGCTGGAAAGGATACTCTCGTCATAGCTGTAAGTTGCTCTGGCAATACAGAAGAAATATTGAGCATAGTTCATGAATCTCTAAAGTTTGATTGTAAGATTACTGCAATCTCTTCAGGAGGTTTGCTAGAGAAGATAAGCTTAAAGAACAATATCCCTTACAATAAGATACCATTTACGTTACTATCTCGTGCTTCTTTTCCTCAAATATTTTATGTATCAACAAAGATTATAGCTTCATTTGGTTTTATAAAAGGCTTTGAAGATCAAATTCTCAAATCAATAATTACAGTAAATGATTTATCAAAGCGTATATCAATAGAATCACCTATTGAGAAGAACTTATCTAAGAAGATAGCCATCCAGCTTTACGATTCTTTACCTTTAATTTATGGATCGAATTTGAATAGAGCCGTTGCCATTAGATTTAAGAATGTTTTAAATGAAAATGCAAAGATGCATGCTATTGTTGATGTTATACCAGAGCTATGCCACAATGAAATTGTTGCATGGGAAGGAATAAAGAATAAGCCTTTGAAACCCGTACTCTTAAGGTATAAAGGAGAACCTCCTGAAGTTAAAGTAAGATTTGAGATATTAAAGGAATTGATAAAAGATGCTGGTTTTAATGTATTTGAGGTATGGTCTAGAGGTAATGATTGCTTAAGCAAAATTATATCTTTACTTTATATGCTCGACTTTTCATCCTTATATATGGCTGTTTTAAGAGGCTTTGATCCTTCACCAACTGTTAATATAGAAAAAATGAAGAATGAATTAAAATCAAGACTCAACATTAATATTTTCGATTATTTATCTTAAATTTGATAAGAGAGAATAAAAAAATGAAAATTCTAATGTTAACTTGGGAATATCCTCCTAGAATAATAGGAGGAATTTCAAGACATGTGGAAGGATTATCTGAAGCTTTAGTAAGAAAAGGATTAGAAGTGCACATAGTCACTACAGACTTCCCAGGAGTACCTTATGAAGAAAATGTTAAAGGAGTGTATGTTCATAGAGTTCCAATAGAAACTCCAGCACCAGACTTCTCAACATGGGTATTGTTGATGAACCATTACTTTGCCAAAAGATCAGCAGATATTGCTAATAGCATAGGAGGCTTTGATATAATTCATGCTCATGATTGGCTTGTAGCACTTTCTGGTATAGAGATAAAGCACTTTTTAAATGTTGATTTAATAACAACTCTTCATAGCTTAGAGTTTAAGAGAGTAGGTACAATTAGCTCTCCTTTTTCCAGAATGGTTGATAGCATAGAATGGTGGAGTACTTATGAATCAAAAATGATCATAGTCTGCAGTGGTTCTATGAAAGGAGATTTAATTTATCATTTTAAAATTCCTGAGGAAAAAATTAAGATAATCCCAAACTCGATTGACAACTCGAAATTTGATATATTTGTTGATAAAAGTGCTGTAAGATCAAGGTATGGTATTTATGATAATGAGCGACTCATACTTTTTATTGGAAGATTAACTTCACAAAAAGGTTGTGAATATTTAATAAGGGCTATGCATCATCTTCCTTCTCATTTAAATGCAAAGCTAATTATAGTTGGAGATGGATATATGAGAAGTGATTTAGAGCGTGAAGTATTTAGTAGTGGATTAGGTTGGAAAGTTAAGTTCACAGGTTTTCTTCCAGATAATGAAGTAATTCAGCTATTAAAGAGTGCAGATGTATTGGTAGTCCCTTCCGTCTATGAGCCTTTCGGCATAGTAGCTTTAGAAGGGATGGCTGCTGGAGTACCTGTAGTAGTTAGCAATGTAGATGGACTTTCTGAGATTGTTAAGCATGATTATAATGGAGTTCATGTTTATCCTCGTGATCCTTCTTCTATCGCTTGGGGGATAAATAGAGTTCTTTCTGATCCTAACTATGCTCAATGGATAGTTAAAAATGCAAAAT
>JAVZMU010000038.1:0-10780 GCA_038883135.1 Nitrososphaerales archaeon
TATTAAGGATAGAGATGTTCTCTCCATAGTATCTTCTTCTAAAAAGAAGAAATAACCAAAATGATTAATTAATAGTCTTTATTTTACTAACGTTTATCTCATCTAAGCTTCTTATCGTAGCTCCATGCTCACTCATGGCTTTTGTTAGGCTTTCATAATCTATATTAGAGCCTCTTATAGTAATTTTTATCGTCTCAGTCTTTACATCAACCTCAGTAACAGTTATGTCAACCTCATCGACTCCCTTAACTTCACATAAAGCCTTGGATAAATCAAGAATTGTAATCTCACGTGGTTTGAGCGAGTCTATAACCAATCTTTTTATGTAAACCGTCATAGCATTATTATCTAATTATGGTTAAATATAAATTGAAGCTCTACCCATAATTTGATTAAAGCAAAAACTTTAAGATTAGATTAGGAGGTAAAATGATATTAACCAAATTCTCTTAAAGTTAAGAAAGTATCTTAAAATAGCAAAGGCGAATGAGATTGCAGAAAGATACCTTATAATGAATGGGTTTGATGGTGCATTGGCTATGTTAGGGATAGTAATAGGCTCTTACATTGCAGGAGTGAACGATGCAAGGATTATATTGAGTACAGGCTTTGGGGCAAGCCTTGCCATGGGAATTTCTGGAGCTTGGGGCGCTTTTATGGCAGAAAAGGCTCAAAGAGTTAGGAAAATCAAGGAGCTTGAACAGGCTATGTTCACAGATTTAAAAAACTCAATAATTGATAAAGCATCTACAGTTGCTGTTATCTGGGTTGCCTTAGTTGATGCTTTATCCCCTATCATAACTGCTTTGATTTCATTATTACCATTCTTTATCTCTCTTTATGGTTTTTTATCTTTAGGAAACGCTATAATAACATCGATGATATTGAACATATTCACTCTTTTCATTTTAGGTCTCTTTTTAGGGAGAATATCAAGATCAAACATGATTACACAAGGAACTATAATGACTTTGGCTGGTATTGTCACATTGTTTCTTCTATTCGCATTAAAATTGGCATTTTAATCGTTAAAGTGAAAAAAGACATTGTCTAATTTTTAGGTAAATATAAAGATTATCAAACTCTTCTTGGTTTAGAGTTAAACTCGTTTTTATTAATAAAACATTCTTAAAACAAAGATTCACTGTAAAAAGCCATCATATAAGTGCTTGTAAGGCATGAAGCAAGAAAATAATAGCACTAAGGCACGATCTTGTTGTCAAACGCTTGCTAAAAATTGTTATGACTACGTCGATAAATCTTAAGGAGTTATAACTTAATCCACAAAATATTAAAGACGAAAAGATTATGATTCAAAGTTAAATGGAATTAAACGCTCAATACTTGAGCTGAGGCATGAAAGGATTTATTGATTCGTATATCAAAAATTACATACAAAGTTACATTTAATAATTCAGCTAAATAAAGCTATGATGGTATTTGATGAGAAAGAGTCTTGCCTTCATATTCATGGTCTTTGCTACATTTTTGATCAGTTTTTTCCTTGGATTGAGCATGAGAGAGATTATAGCCCTAACAGCCTTTTTAGCTATAGTATATGGCACTCTTCTATTCTGGAGATTTCGCTTAGCCTTCGGTCTATTGGGCATTACCGTGCTTTTGGCTGCAGGCTTGATTGACATTCCTACCTTGATAGAATTCGCAGGGATTGACATAATTCTCTTCTTAATGGGTATGATGATCGTAATAGGCTTCTTAGAAGAAAGGCATTTCTTCGATTATATAATAGAGAAAATTGTGGAAATGGTTGGTCCTAGGGGTTATATGCTTGTAACGGTAATGATGATCTTGTCAGCTCTGTTTGCTGCATTAGTGGATGAAGTAACCTCAATTCTTTTTATGGCTGCTACAATGATACACCTCACAGTAAGGCTCAAGATTAATCCTGTACCTTTTGTCATTATGCTCATCTTTGCGACCAATATAGGTAGTAGCGCAACAGTGGTTGGAAACCCTGTTGGAGTTATGGTTGCTTTAAGAGGTGGACTTACCTTCATAGATTTCTTAAGATGGGCGACACCTATTTCCGTTCTTGCTTTAGCTATCCTGATACCCTTATCAATATACTATTTTTCAGGAGATATTAGAAGACTGGACGAACGCCTTAAGCTAGAAGTAAAAGAAGAAAAAAGAATAACGGAAGGAAGAGAGGTTGCATCAGGAAAAGGGCTTGTTACATCTGCTGTATTGTTTTTGGGTACTATAACATTCCTCATCCTTCATAGCTTTATAGAAGAAGTTCTACATCTTGAAAAGAATACTATGTTGCTCGGCACAGCTTTGGGTGCAGCCTCAATAGCCCTTCTTATAGAGCATGAAAAAGCTAAAGAACTTGTGGAAAGACGTGTCGATTGGTGGACTCTTGCCTTTTTCATGATGCTTTTTGCTAAAGTAGGAACATTAAGCTACGTTGGTTTAACCGAACGAATAGCTAGTGGAGCTCTCTCTTTGGGTGCTATTGGCGGAGAGTTTGGCATTTTAATGAACTTTACGTGGATAATGGGTGTTTTGAGTGCTCTTATGGATAATGTATTAGCCGTAGCGATAGCTGTACCAATAATCCATGAACTTGGTGCTCTGGGTGTGCATGTCTTTCCATTCTGGTGGGCTGGGCTTTTTTCTTCAACTTTCTTCGGTAACCTTACTATGATAGGCAGTACAGCAAATATAGTTGCTATTGGAATGATTGAACGTAGAAAACTTGGTCATATCACTATGGGTTATTGGATTAAACCTGGTATTCTAGCTTCAATACCAACTTTATTACTTGCCGTACTACTCCTCTACCTACAGTTACCTTTGATGCCCGGATGAGAATAATATTTATTTAAAGCTTAAACTGATGGAGGCTTGCACTTTATTACATTCTGTCCATCCTTTCTAGTTATCCAGACCTCGAATGAAGCATCTAACAATGCATTTAATGTTAAATTCCATGGGAAATGATGAGGGTCTAATACGGTTATCTCATACCCACCATATTCTAAGCTTACCTTTCCATATTCGCCCACAATATCTTTTATTCTACTCACAACATCACGCAAAGGTGATTGTAAATCCTTTATTATTTGTTTAGCAGCCTTAAGCTCTTCCTCATACTTTTTCAAACAAGATTCCAATTCTGAAATCTTCTTTTTCAATTCTTCAGCCTCTTTCTTAGGTACTGATTCTCTAAGTTTTTCCTCTAATTCCTTTAATCGACGTTCAAGGTCTTGAGTCGAAGCTGATTTATCATCCCCAGATAAGTTCGCCATAGGTTAGAAGATAATGCACATGTTTATAAATTTACATATCTTTAAATTTTTGATTTATTAACCAATAAATCTCTCAGCTTCTCTTATATCCCTTTGAACATCGAGGTTTTTCCAAAAGCAATTAGCATATTCCACAGCCCAAATTCAGGAAATGACGTAGTCTCTATATCATTCCTTCTCAGAAAGATAATTGAATGTATTATGACTAAAGCAATAGACGCCTGCATTTATCCGAAAGTCTCTTAGAAATTTGTTATAATATTATGTTAAGGACTGTGAATTCATCCTCCCTTTTAGAAGAAACTAGCTATTTAACAAAGCTTCACTCTATGCCATAAATCTTATCTTAACATTATCCCTACATCCATACCAAACCTTTTACTATTACCAACATATTCTATGATCTTCTCTTTAAGATGCCTACGCATAAAATTACTTCATTTATAGCCAATACAGGTTCTTATTTATCTTTATTAGTGTGGCTTTGCTTTAGTATAGTAGTCTTCCTTTTACTATAGCCTCTAGCCAATAAGAGAAAAAAGCTACGAGTTTTGTGAAAAACTATTTTACAATATAGAATATAAGATGAAGAGTAGTACGAAGGTTAAGGATATCGTGTTTATCAGCTTTACGAGTACATGTAACGAAGGTCCTGCACAATCCTTTAGAGGATCTCCAAAAGTATCTCCTACAACAGCAGCTTTATGAGCTTCAGATCCTTTACCACCAAAAGCACCTGCCTCTATAAGCTTCTTTGCATTATCCCAAGCAGCTCCTCCAGTATTCATTAAAAATGCTAGCAATGTACCACTTACAGTTGCACTTATGAGAAAAGCTCCTACTGCTAATGGTCCGAGAAGAAAGCCTACTGCTAATGGTGTTATTACGACTAGTAAGCTAGGGATAATCATCTCCCTTTGAGCCCATAAAGTACTTATATCTACACATTTAGAATAATCAGGCTTTGCATTCCCTTCCATTAACCCAGGTATCTCCTTGAACTGCCTTCTAACCTCCTCTACAACTTTAAAAGCAGCCCTGCCAACAGCTCTTATAGCGAAAGCACTAAAGACAAATGGAAGAAGACCACCTATGAAAAGAGCTACTATAATTTCAGGCTTAACGATATCAACGACTACATTCATAACATCTATGCCTGAAAAGCGAGCATAATCAGTTATATAAGCTTGAAAGAGAAGTAGGGCAGCTAACCCTGCTGAGCCTAAGGCATAACCTTTAGTAAGAGCTTTCGTAGTATTACCAGCAGCATCAAAAGCATCGATCTTCTCTCTAATCTCTTTCTCAGCACCAGACATCTCTGCTATTCCTGCAGCATTATCTACTATAGGTCCAAATCCATCCATACCAAGGATCATGCCAGCAACTGAAAGCATCCCCATAGTAGCTACAGCAGTACCATATACTCCACCTATATGTGGATGTATACCACTCTCAGCACTAAATAGCGTGCCAAAGTAGTATCCTATTAAAAGAGCTATCACTATTACTATTACTGGCAAAGCTGTACTCTCTAAAGCTACTGAATAACCACTTATGATATTAATAGCAGGTCCTGAATTTGAAGATTCAGCAATCTCCTTTACAGGTCTGTATTTTCTTGAAGTGTAGTACTCTGTTATCAGAAAAATTAAGACAGTCGTTAAAACTCCTGTAAGAGCAGCAAAGTAAAGATTAATACTCAATATTGTATTGGTTACAAGCAAGTAGAGTCCAAAAATAACGATAAGAGTAGTAGCTATCATACCATTTCTCATAGGGATCATAGGATCTTTGAAATTACGAGCTCTAATAAAGGGTAAACCGAAAATAGTTCCAAAGATACCCACAGCCCTAACCAATAGTGGAAATATTACAAAGAAAAAATTACCTGTAAGAATAAATAAAGATACACCTATTATCATTGCACCTATGTTCTCAGCTGTCATAGACTCAAAAAGATCTGCTCCTCTACCTGCAACATCACCAACATTATCACCAACATTATCAGCTATTACTGCAGGATTTCTAGGATCGTCTTCAGGAATTCCAACCTCGATCTTACCTACTATATCTGCTCCAACGTCTGCAGCCTTTGTATAGATACCTCCTCCAAGTTGAGCGAATAAAGCTGAAAGACTTGCTCCAAACCCTAAGCTTACTATCAACTCTGGATTACCATAAAGATAGAAGAGACCAGTTACTGCTAAAAGACTCAATCCAACATTGAATAAGCCCATGACCAAGCCACCATAGTAAGCAAGTTTCAAAGGTCTATTAAGATCGTAACGTGCTGCATAAGCAGTCCTTACGTTAGCACGAGTAGCTACATCCATTCCTACATAACCTGCAAGTAGAGAAAAGGTTGCTCCAATTATGAATGCAAATGATATGAAAGGAATCCCATTATGTCCAAAAAGGTCGAAGGCTATGTAGAGAAGAATCATAAGAATTATCGATATAATTGAGATGGTTTTATACTGTCTTTTAAGATAGGCTTTTGAACCTTCCCTTATAGCATCATGTACTTCTTTCATATTTGGATTTCCGACCTCAAAACGGTTAATATACCAAGCTAAATATAGAGCGAATATAAGAGCGGTAATGCCTGCTATAGGAGCTAATAATCGTCCTAATAATTCATTAATCAATCGTACCTTCCCCCCTTATTACAGCTATTCTTTCCTTTTGAACTTTCCTTTATTTTTAAATTTAACTGTGTTTGGTCTATAAACCTGAACATGAGCAAGATGTTAAGATAAACTATCGAAGAGCTAAATTTCCTTTTAAAAAGAAAAAATTCAGCTTTAAGCTAGATTGATAGGTTACCTTTATAATATCAATCTGTAAAATAATTTTCTTTAGGAGGCTATTCATCCTCACCTTACTTAATATCAAAAACATAAATTAAGAAAAGACTTCTAAATGTTGAGATATTCTTAAACCGAATAGCTAAACTTATCTTAATGTCATTAATTTAAAGTTATATAACCTTAAAAATACATTATGATTAGGACTTATAGGTGATAGCTTTGGGTCAGATAAAAGCTGTGATACTTACAGGATTAGTATTAGGATCGGAAGAAAGAGTGATTAAAGAGATAAAAAAGTTCGAGGGTGTAAAAGATGGTTTCATGGTTTATGGAGAATACGATGGAGTTTTCTTTGTAGAAGTCCCAAGTCAAGAGAAGCTTAACGCCTTAATTTCTAGAATTCGTAGAACGGAAGGCGTAACTAGAACAATAACTCTTGTTGCAATTTAAGTCTCAATTTCTTCTATAAGAGCAGCAATCATAAAAGGAAGTAAAGCAGTAGCTTCACCATGAATTGTAACTTGCTTTGCTTTGGTTTTTACCTTTCCCCATGATATTGCTTCTTTTATCAAAGCTCCACTAAGACTACCATCATATTCAAAAGCAGTTGTAATGTAAACTGCATAGTCTAAACCTCCTCTAAACTGATTCCACCATAAAACATGATGCTTCGATATACCTCCTCCTATCATCAAAGCTCCTGTTGACTTTGCATCAAACACTATATTAGAGAGTATTTGTTCATCTTTAAGTAAGTCTATCTTGAAGTCTTTATGAATTTGTGATAGTAACCATATCTGACTTCCAATTGCACCATCTGTTAATCCCGGTATAATTATTGGTATATCATTCTTATAAGCCCAGTAAAGGATAGAATGTTCATTATTAACAAACTCTCCAAGCCTTTTACATAGCTCAATAGATGATATCTCTCTTATTCCTTCATCATATAAATTCTTGAAGAAAGGTTTAAGCTTTTTTTCTAGCATAGGTCCATAAACTTCATGTGGTATGATTATATTACCAAGTCTATGAAAACTTTCTTTAAAGAGCTTTTTATCGTCTAACCAAAAGCTTCCTTCATAATAATTCCCCCATGAACGAGCTAAATCATGATCTAAGGTTCCACAAGTAGTTATTACTACATTGAACAGTTTAAGCCTTATAAGCTCTTTTAATATGCCTCTCAATCCTGTAGCAATAGGTGCTGCTGGAAAGCTCAAGAACTTTATGCATGATTTATCCTTTACCATATCTACTAAAATATCAACTCCTTCTGCAAGATGCCTTCCTACAAAACCTCCAGAATTCTTCATTTCATTTATTATCGATCTTGCAGAATAAGGTTTCTTAAGTTTTATATCTTGAACAGGTTTTAATTTAGATTTTTCCATGTTTAAAAGAATTCTTTTAACATTATTAAAATGTTAAGAATTCATTAAGCATACTAATAATCATATTAAACTGGAGGTGGTCTTGTTCCTAGTGTTAAAGTCACATTCATTAACTGATTGTTTCTAACTATAGTTAAAATTATAACATCTCCAGGTAGTGTTTTTGCATCCAAGTAGCTTGAGAGATCGTCTCCATTTACTATTTTTGTTCCATTAACAGCTATAATTATATCTCCGCCAATAGTGTAGAATCGTCCTGCTATTTCTTTTTGAGTTGTGCCACCTCTTAAGCCTGCAATTTGTGCCGGCCCAAGCGGTACTACTTGGCATATTAGCCAACCATAAGTGATATTTACATCCATAGCCTCAGCAATTTCATAATTCATGTCAATACCACTTACACCTATCCATGAATGTTGATTATATGAGCCTGTCTCAATTAGCCAAGGAATCTCTCTAAGAATCGTATCTGATGGAATAGCAAAGCCCACACCTTGTGAGTCAGCTACTATTGCAGTAGTTATTCCAACCACATTACCTGCATAATTGAGTAATGGTCCTCCAGAATTGCCAGGATTTATTGGAGCGCTGATTTGAATAACATTTGCTATCCTAAAGCCACCAGTTATCGATTCAGAAATGCTTCTTCCAAGCTGACTTACTATACCAGTTGTCATAGAACCTGTTAGTCCAAAAGGGTTTCCAATAGCTATTATAGGATCGCCTACTTTAAGTGTTGAAGAACTTACAATTTTCAAAGGCTTAAATTCTTCTTGAGGTGCATTTTGTATCTCAAGCACAGCTAAATCTGCATAAGCATCAGACCCTCTTATTATAGCACGATACGCATTCCCATTACTGAAAGTTACTGTTATGTTAAAAGTATTATGAACAACATGAAAATTCGTTATTATAAACATTTTTCCGCTGTAGTTGTAAACGAAGCCAGACCCTTCAATTTGGCTATAATCAGGAAAAGTGAATCCTCGAATAATTACAACTGAGTCCTTGACTTTTTGATAAATTTCTGAAAGAGATGTTAGGTTTTGATAAACATTTATATTCTGAACAGGTTGATGATCTAAAAACTGTTTTTGAAGAATTCTTACTTCATTTTGCAAATAACTTATATTAGGTGCAAGTATTATGTAAGTGAAAAATCCTCCTAAAAACAAACCGATTAAAAGAACCGATGCTAAAGCAATTAAAGTTAAATGAGATTTATTTTGCTTATACGAATTATCCAAACTGAATCACTTTTAAATTTGTTTATCTCTTTCTTAAGCTTTTACATATGATTATTTTTCATAAAGAAATCTTCAATAAGTTGCTTCGGAATTCTTTTCTTTATCATCTCATCTATAATCCCAGAATCCGTTAAACCCTTTTCTTTAAGTTTCTTGTAAAGATCTGTCAAAGTTTCATTTACTTCCCATGGGTAAATTATCCATGCTTCTGTCTCCTCAACAAAGTAGTCAGGCTTAACTATCGACCATGGTTTATAATGAAGCGTACAAACTCTTACTTCTTCTGCACCCTTTTCTTGAACATAACTCTTTACTAAATGTAAACTGTGACCTAAGTCTGCAACATCGTCAACGATTAGCACTCTTTTCTTACTTAAATCAGATAAAATTGGTTGGCTAATTTCTGGTCTTTCTTTTGTTTCTTTTATACCATGATAATACTTTACTCCTATTATCTCGCTTCTCACATTAAGCTTATCAGATAGAATGGCTACTGGTATAAGACCTCCTCTCGATACACCTATTAGAATATCTGGCTTAAATCTACTTTTTTTAATCATTAAAGCAAGCTTTGATAGCATCTTATCTATATCATCAAAGCTTGGTACTATAAACTCAACTTTTTCCAACTAAATTACCTGTGATACTGCTCTATGCTTAAATTTAAGCATTATAATAAGTTTTAATTCTCTCTATTATGAAAAAATATAACTCAGGAAAAAAACGGTAACGTTAGTTTTAGCGATAATATTATTTAGGCAAAAAGATTAAGTTTTACTGCGAATATGTTGAGTTCTAAAGCTGAAATAATACTACATGGAAATTTAGTCAATGTTTATACAGGAATGATATCTGAATCTTACATAGGCATAAAAAACGGAATGATAATATATGTAGGTAAAAATCCTATACAATCAGAAAAGCAGATCGATTTAGGAGAAAAGTATATTCTGCCAGGCTACATAGATGCTCATGTACACATAGAAAGCTCTATGATGATACCTAGTCAGTATGCGAGAATTGTTGTTCCTAGGGGGACTACTTGCATTATAGCAGATCCTCACGAGATAGCAAATGTAAAAGGCATTGAAGGCATAAAATTTATGATAAAAAATTCTAAAAAATCTCCACTAAAAGTCTATTTTACGATACCATCTTGTGTCCCAGCAACTCGACTTGAGACTTCAGGAGCAACTATAGGTATCAATGAAATCAAGAAGCTAAGAAGACTTGATAGAATAATTGGTCTAGGAGAAGTTATGAATTTTCCTGGCGTAATATCTCGAGATAAGGATGTTATGGATAAAATTTATGCATGTAAAGACATGCCTATCGATGGTCATGCACCAGGGCTTAAAGGTTTAGATCTTTGTAACTATATCTCGGCAGGTATTTTTTCAGATCATGAATCAACGAAAAAAGAAGAGGCTTTTGAAAAACTCTCTCTTGGTATGTGGGTTATGATAAGAGAAGGTTCTGCATCAAAAAATCTTTTAGATTTAATAGGAATAGTAACGAAGGAGAATTCAAGACGTTTTATGTTAGTTGTAGATGATAAACATGTTGAAGATTTACTGGCTGAAGGTGATATTGATCATAACTTAAGGAAAGCTGTTAGTAATGGGTTAGATCCTATCGACGCTATTAGAATGGTAACACTTAACCCTGCTGAATACTATGGTCTTAAAAATTTAGGAGGAATTTCTCCAGGTAAGTGTGCAGACTTAGTAGTAGTAGATAATCTTAAAGATTTTAATGCAAATTTAGTCATTATAGATGGAAAAATAGTTGCAAAAAATGGGCAGTATCTAAAAGAAGTTGAAGAGAAATTATCTAATGAATCTGTAATGAAGACAATGAATTTAAGAGAGATTTATCCTGAAGATTTAACGATAACTACTGAAAGAAAGAATTTTGTTACCATCAGGGTCATTGGTATTGTAGAGCATCAGATATACACGAGAGAATTAAAACATGATCTAGAAGTAAAAGATGGAAAGCTTTTATCAGATACTGAGCACGATGTACTAAAAATATGTGTTGTTGAAAGACAT
>JAVZMU010000039.1:0-10717 GCA_038883135.1 Nitrososphaerales archaeon
ATTGCTGCTACACCTAAAGATACGGCGAAAACGAAAAGTGCACCTAAACTATAATTCATTTTCTTGGCTTTCATAGACTTTCTCATCCTTCAATATTAAATACTTATGATAGAAATATTTTGCAAATATAAATATCTTCTTAAAAGGTTGTACCCTACATCTTTTGATAGAATTTTCTGTGAGAGCATGCTGAAAGATGCTGATTTTAACTTTATATGTTTGTCTAGAAGTTTTTTGTTAATCTTTTTACATTAAAGTATTAATTTAATTCTCAATCTTCTTAGCAAGATCATTTCTCAATTTTGATACTTTCAATTCTCTTTAATGAGATTCTGATTCCTTTTTTTACTTATTTTTCTAAAAAAGATCGTTTTACTATTGAGACCACAAATATCTTGTAAAACTATATATTAAGCCAAAAGGGAATAAAAGGATTAAAAGCAATGGTGATATAATTTATGAGTAAAATCCATATTGTTACTGTTGGTGCGAGTTTAATAAGTAACGCAGCGAGTCAGGTTGTTGAAGTAAAAGAAATTTTAAAGAACACGACAAGAATAGAGGATATAGAGAAAGGATTAACAGCAGGAGTTATAAACAGAAACGAACTTCATAATAAGTTATTGCAATACTTAGAGAATAAGAAAGATACTGCATGCGCAGAGTTAGCTACTATGTGGGCTTTTCTAGATAAGGGCAAGATCGACCAAGCTTACTTACTTTACACAGATACAGAAGTTGGCGATGTTTGCTCATATGCTCTTCAATCCTATTTAAAAAAGCGTGGGGTTTATACGATAAGAGAGGTAATCAAAGGATATAAAGATGAGATATCATTTCAGCGCGAAGGAATACCTAATCTAGCTTTAAAGACATGGGGACTTATAAAAAAGCATAAAGGACATGACAAGGTCTACATATGTGCTACTGGTGGTTTCAAACCTGAGACTTCAATTGTGACTTTAATAGCAAATCTTCAAGGTATCCCGGTATATTATAGGCATGAATTTTTTAAGATGCATGTAGCCATACCTGGTTTTCCTGTCGAATGGCGTTACCAATTAATGGAAAAGTTCTCTGCTCCTCTCATAGAGCTTATCAATAAGAGAATCGATAAGAACGATTTTTATAAAAAATTTGGCATAGAATTAGCTGAACAAATGGAAGACGATTACTGGCTCATAAAAGAGGTTGATGGTTACTATGAAATATCACCTATAGGAAGACTTCTCTACCATGTAATGTTTGGAAGTTGAGGACAATGAGTGTAAATGATATCGTTATAAGCCCGTATGAGGATTTTGAACTGGTTTTAATTAAAGCTATTACAAATCTTCATCCTGGCGTAGGAAAGATAGGTGGAATTATCGACCTACCAGTTCAAAAGGATAACCTTGGTTTTCCCATTATATATTCATCAAGCCTTAAAGGAGCTTTAAAGAGTGCATTTTGGCAACTCCCTAATGTAAGTAAAGATGAAGATGATGTAAAGGTTCTATTTGGTCCTGAACCTGATGAAGAAAAGTTCACATCAGCAGTAGCTCTACTCGATGCATTTACAGTTACATTTCCAGTAAGGAGTCTAGAAGGAGTATATGCATTTGTGACTTCTCCATTATTAATTAAGCGTCTTAGCGAGTTCTTGAGAATTATTAGTAATAAGCATGAATATGTAAAAGAATTATCAAATATATCGATAAGTAATGGTATATGTCAAACATCCAAAAAGGCTGAAGATCTTCTTGGAGTTAAGGTATTAAATAATAAACTAGTTATCAATGAAGAGATATGTGTAGAATGTAAAACTGATCAATCCGATAATATTGAAAAGCTCGAAAAATTATTTGATATAGAGCAAGGGAGGCTTATCATACTTAATGATAATGATGCATTAAGAGCTCTAGAGAAATCTTTGGTCAGAGTAACTCGAATAGCCATTGATAGAGAAAGTAAAACGGCTAAGGAAGGTGCTTTATGGACAGAGGAGTACGTTCCTTGGAACACAACCTTTGCTACAATGTTCTTATATTCCAAGGCTAAGAAAATTGGGAGAGGATTGGAAAGAGCGTGTGAAGTTAAGGAAAAGGTCCATGAACTACTCAGTAGAACGGGGAACTATCTGATTATAGGCGGTAATGAGACCATTGGGAGAGGTATAGTAAAGCTTGAATTCATGGGGGAAAAGTTAAATGAGTACAAATGACCACATACTTATCGCCATAAAAGATTTCAAGGATTTATTAGAATCATTAGAGAATAAAGAACAAAGCGAAATAGGTAAGAGCTTTAGAAGCAGGTGTAGAGAGATACCAAGCCTTATAGAGGATGTAGGTCTCGTTCCAGCTCTTAGCTTTTGTTATGCAAAAGCTAGTAAGGATATTTATGAAAAGGTAAAGAGCGAATTGAGAAAAGGAGGTAAGATTGATGGAAATAATCCTACGGAGAAAGGCTATGGTATCTATTTTTATTTAATGCTAAAAAGGT
Organism: Nitrososphaerales archaeon; assembly: GCA_038883135.1. GTDB lineage: Archaea > Thermoproteota > Nitrososphaeria > Nitrososphaerales > JACAEJ01 > JAVZMU01. Next base: position 2,485 of record JAVZMU010000039.1, read on the forward strand.
TGAAGGAACTTAAGCTGATAGAAGAAACTTATTTGGATGATCCTATCAAGGCTTTAGAAAAGATTTCAGAAGGAAAAGAAAGGGTAGCAAACAGACTTCTTAGGCCTTATATAGTTCAGATGAAGAAATTATCTGAAGCAGTATTTAAGGCAGAAGGCGAAAGAAGATGAGTTCTTGGCTATTGATCCAAGAAAAGATAGCAAAAGATCATGAATTTATAGCTGAAATCGATGTAGAAACTATCACCTTTACAAGAATAGGTGGTTACAAAGCTACACCTTATAGCTTAAAGCTAAACCTTCTTAATGCACTAACAGCTAAGTCCTTGAAAGGTGTTTGGCGATGGTGGGCAAGAACTGCTATCGTTGGTGCCTATAATGGAAAAGTTAATTATAAAAAAGCGAACGAAGAATTAAATAAGATCTTAGTCAGTCCAGACAAAGGAGTTTCATTATTTAGGTTAGAAATCTTTGACTTTCCTACAAATTTAGAAGCTAACCTAACCCAAATCAATAATGAGATAGACAATTTTTACGAGAAAGCTAAAGATTTCTTGATGAATCAAGAGGCACAATTGGGTTTACCAAATAATACTAAAGTCTCAGTAACATTAAATCCTTCTACTAGTGCTGTAATTATAGAACATGATAGAATACCATTAAACCAACATAAGGATCGTATAGACAAATTAATTAAGCAAGGTCCCTTAAAGGATTACTTTCTTAGTAGTAAGCTAGGGAAAAAAGACTACAGGATTGTTATTACTTTACGATTCCCTAAATCGAATGACTATCTGCAAATACCTAGGGTAAGATTATTACTAATGAAACGAGGAAAGGAGGAAGAAGATAGTCTCAACCGGACTAATATCGATTCCGAAAAAATAACAAGATACATGGAAAGGGTGAAGGAAGAAATGGCAGCATTAGTGAGCAAGGGGTTAAAGTTCAAGATTTTACTTTATGGGAACAAAGACTCAGAAAAAGTCAACTTTGCTCTCTCATCCCTTTTGCTCTCCTTAATTTTAGGGGGTGTCGGTTCGATGACAAAGAGAGCTTTTGGTTCGTTAAGATTACTCTCATTTAGATTTAAGGATGAGCTTAAAATTAATCAAGAAATTCGAAAGATTTTTCAAGATTTGCAAGGCAAGGAGTTCACTAAGGATGAGCTAAAGGAGACGCTCGAAGATCTATGTAATATTACAATCAACTTTGCTAAAAGGCTACTTAATATAAGCGGGATACAAGAATTTAATGATATCCCTATTGTCCCATCATTAAGCAACATCAAGATAGAAGTGATTGAATGCTCGTCCTTAGATCCCGTTAAGATAGGAAATGCTTTTGTTAAACAGACTTGGAAACAAAGTTTTAAAATGAAAGGGAGGAATCTACATACTTGGATATTAGGATTACCCAGATTCCAAGAAGAAACAGGATACGCTAGAAAAATAAATTATGAGTATGAAACTCTAAGAAGAATATCATCCATCGGCGCTAGATGCTTTAAGACTCAAAGTAAGAACTTCATCATTGTCTTTGGGCTACTATCTGATGACTGGCCAAAAGATCTATTGCACATTAGGCGTAAAAATCAACCGGATCGTGAAAAGTTGGTCAGAGATATTCCTATTGGCAATTCTCCTCAAAAGGGCAATTTTCTTCAAAATGTTTATGATTACGCATTCGAAAAGGTTAAAAAATTATGTCAAATATGATTGATATTGATTTTGATTCATTAACTAAGCCTAATTTATGGAGCTATATAGCGTTAGCTGGTTATGGTGTGATGATAAGGAAAGCTAAAGAGGAGCGAGAGAAGGTAAAAGAAGAAGAGCGAAAAATATTAGAATATAAAATATTAGAATATATAATCAAAAAGGCGGGGTTACCCACTAAAGAAATTAGCCAAATTCTTGAGAATACTCGGCAAGCTTTTCTAAGCTGTGCTTACGAGTTAAGAAGCGTGAAAATTAAAGCTATATCTAGGGGTCTTATAGGAACGGCAGAGACCTTTGGCGAGATACCATTCGAGGTGGGCTTATACTTTGACCCGATATTGAACGTTCCTTACATACCAGGCTCAACGATAAAAGGTGCTGTTCGTTCTGGAGTATTTGATTTACTACTTAAGCAGAAGGCTTCTAAGAAAGAAGCCAATAGGGAGTGTGGGAGGCTCTTCGGTGATGATAAAAGCGCTGGTCTTATCGGTTTTACTGATGCATATCCCATTGAGAAGGGTGAGAAGGGCTATCTACTCTACCCTGATGTAATGTCTCCCCACTATAAAAGCGATACAGCTACAGAGCTGGATGTATCACCTACACCAATAATTTATCTTACCATAGCACCAGGAACTAAATTTCAGTTCTATCTTTTCTATAAAAAGGAAAGAGGGGGTGGTGAGAGGAAGAGGCGACTCATTATAAAAGATTCACAAGAATCCGATCTGGCTGAAACTCCAGTTCAAGACATCAACAAGCTAGGCATATTAGATCGTGGTTTGCTCTACTCCTTCTACAGAGGCGTTGGTGCTAAGACAGCAGTAGGTTACTCAAGATTCGAGATAGTAAGCTATGAACCTGTAAGGTGATTTCTTGATCAAGAATATCTTCATTTTAAAGACAGCTTGCCTGCTCCACGATCCTCCAAATAAAGCTTGGCTCATCAGAGATGATAGGGATCATAAAGAGGAAGCAAGATACATCGCCACTAATGTTTTAGAGAATACATGTCTTAAAGAAGCTATAGAAAGAATGGAGGAGATCACAAAGCCAGCTGATATGCTAGCTTCAAGTGTTGATAGATGGTTACTGAGCAAGCTTATAGGTAAAGAATATGGTAAATTTCGAGAGAATGAGATTAAACTCAAGAACATATTTAACCCTAAATTTTCCCAGAAGATTGAGCAAGAACAAACCCCTACAAAAGAATTTATCGAGGCTTTAAAGAAGGTTATTGAGCATATACTCGATCCCCAACTTGCCTATCACGTACTATACGCTAGCTATGAGACTACATGGATACAACTAGGGCTTCCAGTCAGTCCCGCAGATACCAGAGCACCTTCTCATAGTATTTTCGATCATAATTATGCAACTGCATCGATGATGAACTGGCTCCTAGAAAACGAAGAACCTAAGGGAATACTATTATATATAGATTTAGGAGGGGTACAAAAGTTCATATCAAGCTCAAGAAAGCTCAGAGACCTTTGGTTATCGAGTTATCTTGCTTCTGCACTTGCTTGGAGCATCTTTTGGATTTTTGTAAGAGCACTTGGCCCTGATGTAATGGTTTTACCTACATGTAGAGGAAATTCGTTTTATTATCACAGCTTGATTTCATTGCTAACTGGAAACGGTATTAATGAGGATGTAATAGAAAAGATTAAAAGAATATCAAATGAATTTGCAGACTACAACCCAGATATTGATGCAATACCAAGGTATGCCGTAGTTCCAGTAACAGCCACATTTATGCTACCAGAGCTAGAGCAACTAAGGGAGTTTAATGAGTTCAAGGAGATTGAAGTTGAAAAGGGACTAGAAAGTCTAGAGGAGTTTGTGAAGAAAAAGTATCAGGAAGTATGGAAAAACGTTTACGATAAAGTTATTGAAAATTGTAAGAATTTACAAAGCGAATTTGGTAATTTAGCTATAGAAGCGGAAAGGCTTTTAAACGAATGTAAAAAATTTGGGTTTGATACAACTCCTCCATTACCAATTAGGGTCATAGCACTTCACACCAATAAGCTTCGTGAGCTGGACTTTAAAGAAGGGCGATACAGTATATACCACTATATGTTCAAACTTTTAAGCTATGAAGAACATAGGAGGAAGCTCTATAAATTTAGGCCAGAAGAGGATTTGAAGCTTTTTGAGATGACTTCACAGCCTATTGTAACCTGGCCGAAGAAATCAGATAGGGGCTTTGAGTACTGTAGCGTATGTGGTTATTTACCAGCAATTATCATTATTCCTTCAGATGAGAACGATTACAAGAGTTACTTAAAGAGGGAAATCGAACCTATTTTTGGCATGGGCGAACGTCTTTGCCCTTATTGTCTAATTAAAAGATTCATAAGTACTAGCAAAGTGCTTAAATCAGTCATGGATGGGTTGTTAGGAAAAATTTCAGAAAAGTTGCCTAAATTTAGATTTCCGTCTGTTTCCGATATAGCACTCATGCCATTCAAAAAATCATTTATTAATAATGCTATGAAAATTGACAATATTCAAGATCTTACTAATGAGCTAAATGGATGGATTAAGGAAATCTGGGAGAAAATAAAAGTAAAAAGAATACCTCTAGTTGGTAGAGAGCCTATAACACATATCGAACGTAAATTAGCAGAAAGCATTAGAAATTTGAAATCTGATGAATTAAAAGAAGATCTTGAGATGTTATTATATTTAGATGCTGAAGAATGCTTTTTAAAAACCCATATATTCAAGGAGAATGGACAAGAGAAATATTATAATCCAAGAAGAGATTGGTTAGAAATTAGAAAAAAGATTCATAAACACAGGAGAATTGAGGATTTAAACACTTATTATGCTATTATAAGGTGTGATGGAGATAATTTAGGTAAGATCATACATGGCAAGGTTGAAGATGGGTTCAGAATTACTATAAAAGATTACCTTTGCAATTTGTTGGAAGGATCTGCTAAAGAAGTGGTAAAAGCCATAGTAAATAACGATATCGAGAAAGCAAAAAAGATATGTGAAGAAAATAACGTAAAGGAAATCGACGAAAAAATAAAGGAAATATCAAATATCATTATTAAGCTTCAAGATAAAAACGAGATTATAATTTCACCATCGTATCATTCAACCCTTAGTAAGGCCTTGATGGCTAGTGCAATAAGAGATAGTAAGATAATCGATGAACATGATGGTTTAACTATTTATGTGGGAGGGGATGATCTTCTCGCTATAACGCCTGTCAAGGATTCATTACATGCAGTTCAAGAACTAAGAGAGAAGTTCAGCTTTCCATCAGAACGATATAAGGGCTTTTATCAGATAAGTAAATACTTAATACCATCTTTGGTTACCGCTAGTAGAAGCTTTTCCATATACCTTACCCATTATATGTTCCCACTATATACAGCGATCAGTAGATCGGCCGAGTTATTGGATGAGATAGCTAAAGAGTCGAAGTGGATGATAGATAGCGAGACGAGGAAGAAAGATGCTATCGTTCTTTTATACAGTCCGAAAGGTGGTGAGTGTTACTCTCTACTCCCCCTTTCAGACATTAAGACTCCAGATCAAAATCTAGCTAAAAGTCTTAAGCATATTGATGAACTTATCTTGGAGATAGAGAAAAACAATTTTTCCTTATCATTAATATATGATCTCTATAACAATCTTGATACGATCAAACCACTTGTTAATAGAAATAATGGAGTTTTATTAGAAAAGCTACTCAAGAGGATCTTTGAAAGAAATTGTAGGATTCAGAATAGTCAGAAAAGTAAGGAAATGGTTGAGACGTGGACTAAAAAGCTCATGCAAGACTACGATGTAATATGTAAGATAGACCATAACGAACTACCTTTCTTGGAACAGTTCTTTCTAGCTCTGATGCTTTATAGGTCTGGTCTAAGAGGTGTAGAGTGATGGCTGAGGCTGTGTCAATAATCTTTAGAATAATTGAACCCATGATGTTTCGTGGTGCAGGCGAGTTCGATCCTTTTGTTAGAGGCACCTATAGCAGAGCTATAACTTTAGCAATGCCCTCACCCTCAACGGTAGCAGGAACCCTAGCAACATATTGTGTTTCAGAATTAGGAAAGCCTGCACCTATCTCTGGGGAATGGTTTGAACAATACATCAGTATTCTGGAAAGTGATATAATAGTGAGAGGGCCATTAATTAAGCTAAATCGTGAGCTGATGGTTGAAGATAGCCTATCTGAAGGTTTCTTAAATATGGAAAAGATAAGGCAAAAATGTGAACAAAAATGGAAGAAAATAGCCTATAAACCTAACTTATTGAATCAACTTGATAACTACCTGGAAAAGGAAAAGTTCGAGCCTAATGTTAAAGTGAGAAAGAATATAAGAGTTGGTGTTAGGTTGCAGATGAGAGAAGGAATTATTATGAAAATTACAAAGGAAGGTTTTCTTTATAGTGCTGAATACCTCGACTATATGATAGATAAAAGTAAGGAGATTGAAAAGATCTTTATTGACATTATAGCGGAAATTAGAGGCAAAATTGTCGAACGTTTATCTTCAGCTCGAGAGCTACCAGTCAAATTTGGAGGCGAAGGAAGGATAGCTCTTCTTTCATTTCAGCAAGGCTATAAGATTTTGGATGAAATTAAGAAGCAGCTTTGGGATGGCCAAGAGAAGCATTATGGTTTATTAGCTTTATATTTGGCTACTCCAGCCCTCTTTAAGGGAGGTAAAGAAGTGGAAGAATACGTAAAAGAGTGGACCGAGAATTTGAATCTCAAGTTTAAAGGTATTATTGGAGAATCTACGGTTCTTGGTGCCGGATTTATGATAAGTGAGAAAAAGAGGAAGCCTATTTACACTTCATTAAAGCCAGGTAGCATTATCTTCCTAGAAGGAGATTTTGATCTTCAAGAGATTTATCAAAAGACCTTTGGCGAGGCTAGTGTTTTAGGTTATGGAACTATCATACCTGTGCCTATCATACCTACTACAGATTAATGAAAATTAATCTGTGCGTGTTATCGAGATCAAAGGGACATGGTAGGTATTACTATGCCCTACTTTAAGCATAGAGGATACAGTATGATAAAGCTGTAAATGATAAAAGTCCTGATGTATCTTCTTAACAGAAACAAAAATACAATTGTTAATAACAACTTAATTTCTTATTAAATTGCTCAAATAATTTAAGCAGGTAGATGCAGGTGTAAAAGAGAAAAATAGCGTGCTCTCAAGCAATAAAACAACAAGTTGTCTGAAAAAGTATGAAATGGTTTTGGAATGGCACACTAAGCGTAACTTACACCTAGAATTAGAGCCTCTCTTCACGAAAATTACACGATATTACTCCTCTTTAATAAGATACTGGCAAAGAGGTAGGACAATTTTGTCAGAAGGTAAGGCATTATGCAACAGAACCAAACAGCTAGGGCTTTTTAACTTCTTGTTGCTTAGTATTACTAATGAGAATAAAGCTCTCCATTCAATTCTCTTTAATGAGATTCAGATATTAGCTACAAAAGAAGTATTAGACAAGAACATAATCTTTCAATTCTCTTTAATGAGATTCGTATTGGTCTCACCATGCTGGAGTTTTAACAACGATCTTTCAATTCTCTTTAATGAGATTCTCCTGTTGGGGTAGGAATAACAACTTCTGGAACAGACTTTCAATTCTCTTTAATGAGATTCATTATGGTGGTTTTGACTGATGGTTACTGGGCAGATACAAAAGCTTTCAATTCTCTTTAATGAGATTCGTGAGAGAATGAGACTTTGTAAGCACTATTCTTACTTAGCTTTCAATTCTCTTTAATGAGATTCAAAGATGACCCAAAAAGAAATGAATAATAAAGCTCTTGCTTTCAATTCTCTTTAATGAGATTCATCTGGAGTCCAACCAAAGAAGAGGGCACATATAAAATACTTTCAATTCTCTTTAATGAGATTCAAGAAGTCTCGAAACGATATGAGATTGAATTTAGAGCTTTCAATTCTCTTTAATGAGATTCCGAGATCTCCATGTTGATGGTGAACATCATACACGATATATGACTTTCAATTCTCTTTAATGAGATTCAAAGGAGTGGATAGGAGAAAAAGTGTTCAAATTCTATAACTTTCAATTCTCTTTAATGAGATTCATAATGACATAAGGAAGTGGATACTTGAAGATTGCTGCTTTCAATTCTCTTTAATGAGATTCAATTTAGCGTTGATGTTGCACCGCAATCGCTCACTCCTATCTTTCAATTCTCTTTAATGAGATTCTTGGGCAGGAGATTGGAACTGCCCCCCTTGCCCTCACTTTCAATTCTCTTTAATGAGATTCGTCCAAAGTGCGGTAGAAAATGTCATTTTGATCTTTCACTTTCAATTCTCTTTAATGAGATTCATAATGACATAAGGAAGTGGATACTTGAAGATTGCTGCTTTCAATTCTCTTTAATGAGATTCACGAAAGGGCGTTATTCATAGCAATGATACAAGTGATGTTCTTTCAATTCTCTTTAATGAGATTCTAATAATGAAATATGGGATT
>JAVZMU010000040.1:0-9693 GCA_038883135.1 Nitrososphaerales archaeon
GGCTTAACATAACCGAGAGTTATGAGAGAGATGAACCAGATATCGTAATTTGGGATGGAGATAGACCCGTCGAAGTCATAGCGGTTAAAACCTATTCTCTAACAGTCACGGATAGGAAGGGCTTAGAGAATGCTAAGGGGATTAAGGTTGCGGTGACCTTCATACCCTATATTGATGCTAAAGCCGAAGTTGAATTTGCCAAAAAGCATGGCTTGGATAAGATAAGACTTGTCGCTATTAACCTAAAGACTAAGAACCCGCTTTATGATGGTATGCTAAAATTTGATGAGAGAATTACGCTAAGGGAATATTCGCCTGAGTTTAAGCCTTAACACAGAAATCCTTTTAATGCTTAATCGGAATCAAAATCTTAGAGATATTTGTCTTGAATGAGGATAAGACATCGCATAAAATCAACAAGAAGATATTAGAATATATTCTAATATCTAGCATACCTGCTTTCGATAAAAAATAATAGAAAGGCTCGTGGCTTTGGAATAAATCGACCCGTAAAAGGATCTCTAAAGAACCCCTTTATCATGACCTTCATTACTCTATTTAAACATAGATTTTATACTAGGTGATTTTGACATAAAAAGCAAGGTTTATCTTGATCGTTATACTAACTAACGAAATGATGAAATCAGCAAGCATCTATTCAAAACTAGCAAGCATAGTTAGAGAGAAAGGCACACTAGTGGATGTTGTTGAAGCCTCGGGAGGAGATAGAGAGATCTATGCCATCAAAGACTATGTTATAATTCTACGCACAGAACCCTTTAGTGGTAAGGACGTCGTAATTGCTATTTATCATGATGAAAAGCCGATTTATGCCAATAAGGATGCAATATTGGAAGCATTTGAATTATTAAAATTGCTTGAGACTGATTCATCGCCAGAAATATTAGAGAGTGTCTATGAGGATCTGAAAGCATTATGATATTTAGGAATAAGTAATTCTGCATAGAAAACTCAGTTTTATGATAAGGAATAAGCGAATCGAACTTGGCTTATCATAATTACAAGAAATCCAAAGGCTCAGAACGCAAGTTTAGAAGATTAAATTCCTTTAGACTTTTTACACCCTTCCATTTATTATTATTTATTCGCCTTTTTCGTTATCTACCTTTTCCTCTTTTATCTTATTATGTTCAATGTTCTTGCTTTACCTATTCATTGATATTACTTTAATTGATTTGGTTAGCATCCTCCCTATAGCGCCTTATCCCGCCTATTGCCCTATCGCCATCATCGCTTTATCCCATTACCGCCAAGGTAGAAATAAAATAAGAAAGAAAGGGTGTAAGTTTTGAATTTGTTCATAAGATCGCTCCTTTGCATATTTAAGTTAAGATTTAAGCCCTTATCCCATTAATTTAACATAATTGCGTTATTTTTATTAATTACCTATATTATACATATGATATGGTAATGGTTGTCGAAAAAGCCTTTATGCCAAGTTCAATAGTTAGAGCAAAGAGAATATTAGAACTTACCCTATGGGCTCAAGCCAATAACATAAACGACGAAGATTTAATCGCCTTAGAGGCTCAAAGCAGATATGGAGTCTTAGAGAATACGGCTCGCTCTTATGCTAAGATCGTGGTCTATAGACTCAAGGATAGACCGTTAATCACGGCTCCTATTACCTAATATCGACGAAGATAAAAAGTTAAATATTCATAAAAAGATAATATGGAAGTGAAAAGATGAATGCTAATTGAGGCTATTATTCTGTTTATTATCACCCCACTTATCCTCATATTAATGTTTTTGTGGTGGTTATCTCGTAAAGTCGAAAAGACCAAAGGTTTTGTAGGTTGGATAGGTCCATACCCCATGATCATTAAGGAGAATATTAAAAAATGTAGCAATTGTGGTGCGGACAATCCCGCTTTAAATTTCTATTGTGGAAAATGTGGAGCCAGACTAACTTAGTTTGTTAGTTATCATCCATATATCACAGATGGTAAAAATAGGATTAGGCTCTAACTATCTAAAACCTCTATTTCTATTGGATTTTTGCTATCGTCCTTATATTCCCTCTCCCTCTCTACTCTAAGAGAGATATACTAAAACAATGGGGAGAATAGGACGAAGATAGAGGGCTTTACTACTCCCTCATGGCGGTTCATCACTTTGACCAAGGATATACATAATGGCTCTCTCTATGTCATTGAAACCTCTTGCGAGAATTGCTCTAATGCAGAACCATAGACGGCTTGCCATCTTAGATAATTTTACCTTTAGATCGACCCTACCGCAATACTTCTTTAACCTTGGTATTCTCATGTTAAATGCGGGTTCTGGTCTTAACCCTCTTGCTCCATCAATAATTTTACTTACTGTTCTCGTCGATATATCGAAAATATCGCTTATATCATTAATAGATGCTCCATGTTTCCTTGATTCTAAAATGGCTATTCTCACTAAAGTCCTCGCTATAGGGTTTTTGAATATTCTCGTCCTTATCTTGGTCTTAGCGATATGAAATAACTTATCCTCAATATTATGGGCTCCTCGTCCCCTTAGTGGAGATGGCATAAGCCATGATGGAACACCATACATTATTGGGGCGCCTCGACAAAAACATCTTCTGATTCAGAAATCCCATCGATAATTAATGTAAGTAAATATGAATAAACAGTTCCTTTAAAAGTGAACTTCATAGTCTCACCTTCTAATTCGACAAAACCATCATGCGCCATATGCTCTAATACATGATTGAACCAATAATCCCCAGATTCACCATCAATTCGATCTATGAGGTTCTCAAGGGCTTTATCGCTATCGTCGTTTGTGCAGAGTGGGCAAGCCTTATTCTTAATCATTGAACGCCCCCCTCAAATAGGCTTGTATTTCGCTCCAAGGAGCCCTTAGCGGGATTTCTACACCGTTCACTATGACGATCTCGAAGGATGGTATCTTGCTTAAAATACGTATGAGTTTCTCGATCTCCTTCGGGTTGATCTTCTCTCCATATCGAGCCTTCAGCATGGTATATCCTATGGTATAGTGCATTATTTAAATATATCCCATCGTATAGCCTAAGTATGTCTGAAGGGACTCGTCTTAAAGTCGTTAAGGTAGGGAATAGTCTGAGAGTTAGTATTCCAAAACCTATCGCCGAGGCTTTAGGTATTAAAGAGGGAGATACAGTTCTGCTTAAGATAGAGGGCGGTAGAATATTAATGACCAAGGAATAACTCCCTCTCGTTAAGCCCTTGCACTATTCCTATGGCTTGATATTCAGAATAGCCTAACCAAAATACCCTAAGTTTGTCTATCTTCGTCGTCTTATTACATCGACGACATTTAAAGGATTTAGTGGCATGAGTGGCTTGGATAAGGTGGCATCGGGGGCATCCCACTACCTTTACTATGCTCATACCTAATCTTTAGGGGGCTTGTCGAGTCTTGCCTTCGGAGCCGAGGCAATACGACCATGCCCGTTCAAGAAGATTTAGCCAAGAGGTGCAGAACCCGATCCCGACTAAGCCTCTCCCCGCTTAATGTTATTTGATTCAGCGATAGCCTTGACCGCTTTGCCGTGATGAGACTCGGTAAGTTCTCTTATCTCTCTAAGGTTGGCTTGGAGTTTATCGAACCGCTTTAGAATATCATCGATCAAATCTTCCTGAACTTGCATATCACGGATATATTACAAGTGATATTTAAATCTTAAATTTTCGTCCTTTAAGGTTTAAAGATTTTAAAAACCCGCTTAACCATCTCTTTTAGTTCTTGAGCCTCTCGTTCTAAAGCGTCAAATTTAGACCTTAACAATAGGTTCTCCCTCTCCAATTCTCCAATTCTCCTATCGCTATCCACGATTCTTTTTTCGATCTCATCTTTTAACTGCGCGGTTTCACTGATAGTAAGATAGGGAATTGCCTTAAGATATTCCTTTAACAGATATTCAAATTCGGGCTTGTAATAATTGGATAATCGTCCTTTTAACCGCTCCACATCTTCGGGCTTTAAAACCCTTTTAGCATTGGTCTCGAAAAACTTCCTAAAGCCGTGATCTTGCTTAAATTCATGGACTCTTTTATGCTCGGTTCTTAAACCAAGGAACCATAACCTTCTAAGTATTTTGTTTGATATAGACTTGCTTTTAAGACGTTTAGGTTCGGTTATAGAGGAACTTCTTAACCATTGGAAAGAATCCCATTTATCCCTAATTAAAGGTGATGATGGGGTTATAATCTCACCATAACGTTCTCGTTCCTTCTTGTATTGCCATAGAGCATGGAAAGCCTCTGGAGTTATGAAAGTATAATATTCTTCTGGTTCATTACGATAGATAGTCACTTTTGCGCATAGGAACTTCCAACCTTGATTAAGGCACGACTCGTATTCAGTAAAAGGAATAATCTCATACTTACCATTATGCTCGAAGATAGGCTCTATATCTCCAAAATTAAGCCAATTGAAAGCGCCAACCCTAAGTCCCCCACTTGCCTGCATAAGAACTACTACATTAAGCCTATTTTCCCAATTGGTTATTATTTGACGAATTTCCTCTTTAGTTGGAGATCTATCTGAACCTACTTTCTTTCGTGGGGGCAAAACCTTACTAATTTTTTCCCAATTAATACCCTCGACATCGTTCATCCCCAAAAAGAGTTTTATGGCGCTCCGAGTAGACGAGAGAGTAGATGCACTAACCTTTTTGGCATCAACTTCCTTTTTTCGTTCCCCAACATACCTTAGGATTAAAACCTCTCCAAATTTAGGGTTCTCCTTAACCTTAGCGATAAAATCATCAGGGCTAATCCCTATATGGTTAAAGAATTGTCTAAGTTTTTCATGGTAGAGCCTCTTAGTTGCCTCTGAATTAAAGGCAAGGTCAAGGTTCTCTATAGACTTGCCTATGAGTTGAATCTTAGAACTTATGTCGTCGTCGTGAGACGCAACTAACATAATTTAGTAGTATCCTTGAAATAAAAAAATTTATGGTTTGGACATCAAAAATGGCGGACAAGTCCCCTCCTCGGCTCCATAAATGATGCTTACATAATTTCAGTTCCTATAAAGGAACATTCTATAACTAAAGTAACTTTATCATTAAAAATATGCTTGGAGCAACTTTAAGAGAAAAGGCTAGAGTAGCAAAGAAAGGAATATCTCTAAATGCCATTTATGCTTAGAATAAGAAAACATATCGTACAAAACTGATGAGTTTTTTCATCTTATTAAAAATGATTTTGAGTTTAACTAAATAAGTTCTTTAGGAATTGTTTTAGGATTATAGCTTAATATTGGATTAATCCTTGCTCTTTCTAGTCTTTTCTTTACATGAGGGTAGAGGAATACATACTCTTCCTCAATTTCTCTCACAAGCATTTTATCAATCGATAAAAGTTTCTCTATTAGCTTTTTCTTTGACTCATCAGAGCTAAAGGAAAGCATAACAGCTAGATGGCACTCAACACCATAATCAATTAAGTTTTTAAGAGCATTGAGTTGGAGTTCATAAGCTTTAGAATCAGCTTCTGTAAGCATAGAAAATTCTTCAGGAGTTGCACCTTTTAAACTAACCCTTACATGCACATGCTTAAATTTTGAAATTTCTTTTGCATAATTTTTATCTGCACCAATGAGAATTCCATTCGTCTCAAGGATAAAGTAAAATGGAGATATTTCTACAAGTTCTAAAAGCTTTAATAAATGATCTCTTGATATAGTAGGCTCATTTCCACTCACTCTTAAAAGCTTATAGCCCTTCTTATTAGCTATTGTAGTTAATGCTTGAAAAACTTCTTCAGGGCTATAAAACTGCCCTATTGTTGGATTATCACGTGGTTCTCCACTCCAGCAAAATACACATCTTAGATTACAGCCACTACAATCAGCAGTAGCAATACCGCCATACCACTTACCTCCTCTCGCTAATCTATAGTAACGTCTAAGATTACCTTTCACTACAATCTTAGCTATCGATTCTGTTAACTTTAATGGATCAAATGTCATTTTACTACTCCACTACAAATATCCTTAAACATACAAATTACACATTGCTTTTTACTACAGTAAAGCTTATCATGAACGTATGCTACTGTTTGAAGCCAACCACTTAATTCATTTAATCGCTTAAATGATATGCCTGTTAAGCAATCATCTCCTACAGGACAATCTGTACATGTATATTTTATACAAAGCTTTTTATTAGGAATTTTAGAGAAATCAAAAAGTCTTAAACGCTTAACGAAATTAAAATAGTGAGTATCGCTTGGTGCTAAGTATGTAATACCTTTAGCGAAAAGAAGATAAGCATCGGCAACTTTTGGTCCAACCCATTTAATGCTAAGCAATACTTTCCTTAATGTCCAATGATCTAGATTCTCAAAGTGACGAACTTTTTTAATGTATTCCTTAGAAGCAATAGGTAATTGCTTAAGTTGGTAGCTATTACAAATACAACGAGTATTAAAGCTAATTAAATCTTCTAAACTAGAAATTTGATTGAAAATCATATCAGTCCATGTTATAACGTTTTTATGATACGTTGTTCTTCGTGATAGAAAAATAGTAATAAAAAGAAGTTCACAATCTTGAGGACTTATGATAAGCTTTAATCCTTTGTAAGCTTCAATGATTTTATCGATTTTCTTAACCTTTATTTTAGCTAAAGCATTATGAGGATTGTACCATAAGCCTGTCCATAAATAAACTTCACTTAAATGTGCACCTTTATAAAAAATACGATTATCTTTGACTTTAATCTTAGCACCTTTACGATATCCATGAATTTTTACCCACCAATCATCGAATTTTCGAAAAAGTGTTGATACAAAAGATGGATAGAAAGATTTCTCTAAATCTATTGGTTCACTTAGCTTAAGTTTATGGGACAAATGCTTAGTCATCATTAATATCTTCTTTTTCTAAATGATAAGAATTTTGAGTTCAATTGTTAAAGTTTTATTCGATTAACCTTTAGGAAGAAGGGAGGTTAGTCTAGATAAAAGGAAAGAACAAAACTTTAGGTTTAATTATAATTAGCTAGATATTGGAAGCTTAATCAACCTATTTGAGAAGAAAAGAATGAAGGAGATAAGTTTAAATTCAAATGGTTTACGTTCCGCTAGACTCAAAATTTTGTATATGTTAGGTAAAGTGTTTGTGTCCCGTTTTTCTTAGGGACATTAAAACCAAGGTGAAGAATATATCTCTTAAATTCTCCATAAATAATAGACTTTAAAGATATAAAATGCTCATATTGTATTGTAACCATGAGTTCATGAAGAAGCTTTTTGTCCAATATCCAAACTTCTAGAGCAGTACTAGGAAGTTCGATCCCTATGTGATGCAGAACATACGAGTAGGAAGTTGTAGAAGTTGCAAGGTCTTAGTGACTAGCGACAGGTTTCTTAGTGAGAAAAGGCAGATAAAACTCGTCAGAAGCCTAAAGAAGCTCCCTTATGTAATAATAGATACGGCTGGTTGTAACCTAAGATGTTGGTTCTATTATTCTCACCAATTTTGGAAGCCAAACGAGAGTTGCGAACCTGTTTTTCTTTCACTAATTAATAATTCATTTTCAATATTCAGATGATAAAAGAGTATTACTGACTATATGCATTAGAATCGTAAACCTGATTATTTTACCCTTAGCGAAGAGCGAGTATATGGTTTCAATTCAAATACATACTATTATATGGACTTAGATTTGCAATCTATCCCTATTTTTTCCTTTTGGAGTTTATTAGGGATTATTTGATAATCTAATAGTAAATTTATCAAAGAACAGTAATATCCCTCAAGCAAGAGTCTATGGACCTTAAAAAGTTTAGAAGACAAACAACTAGTTGAGAAATTTTTGATTCCAGACCTAGAAGGTATGCGGCTGGAGATTTAGAGGTAAAATTGAAGAATTTCTTTTATGAAATGAAAAATAACTTGAAAAAGAAGAAATACATACTGAAAACATTAATTCAGTTTATGGAGAGAAATAATTGTGAGAGGTTATAATAGGATATTTTATTCTTGGGAAACATTACGTTAACCAATAAAGAGTAGTGTACGAATTATCTAGTTAGAGAGTGAGTACAACCTCTAGGAATATGTGGTGAATGAAGCTTGCAAGAGAGGTTAGCTTTATTTATTATGGAGAGTTAATAAGCAATAATAAAAAATAATTTGAGTTGCAAAAAGGCGTTATGAGGCTAAGTTATGTCTGTTGATGAAGAATGGATCGAGTTCACAACTAGTTCTAGACTTAAGGTTTTAAGAGCTCACAATCCGTTTGCTAGCCGATACATGTATAAGTGTAGGAGAAGGCTTGTTGTAAACGTATATAAGGGTTGTTTATGGTCTTTGAAGGATGCTATAGGTGGAAGATGCTTATACTGTTATGCTATAAGCACCACGAAAGTTAAAGATCTCCAATCTCCGAAGCCTAAAGGAGATTTTAAGGCGAAATTAGATAGGGACATTGAGAAATACAATGCTTCAGGTTTTCCTAAATATCCTACATATCTCTCATCTAACACTGATCCTTGCCAGCTTCTAGAGGAGAGATATCACCATACGCTTTATGCTTTGAAGAAGCTTGGCGAGCATGGTTATCCAATAGTATTCATGACGAAGAACCCAGAGATGCTTTTAAGGTCTGATTATATTGAAGCAATAGTTAAATCAAGGACTGTAATTCAAGTGACCATACCATTTATTGATAGCAGATTTGAGCCTAGAGCACCTCACTCTATGAAGAGGATATATGCTGTTAAGCAATTAGTTAAGCTTGGTTTCATGGTTGTGGTTAGGCTTGATCCATTAGTCCCAACTTATGGCGATATTAAAGGTCAATCAGTTAATGAGATTGAGTTGCTTATTGAGAAGTTCGTTAATGCAGGAGTTAAACATATAATTTCAAAAAGTTTGCATTTAATCAATGTTAAAAAGCTTCATTCAAGGCCTCATTCATGGTTTTACGAGAAGCTTAAACCGCTTTATTTAGAAAGAGGATTCAAAATCAGCAGAACGACGATGCTACTTAATATAGAGGAGAGAAGGAAACTCCTTAAACCAGTTCATGAAGTATGTGTAAAATATGGTATTAAGCTCTTCACGTGTTCTGATCCACCATTCTGGAGAGATTGCATAGGTTGCGATGGAGTTGAGGAGATATTAGGTCTTCATTATTGAAAGTATAGCAGTTCTTCTCACACATATTTTCGCCATACTAGAGCTACTAACCTTGTAAATTTACTAATTGAAGCTCTGAGTTGATGGAATAATAGAGAAAGAGACTAAAAAAGTTGAGGAAATTCTGAAAGGGAAAATTGAAGGAAATAAGTTTAAATTCAAATTTAATGCTCCGGGCGGGATTTGAACCCGCGATCAGTGGCTATAGGTAAAGATTCCCCACCTAAGCTCGAAAGGCCACTATGCTTGTCCGGGCTACACCACCGGAGCTTAAAATTTGATTCGATAGAATTATATTTTACTCTTTTGGTATCATTTAAATATAAAGCTTGTCTCTTTAGACCAAAAAAGTAAATCCAATTCATCCATAGGAATGTTTATCTGTTTTGAGAACTCCCTCATCTTATTTTCAATATCAAGATAAACCTTTTTAGAGATGGATTTTGGAATATCTTTAATAACGTTAAATTCTTTAAGGTTTTTCAATATATGCCTATCCAATATTGCAAAATCCTTACCAAGACCTATATTCCTTAAAAA
>JAVZMU010000041.1:0-9659 GCA_038883135.1 Nitrososphaerales archaeon
ACACCCTGTGTCATCTTAAGATGCTCCGCCACCTGCCTCAAGCTTAGTCCTCTATAGTAGAGGTCTAACGCTGTGACCACTATCTGAGCTTTATTCCTTAACCCTTTGAAGGCTGTTCTATCACTAAACCTCTTCCTGCAGACCTTACAGTAATATCTTTGTGATGGGCCATAACGGTTGTAAGTAAGACCACGCTTTATCACCTGGTTCTTAGACCCGCATTTAGGACAGCAAACCTCACCATACCTCTCACGAATTCCTGATGCCACATCCCTTATGGCAAGGTAATACATCGTTGCGTAGACGTGTTTGCACTTTTTCTGATGCTTTTCATAGTCAGGACAGCTACAACGCCAATGGCTTCTCTGCCACTCTACCTTATAGAAGGTTTCCGGATTTGATTGAGAATACACAAGAAATGTCGATTTATCTACCTGTCTTACCGAGTCGGCAGCTAATTGAATACCTTTGAGCTCCCTCTTGTCGAAGGTCAATTTTCCAAAGCCTCCTGTTTTAACTGCTTCACGACGAGGTTGACTGTAGCATCGATACAAGTGTAAAGGTTCTTGAGGAATGATTCGATATCTTTTGAGAAATCTTCATCACATAGTCGAATAAGTTCGTGGCCCTCTTCTTTTAGTGGCTGGGCATACGTACATTGGGCATCACATCTACTACAATCAGGTCCTGGAACGAGGACCAGCTTTCCGTCGAGTATGCGGTCAGCCTTTTCGATATAATCCTTAAGGCTCTCCACTAATAACTCCGTATGGTCTTTAGCTCGCAGAAGTACGGTCTGTCCTAATCTGATTCTACAGAGAATGACTGCTGTGTTCTCTCTAAGGTAGCGCTCTAACTGTTCTAGACTAATATCAATGCCGGCCTTAACCTCGATTACGATCCTAACGTTAGATGTCTTGACTTCGATGTTCGATTTGTTCACTTCTAAAAGAACGTCATAACGTCCTGATGCCGATCTGGCCTCGCTCACTATTTGGTATTCGTAGCAGGCTAGCTCCTTCTTTAACCGCTCAATGAGCTTCCTTTTTGCGTAGCTATGCTTTTCTTTAAAGTAGATGTCGAATTTTTCGATTGTCTTCCCATTTTGCTTGAACTTATGCAGGACGAAAAGATCACAGATGTGGCTGGCAAGTAGTCTAGAGATTAGTGAAGGTTTATCGCTCAAGGCGAACTTGTTGCCGATGCGCTCGACCCTCTTATTGTATTCATCAACCAGCTTCTCCAGCTCGCTTTTTATGTTTCGCTCTGATGGCTCTATGTTCGGCTTCGATGCTTCTGTCTCTTTTGCCTTACATCGAGTAAGGGCTGTCTGTGAGTCTCCTGTCTGCCTTTGATCTAGATGCATACTCTATATTACCCCACATCAATACAATAGGGTATAAAATGATATATACTTTGCGGTATAATAGGGTATGATGGGGTAAGATGGGAAAGAAGGTGAAGACGAGCATAGCGTTGGATGAGGACCTGCTGGCTTGGATAGATGAGCAGGTGAAGACAAAAAGATTCGCTTCAAGGACTCACTGTATCGAATATGCTATCGTAAAGTTACGTGAGAGTTTATCGATATGAAGAAATCAGCTTCATAATATTTTACTACTGGACTCATTGCAAAACTCTTAGCAGACAGTTAACTAAGCAACTTGAGCCATAGGATTTTGCAATGAGTTCAATCTTAGAAGCATTTACCTCTCCTCTATGTTAAGCCATATTATAAGGCGATTTGTGTGCATTGAGTAGAGATATAAAACATCTCTCTTTCTTTCCTCTCTTATGTCAGGTCCTCCTACTTTACATTCCCAGAACATTTTTTGGAATTCATCAACTTTTAATCCATGATTTAGGAATTCATTTTGATGAACACTCTTATTTCCTGCTAAACTAAAACATATTTCTGACGTATGAAAAATCCTCTCATCGATCTTGTTATGCTCCATTATCAGATGATAGAATGCTGCACGAAAAGGATAAAATGACAATAAGAAAGGCAAAATAGGATTAAGAAAAGGTGTTTCATATTTGTTTCTTAATCTATGAAAGAAGTGATGTACGATCTCGATCCATTCCTGGAAATTTACGGTAGAATAAAGCGGAAATACATAAATTTGCCATTCAAGCTCCATGAGCTTTTGCAATTGAAATCTATTGAAATATATCCTTCCATTCGAACTGACTCTTTTTGATTGAATAAACACAACCTTCTTATCTTTAAGTTCAAAAGCAAGGTCGGCACCTGTGATATGCTCACCTCTCCTCGCATGAATGAAGCCAATTTTAAGTGTGTAATTTTTTCTCTCAAAGGTTTTAACCCAAGGCTTATCTCCTTCTTTTTCAAGCCAACCCTCCTTTTGAACGCTCTTACATACTTCTTTCATGTATCTTTTCACATATTCAGGCTCAGACTCTAACTTCCGCAGAAGCATTATGGAAATGTTACTTAATGCTTCTACTTCTTCTTGAAACTCCATTTTCCCACCCCCTCTAACAATCAAAATTTGCTAAATACTTATATCTTTGACGTCGTTGCAAAACCCTTGGTAAATACTTAGCTGGTAAAGTTAAGTAATGGAATTTTGCAACAAACTCACTAGCAAAAATGTGGAACTATCTAAACTCACTGATTCTGGACTTTTATTCTGTTTCAATCTACAGAGGAATAGCTACTGGCTATGCTGCTGGCTGTGCTTAAGATGCATTTACAACTGGAGCAATTGGTTAAGGGATTTTCCTGCGAAGTTTGGCAAGTTCTATTCTCCTAGGCTAGTGGCTCAGAACTTGTGTACCAATTGCTAGGAACCGCTGGGCTACATCAATGTCGGCTTTTTCACCGTATGGTAAATACAAGCTTTTTAATGCTGAAGATAAAAATTAAAGTAAGGGAAATTGTTAGCAGGTGATTATGTGGTGATATGGATAGGCTCAAAGAGATAATCGAAGATTTGAACTACATTTTCACATTTGATGAGATAGATGTAGCAGATATAGATAATGTAATCAATAAACTGAGGAGCGAGGAAGTTAAATCCTATCTACAAAACTTATGCATTGGTTCAAAGCCCGAATCTGCGTTAAGAGAGGCTTTATTTGCTGGTGGCTCTATTTTAGGAAAGTACCTTTATGGATATGCTATTGCTCCTCCAGAGGTAACAGAGGATGGATTCGTTGATTATTTAATCAAAGACCAATCTGGGCACATTATAATCCTAGAGCTAAAGTCCCTCTTCGACTCAATAAAAGATAGAGATAAGGCTGGTAGAATTATAATAAGGAAGCTCAAGCAACAGCATTTAAATTGGGAATCTCATAAAGATCAGATAAAGAAGTACTCACAAAAGGGAGAATACGTAATCCTAACGAACTTAAAAGAGTGGGTATTCTTCAGTAGAAGCCTCAATCCTACAGATCCTAAGCCATTTCATTCGACTACTTTAGTTGAGTTAATTAAAGACTACGAAGTAATTGGAAATCTAAAAGATTATGCAGACAGAAAAGAGTATCAATCAGTAAGATATGAACTAGATAAGAAGTTCTTAGAGAGCTTAAAGGAGTGGGTTAAGAAACTATCCGAAGTTGAATTTGATGTAGATGATAAAAGAAAGCTTGAGCTGGTAATTGGTTTAATTAACAAATTCATATTCATTCAGACGCTTGATGATTATGGAGTAATAGACTTCAAATGGATCCTAAAGTATTGGGAGCATTATAATAGCGCCTGGATAAGCAAGGGCAAGCTTAGGGTTCTTGAAGAGTTCCTCAAGATGGTTAATGACTGGTTCTACTCATATTATGATACTGAGCTATTCAAAGAGAATATAATGGATCATATTAAGAAGAATGAAAAGAACGTAGCTTTATTTTATGATAACCTTAGAATGGTTTTAGGTTTAACTTACCTTCAGATACCAATTGAGTTTAAAGGGATAATGCAGTATAACTTTAGGCTTATAGATGAGGATGTATTAGGCAAGGCGTATGAGAGCTTTTTAGCTGAAAAAAGGAAGGAGCAAGGAGCGTATTACACGCCAAAACACATAACTGAATACATAGTTGAGAATACAGTTGGCAAGCTTTATGATGAATTATTAAAAGAGATAAGGACGAGTTTAGAATCTGAAGATTTTGATAAAGCCTTAGAATTGGTAAAGAATTTCACGTCTATCAGGGTTTTAGACCCTGCTTGTGGCTCTGCCAGTTTTTTGATTAAAGCATTAAGGAAGATTAAAGGCAAATATGATGAGTTAAATAAGATAATTTGGGAGTTTGAGAATAAGTTTTATAATTATTCTTCATTATCGGAACTTTCACAGAAAATTCAAAATAAGTTAGACAGACTCAATGAAATTAAGAGCGTAATAGGACCCAAAGAGGATAGAGAACTGATATCAAGACTCATATTAAGGCATATTTATGGTAATGATCTAGATAGAAGGGCATTAGAAGTTGCTAAGGTGAATATATGGCTTGAGGCAATAAAGCTTGCTCCTTCAGAATTTAGATTTGATAAGCTACCAAGCAAAATTGAGCATATACTGCCAGACTTACGAATGAATTTTGGGAATGGAGATTCACTTGTAGGACTACAATTTGAAGACATGATTAATTACTTAGCTAATGGTTACAGGAAAGAACTTTCTGAACTCTCTAAGCTCAGGCATGAATATCTTAATGATCCTACTAATCCAAGTTTGATCGAGAGAATAGAGGGTATAAAACAACGCGTAAGAAGAGTTCTTGATTTGGAATTTAACAAGTTCCTAGATAATAAATTGCTTATAGACAAGAAGACAGGTAAAAAGACCGTAAATCTCACCAAATTATTTGATTTAACTAAGCCTTTTCATTGGTGCTTGGAATTCTGGTTTGCTTACTTTGATGATAATGGAGAACCTTTAGCAGCTAAAAGCTCTGGCTTTGATGTGATTATCGGTAACCCTCCATACGGTAGGATAAAGCAATTAATCACAGAGAAAGAAGTTAAAGATATCTATAGCAAATATTATGATCTTGCTTATTTATATCAAAGAGGTAACTACAACTACTATAAGTTGTTCCTTGAAAGATGTTTCCGTCTCTTAGAAGAGTCAGGATATTTCTCCATGATATATCCTACAGCCTTTTTAGGGGAACAAGACTCACAACCTTTAAGAAAGCTTTTCTTTGAGAATGCTCAAATATCAAAAATACTTCAATTTCCAGAGAAGACGAGGGTCTTTCAAGATGTAACTCAAGACGTTATAGTGTTGGTTTATAGGAAATCAAAATTAGCTGTGGATTACTCTTTCAAGATTAAGACCAACATAACTAGTGAAGAGCTTGAAAGGCTTGACAAATTAGATTTTCTTGAGTTAAAGGTAAGTGAAATAAAAGAGATTACAGGAGAGGATTACAGAATACCTGTATTTACCAAGCCAAAAGAAGAATGGGTAATCCTAAGAAAAATTTCTAAGATTCCACCGTTTAAAGGGGATGAGAAGGCGCCTGGCGTAGGAGAAATAGGGGTAGGACATTTAGACGAAACCTTTGATAAAGAATTCCTATCAGAAAGAGATACTGGAGATTTGGTTGTAAAAGGAATTCATTTAGACCAATATTTTGTTAACTTGGACCCAGCCGGTCCTCAGCCCAGATGGGTCAAGAAACATGCTTTTTTAAAAAAGAAGACAGAAGCTGAAGAGAATATCAAGTATGAGCGTATCATAGGGAGAAATACACTTAATAGAGCAATACGTCCACGACTAAAATTCACACTTCTTCAGCCAGGAGTGGTAATTACAAATGCGATTAAATACTTGATTTGTAAGGATGAGGAACTGGACAAATACTATATAATAGGTATCTTAAATTCAAGCTTGCTTAACTGGAGATTTGAACTATTCTCAAGTCAAAACAATATGAGGAATTATGAGATAGAAGATTTGCCATTCTATAGAGCAGACGCTAAAATTCAGTCAGTGATAGCCGATGTAGTTAAGAAGATTATCAAACTGAAGAATGCCCGTTATAAATGGTTTAGGATTTGGGATCGCTGGCAAAAAGAAATGAAAAACAGTGAAGAAACGTTACAAAACGTTTTACTCCAAGATCTAGAATCACTTCGTTATGGAAAGATTGAAGACCTTTGGAGTAGCAAGGCTATGGTTTATCCTGACTCAAAGAATGAACCCTTAGAAGAATCGTTTAATGAGTTTGAAATAATAGGTAATGAGAGAACGTTAAGAATATATGGACTTTTAGAAGACAGTTATAAACTCATCGAAGAAATAGAATTCACTGACGATAAGCTGATGAGGATAGTTTATGCGTCTATCCATTCGTTATTAGAATCCAAGTCAAAGGTCTTTACACTATCGCAGTTATTACAAAAAACAGTAATTCCGTGTATACATCCTGATAAGAAACGAAACACGGTTAACATCTTAATTAAAGTGGAAAATGAGTTCGAGAATTGGAGGGTTAAAGAAGGTTTTACTACTATAACATCGGATATTGTAACATTAGATAATGAAATAAAGAATCTTACGGCTAAGGTTGATTCTCACGTCTTTAAACTTTATGGGCTGAGCGAAGATGAAGTTAAGGTAGTGCTAGATTCTTTAAAAATCAAATCAATATACAGAGATCAAGTATTGGAGCAGTTTAAGGGATTAACAAATGTCTGAGAAGAAGTGTGGTCCTAGCGACGAGCTTGAGATTAGAGATTATCAAGCAAAGATAACAAATGAGATTCTTAATTATTTGGGTAGTGGTAAGAAGAATGTATTCGTATCCTTACAGCAAGGAAGCGGCAAGACGATTATAGCTCTTTTAACCCTATGCAACCTTGTGAACGAAGGTAGCGTAAGCAGTGTTTTAGTCTTAATCCCTAGAAGGGTCTTGGTCGATCAATGGGTAGGCAAGGCTCAAGACATGTTTTATGGTTTAGGTCTGCTCAGAAACCCTACATTATCAAAAATGAGAATAGAGACGATAAGAGGCTGGCTGAAGCATTCTCAAGCACTAGGAATAGTCATGACAGATCAATCCTATCAAAGATATATAAAGAAAGCTTACTTTTCGGAATCTGATTTCGATTTAGTCATCGTCGATGAGGCAGCGGATTCAGTAGTTGCAAGAGACTTCATAGAAGGATTCAGGATGTCTGAATACTTATCTGGGCTTGAGAAATGGCATACACGAAAGATATTTCTGTTGCCTTTTCATGTTAGTGAAAAAAAGATAAAGGCAATGATGGGCAAGTTTGGTAAGGAATCTGTTCTTATCAGAAGGATTATCAGCGATTTGCCTGTCTTCCAGTACACAATCAATGACCCCATAGTTATAGATGATCCAATGATCAACACATTCGTTGAGGCTTTAGAACAATATTATAGAAGAATAAGAAATAATGTCAATAGAATTTTAACAAAATATGGTGTCAAAGAAGGCTATAGGGAGAACCTTGAAACTTTACTTAACCCAAAGGTTATTGAGAAGGTAAAAAGGAGATATGGCGTGGACGATGAAACATTAAAGCAGATAAAGACCTTAGTAACGAAATATATCTTAGTGCAGCATTTAAGAAAGTGGTTCTTATATTCGAATAGAGAGGAGCTGTCTAGAAGCATCTTAGCCTCCCAATTCGAGGTTAACGAATGGCTTAGCCTTGAGGATAAGAAGTTGAATAAACTTGCTGAAGTTGTTGAAGATTATATTAGGAAGGACTATAAGATTTGCATCTTCTCCCAATATGTATCTACAGCAGAACTCATTGAGAGCTATCTTAAGGAGAGATTGAACCTTAAGGATCGTGATATAGCCCTAATAACAGGGCTTGTCGAAAATCAATGGGATAGGCTTGATGCCTTTAAGAGAGCTGGAAGAATTCTAGTTACAACGCCTGTACTTGATAAAGGTGCAGATATACCTCTTGTTAAAGGTGTAGCAATAGTCTTTACACCACCTTTGAGTATGGAGAAGCTCTTCCAAGTAGTAGGAAGAATAAGAGGAGGAGAGGTCACATTCTTAGCATACAATGGTTTAGAAGAAGAATTGATGAATCAAGTTGCTGAGGAGTTAAGAAGAAGCTTGGCTGAAGCCAGTGGTGAGAAATTTGGACTTAATCGCTTTGTCTGACATTTATGGCGATGTCGATGCTTTAAAAGAACTCATTGAAAGGCTGGGCAGCGAAGGGAAGGAGAAAAGGATGTTTGTTGTTGCAGGAGATATTGGCATAATGCTAAATCATCAAGAATATTCTGAGATTTTCTTATTATTAGCTAATAGCTCCAAATATGTCCTTTACGTCCCTGGGGATGCTGACATTAAGAACTTAAACGTTAATCTGCCGAACGTTATTAATCTAGATAGAAGTAATTTCTTCCTTCAAGATAATGGTGTTAAGCTGGGCTTTTTAGGCTTAGGAGGGGCGCCAAAGCACAGCGTTAGAGAGGACGAATCGTTGCCTAACACTTACGATGAATCAACACAAGTAGTGATCGATGGAATACTATCTAGCTTAAAGATTAATCTTGAGAAAGTTATGCATAACAACCCCGATCTTTTGATTCTGGTTACTCATTCGCCCCCATATGGAATAGCCGATAGATCTACCCAGATAACGTTAAAGGAGTTTGTTATCTTGGAAGAGATCTTGCTCGATACTGAGTACAAAGAAGAGAAAGGAAAGAGGGCTACAATGAATCCTAGAAGGTTAGGCTCGAAGGCAATAAAAGAATTCGTAGATTATTACAAGCCAGATATTCACATATTTGGGCATGTTCATAAGCAAGGAGGGAAGGTAATACAGGAAGATGGAAGATACTTCTTTAACGTGAGTCACTTCTCACTTATGCCCTATAAGCTTACAGGTAGGAAGTTCTTAAAAATTAGGATCAAAGAAGAGGGAAAATTTGGGCATTCATTTGATAGCTTAGTAATAAAAGAGTTGTATTTTAAAGATTTTCTTGAGAGATACTTATAGGATAAGCGAAAACTGGAGGCCATGCCTTCAAATGCCTTCAAACGTAGCATAGGGAGATCATATGGAGGGCCCCACATGTTAAGTTAACTGATTTAACTCTTCTATCCGGTGACCATTTGTTGAATAAGCGAACAATACATCTACCTTGTTCTTGGCATCATCCTTAGCCTGCTGCATTCCATCTAAAGCAGACTTTGACTCGTGCACACCTCTACCACAGCGAGATAAAATCTATTTTTGTTCCTAACATAACAACAACACGAAAACCGAAAGGAACTTTTTAAATTCACATCATCTGAGCACCCAAACACAACACCGTGACTATTTCTGCCCAAGGTATTAAAACCCGGACTTGAACCCGTTTTGGTATGAATCCCACCAGGCCCGCATCCAATTGAGTGCGGAAACCTTTAAGATTCTTGATTTTCCCATTTTCAACAAACTTCTTATTGAATTCCTCAACCTTTGGAACAACTGCTGTAAAATAGTTTAAGCCTGTTGAAGTGAATGCTGCATCTAAACCATTAGAACTACGCTCCCTCCCCACCTCTCTGTTCTAAGGCATCTCTCGCAGCGCTCTTTTAATCCTGAAACTTTTTGCATCGTAGCTCTCAATAATTTTCTTGAGCAAAGAAATTTGACCGTCTCTTTTGGAGAGGAAGTAAGAGTTTATGAAGGA
>JAVZMU010000042.1:0-9337 GCA_038883135.1 Nitrososphaerales archaeon
ACCTTAACTTTTTCACATACCTTAATTCCAATTATAGTAATCCCTATAAGGCTCGCGGTAACTGATGATGCATAGGATATTATCAATAAAAATGGGTTAAATCCACTCATTACCAAGGCAAGAAGAGCGAACTCTTCTTCATGAGCAAAACCAAGAAAAAAAGCGAAACTTGCTATTCCCCATAAGTTAAGAATAATGCGCTTTGCATGATAATGAACATGGGTATGATAACCGATACCAGGATGCTCATGTTCATGCTCATGCTCAATATCTTCAGTATTATCGTGAAAATGTCCATGTTGGGTCTTGAATTCATCTTCAACCTTCTCTGTCAATAGCTTAAAAGCCAATAATACCAAAGCGATAAAGGCAAAATACTTAAGGAATATGTTAGCAAAGTTTACTGTTGTACTGATCAAAAGGTATATTCCTACAATAGCTATAGATGATATAAAGTGAAAAAAAGAGATTATCCCTGAAGCGATTAGGGCGTTTAATGTTGGTCTGGTTGTTCTTGTAGAGTAAAGAATAGCAATAGGCCAACCATGCCCAGGCTCAAGTCCATGTAACAAGCCAATCGTAATTATTCCTATTAAAGAAGTTTCAAAAGCACTCATATAGAATTTACCTTTTTTTATTATTTAATTTAGTCATATCCTTGAAATTTAGAAGCCCCAATATCTCTCTTCTAGCTTCACTAATAGTAAGAGGAAGTTTATCTATAGAGAGATGATCTCTTCTCTTTAGAATATCGAAAAGATGAGTTATTCTAGGAGAGCGTAAGTTGACGCTTCTAATTAATTCTGTATTTGAAAAGATTTCCCTAGGCGAACCTTCCAATATAATCTTTCCTTTGCTCATGACATAAAGCTTGTTAGCGAATAATGGAACCATGTCTACATCATGAGTGGCTAATATTAAAGTAAGCCCATACTCTTGATTCAGATGTAGAAGTAAGCATAGTATCTCGCTAGCAGTTCTTGGATCCAAATTTGATGTTGGTTCATCCATCACAAGAACTTCTGGATGCATTGCAAGTACTCCTGCTAGTGCAACACGCTTTTTTTCACCAAGACTTAGAAAATGTGGAGGTTTATCAGCGTATTCAGCCATTCCAACTATCCTAAGGGCTTCATTAACAGATTTTTTGACTTCGTCGATCGGTTCCCCGAGATTTAATGGTCCAAATGCAACATCTTGTCTTACAGTAGGTGCAAAAAGTTGATCGTTAGGGTCTTGAAAGATGAAACCAACTCGTCTCCTAAGATTAAGCAAAGATTTTGATGTATATTCCAATGGCTTATCTTCAAAGTAGACCTTACCAAAAGTTGGTCTTAAAATTCCGTTTAAGTGAAGAAGAAGAGTAGTTTTTCCACAACCGTTAGGACCAAGTATAGCTATCCTTTCTCCTTTTGCAAAACTTAAAGAAACTCCATCTAATGCAAGAGTTCCATCAGGATAGCGGTACGATACATTCTCTAATCGAAATAGCATTCTTAATCACACGATTAATAAACTCATTGTAAAAAATGTTATGAATATAAGGATAGCATCGAATAAAACTATTCCTAAGAGATAGATTAATCTAGGTTGATGAAGGTCGTCTAAAGTTCTAATACTACCGTCATATCCTCTGGCACTCATAGCCACAAAAGTACGTTCTCCTTGTTCTAAGGTTCTGATGAAAAGATTTCCTGCAATCAATGCTGTAGATCGAATTCTTTTCTGCCAACTTGAATGCCCAAGTCGAAGTTTTTGAGCAATGTATATCTGTGCTGCAACATCCATGAAGACAAATATGTAACGATAAATAAGCAAGGACATCTCAATCACAATTCTTGGTATATGTGCTTTTCGAAGTATAATAAAAATATCTGTTATCGAGGTTGTTAAGACAAGAAAATATAGACAAGAAAGAGCACCTTCCACTCTAAGGAATGTAGCTATACCCATCATAACGCCATTCTTAAAAATAGTCCATCTAAACCATGGTAAAACGATTTCTGTGAGGAGATCTCCCTGACCAAAAAATATTGCAATGATTAAGCTACTTATAGCAACTATTATTGTTGGATACGCTAATAAATTCAAATAAAATTTAATTGGTATTTTGGCAAAGTATAAAATTAGAATAGTAGTCATCAAGAATACAATTATTGGTACTAATAGCGATGGCAATGAAACGCTTAATATGAGTGCAGAGATAGCAAAAAAAAACCTTTATCACTGGACTACTCTTTGCTAGAGCATTTGTATAAGCGAATTTATCGATTTGTGCACATAAGTTATTATAACCCATATCTCTTTTTATTCTCCTCTAACAGTTAAATTACACTTATTTCTTTACTCTCTTCCCTTTCTCAAATCCAATAAAGTATCCTATGACAATAGCTCCTATAGATGCCTGGACTGTAAATAACAAGCTCTCTATCTCACTACTAGGTGGCTCCCAAATTGGATTGAACCAAGGTTCATATCCTTGGTTTGAGATCAATTCTTCTATAGTACTATCTGTACCACTAAATTCTGCTGATGGATAAATAATCAAAGGTGTGATAAAAAGAGCTAACATTATTATGATTAGAACTAAATACTTAATCTTCATTATTCCTTCCCTCTTGATTATGTGTAGTAACAGGTAAGTTAATCACCTTCATCATGGCAAGAAGTTGTCCTTTGTACTTAGCTAAAAAGTCGAAGAGAAAAATTGCAAGAATACCCTCGCCGATAGCTAATGGAATTTGCGTAATCGCAAAGATAGCACTAAACTTTAAAAAAGCATCAAAGAAACCTGCTTCTGTTGGAAAAACGAGAGCGAGTTGGAACGATGTAGTAACATAAGTAAACAAGTCTCCAAAAGCAGCAGCAAGAAAAACTCCAGCTGAAGCTGGTAATCGTGCTTTCTTACTGATGATCCATATTACGTAAGCTATAACAGGTCCAATTATTCCCATCGAGAAAGTGTTTGCACCAAGAGTCGTTAAACCACCATGCGCTAACAATAAAGCTTGAAATAATAACACAATCATTGAGAGGATTGAAGTAATCGCAGGTCCAAATATTACAGCAGCCAAACCTGAACCAGTTGGGTGTGAACAACTACCAGTTACTGAAGGAAGTTTCAGAGCTGAAAGTACAAAAATGAATGCACCCATTAAAGCAAGAAGTGGCTTAGCTTCAGGAATTTCTTTTGTAACCTTAGAAATCCGATAGACACCATAGCTCACAACTACAAGAGAAATTACATACCATATCTCCCACCATGGATGAGGTAAAAAACCCTCCATAATATGCATATCTCTTCCAGGTTGGTTAATCCAACCAAATATTTAAATCTTTATTCTACTAAAATTTGAATGAATTGCATATTATCGATCAAATCGATCTCTTAAGAAATAAAGGAGAATTTACTAAATTCCAAATTCTTTTAGAGATAATGAGAAATCAACCACATGTAAAGCAGAGGGACATAAGCGACTCACTTGGGATCACGATACAAGCTGTCTCAAAATATTTTAAGAAATTAATTAAGGAAGGATTTTTAGAGGCTGAATCTGAAAGAGCGAATTACAGATTAACGCCTAAAGCAATTGAGAAATTACGTGAAGATGTAAAAAATTTGGAGAAATATATCATAAGAATAAGAAATGATTTGAAAATTGAACGTATTTGGCCAGCTATAGCGATGAAGCAAATAAAGACTGGGGAAGAGGTAGGACTGATAATGGAGAATGGTGTATTATATGCCGTAGCTCCGAACCATCCTGAGGCTGAAGCATTTGGAATCGCTGTAATGGATGCCAACCCAGGGGAAGATGTAGGTTTAAAGAATTTAAGAGGTAAGGTGAAATTAAGACAAGGAAAGATCATTATTATTAAGCTACCTAGCATAAAGGAAGGAGGTTCAAGAGCTGTTAACTTGACCAAGGTCTACAGGATTTATGAAGAGTTTAAACCAGATAAAATTGGAGTCATGGGAGCTGTAGGAAGGGCTGTTCTTAATAAGTTAGGGCTTAAGGCTGACTTTGAATTTGGTATAACAAAAGCAGTTGCTCTAGCTGCTTTAAGAGGGTTGAATGTATTCGTACTTGTTGTTGGCAAAATGGTTCATAGAGTTATCGAAGAAATAGATAAAGTAAATGTCAAATACGTTACTAATATAGTGTATTTAGTTGAAGATTGTAGAGGTCTGTCTATTTTAGATAGATAATTTTACATTTATGAATAGCTTTGCTCTATTTTTTAGCTTACTATCAAGAATTTTTATTGATAATACTCCACTCTTACTTATGAATTAAAGCTACCAACTTTATTTGCTTTGGAACTTCCATTTTTTGACTAGCTCAAATTTGTGTTTTTATTCTATTAATAGGCTGTTATATTTACCAGTAATTAGTGCGGGGGATGGGATTTGAACCCATGAACCCCTAAGGGACAAGGTTCTGAGCCTTGCGCCTTTAACCTGGCTTGGCTACCCCCGCATAGGTTGTTTAAACTATACTCATATATCAAATTAAACTTAATAACATAGAATTATTATAGCTTTGAGAATATATAACCTGAATGTAAAAATCAAACTTGCCGGGGTAGCCAAGCCAGGTTAAGGCGACCGCCTCGAGTCTATTGAGTATAGTAAGCGGTTGTCCCTTTGTGGACGCATGGGTTCAAATCCCATCCCCGGCGCTTGATATTGGAACAATTTTAATAAAGAATTGTTAACAATACAACACTAATAGCTACCATTGCTTCTAGGATTAGTCCAATTATTATTAAGATTCATGATAATGAATTCCTTTACGGTAATAATCAATGCTATCCTCAGAATTTAATGCTAGATGATGATAAGAATTGATTAATTCAAAAGGATGAAAATTAAAATATGGATTGTTATTCATGCTCCCTAATCTTCTAAACAGGGATACTTAAAAGCGTGGAAGGTGTTAAATAGAGTTTAAGTAAACTATGTGATACAGTTTTTGAATTTAACATTAAGAATTATAAGCGAAAAAGATATTCTAAGTCTAAAGAAAATAGGGTTATGAAGCCTTTTCCATCATTAATACTATTGAGTTGCTACTCTCTTTAATAACTGCCTCATCTCTCTACCCTTAGATGCCTTCATAATAGCTTTGGATTGTCTATATTTCACAAGCATTTCCTTAACTTCCTTTTCACTAGTACCAGAACCAATAGCTATTCTTCTAATCCTTGAAGAATTAAGAATCTCAGGGTTTTCTCTCTCAGCCTTCGTCATAGATTGAATTATGACTTTCCACTTCTTCATCTTAGTTTCTAATTCTTCTAAGCCTTCTTTTGAGATTAGCGAAGATAGACCAGGGATTAAATCTAGAATTTTTCTTAACGAGCCCATTTTCTTTATCTGCTCAAGTTGATAGTAAAGATCGTCAATAGTCATCTTGCCAGAAATTATCCTTTGAACCTTCTTTTCATCAGCCTCTATCTCTAATTCTTTAGCTTTTTCTATTAGGGATTTTATATCCCCTAACCCTAAAAGTCTACCAACGAATCTTGTAGGAGAAAAAGCCTCTAAATCATCAATTCTCTCTCCTGTTCCTATAAATAGTATCTTTGCTCCAGTAGCTGCAGCAGCTGCTAATGCTCCACCACCTTTAGCTGCACCATCTAGCTTTGTTACTATTATCCCCCCAACAGGCACTACTTTATGAAAGGCTTCAGATTGGGTATAGCATTGTTGTCCTATTGTTCCATCAATTACAAGCAATGTTAAATCAGGGTTAATCTCATTTGATATTTGCTTCATTTCTTCTAAAAGACCCTTCTCTTCTTTATGTCTACCTGCAGTATCTATAATAATGACATTCTTCTTATCTCCAAAGTATTTTAAACCCTCGATTGCAACTTTAACTGGATTGTCAAACTTATCATCCCCAAAGACATCTACCCCTATATCTTTTGCATAAGTTCTTAATTGAATAAGAGCACCAGGTCTAAAAGTATCTGCACATATCAAACCTACTTTGTATCCTCTTTTTTGAAGATATCTTGCGAGCTTTGCTGAAACTAAAGTCTTACCGGAACCTTGAATCCCCATAAGCAGTATTACATTGACTTTATTGGTTGGGAGTTCTAGCTTACTTTCAGTACCTAATATATTCACTAGTTCATCATATAGAATTTTTATTATGTAATCCTTTCTCGATAAACCTGGAGGAGGGTTCTCTTGAAGAGCTCTTTTTTCTATCTTAGACGATAAATCAAGTACCAATTTTACATTGACATCAGCTTGTAATAATGCTCTTTGAGTATCTTTCACAAATTCTTTTATTAATTGTTCATCTACAGTGCTTGCTGACAAAATCCTCTTTATGGCTGATTGTAATCCTTCCTTCAGTTTTTCTAACACACTCATTTTCTATCACTTTTTTCTACTATCATTAATTCCTGAATTTCTAGAGCACCAGAATCTTTCTCCCATTTTTTTATAACTTTTAAAGGTATTAGCTTATTCTTATAAAGTGGTGCATCCAACACAAATGAATCATAATCTCCACCTTCTCCTATTGGGTTAAAACGATATTTTTCCGATAATCTTAACAATTCATTAATATTTTCCTTAGTTAAATGCCTCCCTAGCCAGTTCTCATCTAATCCATAAGCTGCTACTGAAATTATCATAACATCCATCCTCATTGAAATTATTTCTTTAAAAATGTCATAAGCTTTCATATTCCAAAGAGGAGTAAAATGCTTCATATTAACAGATTCAGCTATATTATTGAATCTATCTTTTTGATATTTTGATGCTATGCACCCACTAATAAGCAAATCGACCTTTAATTTCTTAAGGGCTCTTTCCAAAGCTTTCTCCTCTTCTTCCTTTTCAGCCTCAAACCCATACCAATTTATACCAATGCTTTCTGCTATACTTTTTACATGCTTAACATTATGAGTGTGATATAGCATGCTATTAGGATCTTTTGGGAGCATAGTAATTATTCCTATTATTTTTACTCCTAACTCCCATGCTTTATGAAGAGCCAGAATAGAATCTTTTCCACCTGAAGATAAGACAATTGCTCTACTATTTCGAATAGAAGCCATTTAATCTTATTTTATGTAAAGATGGAATTAAACGTAACGGGTTAAAAAAGAAGATTAATCGTAATCCTAGTAGTTCTTAGATTGCTCCTCTTTATATTCTAGGTTAGCAATTTAAAAAAGTTATTAATTTTAGAAAGCTTCAGTATATCAGCTTTTCAAATAAGATTAAAAATGTAAAAGTTTAGAGTAGTTTAGCAGCATAATGTCCAAATAAGAACAAAAATAGATTTTAATACCATAAGACTTGGTACCATCTATGAACTTGAATTCCTTAGACTAACTCATCATGAGTAAGAATGGTAATCTTGATATAATAGAGATCGTTACTATGGTTTGTTTTGCTAGAACCATAGTTCTAAGGTACTTAACCGTTTATTAAGAGAAGAATATAGAGAGGAAGAAGTCTCTTCCAAAGGGAAGAGGTAGGCTCAGATTCACCTACAGAGCATAGCTTTGATTGAAATGGTTAGACTTACTTCCAAAATCTCAAGCATGCCTGTAGATCAAGAAAGGAAGTTATTGTAGAAAAATGAAAAAGTTCTCACCGGAGGATTGCCCTTTAATCATAAAGTAAAATAAAATCTATTTTTGTTCTTATTCAATGATGTTAAGATAAGTTTTCAGTTGCTGTATTTATTCTAACATCATCTATCCAACTAGATTATCAAATAAGCCTAGCATTGAAAGCTATTGTAGAAGGCTTCAATTCTCTTCCTCACTCCATATGATAACTTCCATTTTGATATACCTTAACGATATCATAAGTAGTACATGATAAATTTAAGAACGCTATCTTGTATGGTACCTTATTCTTTATAAATATGATATGAACGAACTATCAATGATTGAATTTACAAGAAGATTCTTTAATAAAGATAATCACATAAAATATTCACGATAAATTTAAATAACCATTTTGCTCTTTAAATATTTGGCGTATTTACGGCGGCGTTAAGGTTAAGTTTATGGGCTGAGTCCCTTGCAATGCAACCTTAACCTCCAAATACGCTGATATTGATGGAGATTCAACCTCAAGATTGAATCTGACTTGGGCCGTGTACTCTCGCAAAAGCCAACCGTACTCCCGACTCCGGTTGATCCTGCCGGACCCGACTGCTATCGGAGTGGGACTAAGCCATGCGAGTCGTACGCCTCTTGACTGCAAGAGGCGTGGCGAACGGCTCAGTAACACGTAGCCAACTTACCCTAGAGACGTGGATAACCCCGGGAAACTGGGACTAATCCACGATAGATCAAAGCTCCTGGAATGGGCTTTGGTCGAAAGGGATGGGCAAGCATGTTTTGCCCATTCGCTCTAGGATAGGGCTGCGGCCGATCAGGTTGTTGGTGGGGTAATGGCCCACCAAGCCTATGACCGGTACGGGCTTTGAGAGAAGGAGCCCGGAGATGGACACTGAGACAAGGGTCCAGGCCCTACGGGGCGCAGCAGGCGCGAAACCTTCGCAATACGCGAAAGCGTGACGAGGTCACTCCGAGTGCCACTCGCTGAGGGTGGCTTTTCCCAAGTCTAAAAAGCTTGGGGAATAAGGGGAGGGTAAGTCTGGTGTCAGCCGCCGCGGTAATACCAGCTCCCCGAGTGGTCGGGACGTTTATTGGGCCTAAAGCATCCGTAGCCGGTCCTGTAGGTCTTCTGTTAAACCCAACAGCTCAACTGTTGGACTGCAGAAGATACCGCAGGACTAGGAGGCGGGAGAGGCGGACGGTACTCCATGGGTAGGGGTAAAATCCTTTGATCCATGGAAGACCACCAGTGGCGAAGGCGGTCCGCCAGAACGCGCTCGACGGTGAGGGATGAAAGCTGGGGGAGCGAACCGGATTAGATACCCGGGTAGTCCCAGCCGTAAACGATGCGAGCTAGGTGATGGAGTGGCTGAGTGCCACTCCAGTGCCGCAGGGAAGCCGTTAAGCTCGCCGCCTGGGGAGTACGGCCGCAAGGCTGAAACTTAAAGGAATTGGCGGGGGAGCACCACAAGGGGTGAAGCCTGCGGTTTAATTGGAGTCAACGCCGGGAACCTTACCCAGGGAGACAGCAGAATGAAGGTCAGGCTAAAGACCTTACCAGACGAGCTGAGAGGAGGTGCATGGCCGTCGCCAGCTCGTGCCGTGAGGTGTCCTGTTAAGTCAGGCAACGAGCGAGACCCTTGCCGCTAGTTGCTACCTCTATCCCGAAAGGATCGAGGGGCTAATTAGCGGGACTGCCGCCGCTAAGGCGGAGGAAGGAAGGGGCCACGGC
>JAVZMU010000043.1:0-9268 GCA_038883135.1 Nitrososphaerales archaeon
TATTGTATACACTCTTTATGGATATAGTTATGATTTAGCTCCATTATTTCTCTCTCTTTACATATTACAATTCCTATATACTGGTTTTGGTTCTATAGTTATTACTTATTTGTTTAGTGGTATATATTGCCTTATCCTCGTTAGGTAATCGCTTATGGTATTGGAGGTTCAACTCTTTTCTATCGAGCTCAGCTGAGAACCTATCAAGTAGAGAATATGGATCTATCTCACCACATTCTAACTTATCAACATAATCCTCAATCGGTTGTTCAAAGATCCTATCAAAAGCTTTTAAAGCCATCTCACCTGCCTTCCTGCTGTTATATGAATGGCTGTGCCTAAACACCTTATCGAGCCAAGCATTCCTTTCCTTAATCAATATTTACCGCTTATGAATAGCCTTGCCTCTATCTAAATATAACCTGCGGAAAAAGTGCGGAGTGCGGGATTCGAACCCGCGACCTTCAGCTTGGGGGGCTGACATCCTAACCAGGCTAGACCAACTCCGCCTAAGCATAATTAACAAAAGAAGTTTTTATTCTTATCTTATATTTTCATCCCACATATAATTGCGATCATCAAAGATGAAGCTACAATGTCAGCAGTCGTTCCAGGATTCAATTTATTTTTAGGATCTCTTAACTTTTTATCAAAACGATCCAATGCTTTCTTACCTTTTTCAGAAGTTAATCCTCCAAATCTCAAAATAATCTCTGCTTGTTTTGAAATCTTTTTAGCTTCGATAAGTCCTATCTTAACTGCCTCATTTATGTTTTGTGTAAGCTTTAGTCCTAATTTTCTAGCGATAAGTGTATCGGGATGTTTCGCTAATATTGTTAAAAAAGTGTGAACAGTTGCTATATTAATATCATTCGTCTTCTCATAAACATCTAAAAGAGTTTTATAACCTAAGCCAAAAGAAATTCTCATTCCTGTAGTTAGTTCTTTAGCTACATTATCCCATTTAGAAGATATTTTCATTAAATCATATAAGCTAATTTTTTGCTCCATTATTTTGTTTTTCACATCAATATCCATGATGTCTGGAGCAATAGCTGTATCTAATTGTCCTAGAGCTGAAGCTTTAGAATTGAGAATAGCATCTAAAACATCAAGAGCATCTTGATAAGTAGTTGCCTTCATGATCTTGATTAAAGTTGAACGCAACCCAATAGGCTCTATCTTCCCAAATTTTGTGATCATAAATCCTGCTGACGCCGCTAATGGAATGAAGAGTAGCGTTATGCCTAAATGAGTGTTTCCTCCTTTATGCCAAATCCTTACTTCATGAATAGCCCTTTTAATATGCTTACCGATACCTATCTCGTTGAGTTTAATCAGACCACGACCTGCATCCATCCCCATTAATGCTACATCCCTTATATGAGGACCAATGGCTATGGAGCCAGCTAAATAGTGCTCGAATCTTGTATCCATGAAATCTGCATTTCTATGAACATTACCAGGCTTTGGTGTTCCACTAACTTCTAGAGCTGATGCAAGCTGAGCTGCCATCATTATTCCGTCAGCCGTTTTTATGGAATCATTATTCATTACGTTCATAATGATCTCCAAAGATATAATTTCATACTTTAATTCTTGACAAGATTATCTAATTTGTTTGAGTAACTTACTATTTAAATATCTGTATTACTAGCTGGTGTATCATGATAATAATGCAAAAACAATTAGAAAAAACGATCGCGTTAACTTTTGTCTTCTTAATGCTGCTGACAGCTATATCAACACCATGTGCTATTGCTACTGAAGCACAAATACCATCTCTTTCTATAGGTAATCGTTGGAAGTATAGAGTAGAATATTACGATCCTGACACTGGAACCGTCACAATGAATGGAACTACTGTCCGAGAGATTATAGGAGAATCTAATATTACTATAGATTCAACAACGTATAATTGCTTCGTAGAAAAGATAGAAGGTGAATGGAAGGATCAAAGTGTCATTTGGACTATGAATGGTACAGTCTATCGGGTAAAGTCTGATCTGAGTATTGTAAAGGAAGATATGGAAATAATGCTAAAGGTGGGAGGAGAAATCGCTTTACATCAAATCTCCAATGTAACATATAATCCCCCTCTTATGGAATTAAACTTCACACTAACTGAAGGAAAGGAATGGTCTGTTAGTGTAATGAAGACTGAAACAGTAAAATATCCTAACTATCCTGAAGAACCTCCAGATACAAGAACTGTTCATATTGCTCGAAATTACACAATAGGCGAAACCATGGAAAAAGTAAAAGTAGATGAGAGAACCTTTGATGCTTTTGTAATTACTTACAAAACCTCTGATACTATATATGAACAATACTATTCTTCAGCAGTAAGCAACATTGTCATGGAATTAGTCAAAAGAAGGTTAGATGAGAGATTAATGATTAAGATGATATTAATAGAATCTAATGTCATACCACCTAGCGCTCCAATAGAATGGTGGGTTTGGTTAGTTATAGTAGCTGGAGTTGTAGCTTGTATTGTTGTCATCTTCCTCATTAGAATGAGAAAACCATCTGTTGTAACTGAGATACCAAAGATAATATCTGCAAAAAATTCATCCCTTTTCTTTTTTAAAATTATATAAAGTAGATGAGTAGTGATAAGCAATTATAGACTCCGTGAAGGAGATTTTATTAGAATCTATGATGGGACGATCTTCGAAGTAAAAGGGCTATACCATCCTTTAGAAAGGGTAAT
Source organism: Nitrososphaerales archaeon (assembly GCA_038883135.1). Lineage (GTDB taxonomy): Archaea > Thermoproteota > Nitrososphaeria > Nitrososphaerales > JACAEJ01 > JAVZMU01. Next base: position 2,717 of record JAVZMU010000043.1, read on the forward strand.
CGCTTTTATTAGGTACATTAAAGACCCAATAGGCGATAGAAAGTTAAATGGTAAATCGTACAGAAAAGTTTACTCTATAGAAGAAAGATACAAGATATTGAGAGATAAATATCCTCAGTTTTTCATTTATGATGATGTCTTTGGAGAATATATGCCAGAGATTGATCTCTCAAGCATTATTCATGTTTATAAACCACAGGAGAAGCTAAGTGAAATAAAAAATAGTATTCAATTAAGTGAATTAGAGAAAAAAGCACTTTCATTAACAGAGATATTAAAAAGAGAAGCAAATATACAATGGAGTAATCTAGGTATAACTGGTTCTATATTGGTTGGACTTTATACAGATAAATCTGATATAGATATAATGGTGTATGGTATAGAAAACTGCCTTAAAGTTCACAATGCTATTCAAGAACTTTTATCATCAAAAAGATTTGTTTCACGCTATAATATCGATGATTTAATAAAATTATATCAATTTCGTGTGAAAGATACAATAATGCCTTTTGAAGATTTTTTGAGACATGAGACTAGAAAAAGTTTTCAAGGAATATTTAATGGTAGAGAATTCTTCATAAGGTATGTTAAAGAATGGTATGAAGTTAAGGAGAAATATGGTGAAGTAATTTACAAGCCTGAAGGATATGCAAAGATAAGAGCTAAAGTATTAGATGATTCTGAATCAATATTTACGCCATGTATCTATAAAGTAACTAATGTAGAATTTTTAGAAGGACGAGAATCATATGGATTAAAAGAAATAGCATCTTTTAGGGGAAGGTTCTGTGAACAGGCAAAGAAAGATGAGATAGTGATTGCTCAAGGCAAAGTTGAGAGAGTGATCACTCATGATGAAGATTATCGTAGAATTCTTTTAGGAAGTACGCCAACAGACTTCATGATAAGTGTGAATAATAAGCGATTTTAATAAATAGGTAACATCAATTAATCATTTTATGAATAGAGGATTTAAAGATAGAGATTTCATAAGAACAACTGAAAACCTTTTCTTCTGTGTTATTGGGTACGTACATCCTGAAGATAGAGTGATATCTTACCTTAGGTATCTTCCTAATCCTGCTGGTAAATGGGGTAATAATTCAGTAAGGTATGCAAGAGCAATGCCCTCATACACGATAAATTACTTACTTAAAAACATAGAAGAATTGAAAAAGAATTTTCCAAATTACGTTTTTTATTCAGATATTTTTAACACAGAGATATCAGCTGTGCCTTATAATAGAATAAAGGAACATTATCTACCAGAGAATAAACTTTACGAAATATCGAAGCTTACAAACCGTGATAAGTTACAAGAGAAAGTTATAGAACTAGCTGCTTTAATTTCAGACAAAAGTAAAGTTCCTTTAAGTTATATAGGAGTAACAGGATCAATTCTCATAAACATTCACAAACAAGAGTTCTCTGACATAGACCTTGTTGTTTATGGAAAGAATAATTCTTTAAGAATTAGAGATACTTTATTATCTTTATACAATGAAAAAAAGAACTATATTGAAAAACTACATGGAAATGCTCTATATAAATGGTGTGAAGAAAAAGCAAGAGATTACCCTCTAACTTTCCATGAAGCTAAAGAAATCTATAAAAGAAAGTGGAATTACGGCTCATTTAAAGGTACGAATTTCTCCATACATCCAGTTAGGTTAAATTCAGAAATTACTGAGTTTTATGGAGATAAAATCTTCTCTCCTATGGGCTTAGTAAAGGTAAAAGCAACAATTTCGGATGTATCAGAATCCATCTTTCTTCCACATACTTATTTTTTGCAAAAAGTTGTAATAGAAGAGGGTAAGAAAGTGGAAGATATTAAAAATGTAACTACATATGAAGGCTTGTATGGTGGGATCTTTGATATTGGTGATATTATAATTGCTAAAGGAAGGTTAGAGAAAGTTATTGATAGACGAAGTGGAGAAGTTTATCATCAAGTCTTGGTAGGTTCACTTGAAGGGAAAGGTACAGAGTATATAAAGCTATTAACTCATCAAAAATGAATTTTTATTTTATACAAAAATATGAACATTATAGATTTTAAAACAAGAAAAAATAAATTTTATTTACAAAAATTAAAAATTATAATTTCTATTTGCATTAAGAAATAAAATATAAAAAGGAAAAATAGTTAAGGAAGTATTGTTCTCAAGCTCTTCGGAAGACTATGAAATTTAAAGCAATACTACTAACAGGTAGGAGCCTGAAGCAAGGTATGGGAAAAGAGTTGAGTAAAGTTTCAGATAAATATATGGAGAGTGTATCTGTCTGTGAGGTACATCCAAAGGATGCTGAAGAATTGGGACTTAAAGAGGGTGATTCTATACGTGTTACAACGCAATTTGGTAGTATCGTTGTTAAATGCAATATTTCACAAAATATCGCTAAGCCTGGAGTTGTGTTTATTCCTTATGGACCATACGCTAATATGATCATGGGTCCTGATACCGATAGCAGCGGGATGCCTTCTTTCAAGGGCATAACTGCTGAGGTTGAACCAGCTCCACAAGAAAAAGTTTTAAGTGTGAAAGAGTTGTTAAGCGAATACTTAAAGAGGTAGTCCAATTTGTTAGTAATTAAAAATGTCGTCTGTCCAATATGTGGTTGTTTATGTGATGATATAGAGGCTACTGTTGAGGACAATAAGATAATTAAGGTTAAAAATTCTTGTTCTGTTTCAGCTACAAAATTCTTGAACTATTACAAGGAAAGAAATCTTTCTCCACTAATGAGAAATAATGGCGAGCTAAAACCCACAAGTATTCAAGAAGCTATAAACAAGACTGCAGAAATCTTAATGAATGCAGAGCTTCCTGTTATTTACGGTTTTGCTTGTACAAGCTGTGAAACTCAAGCTTTAGGTGTAGAGCTTGCTGAAGAAGTAGGTGGAATCATAGACAATCAAACGGTAACTTGCCACGGTCCTAGTGCGCTAGGGTTACATGATCAAGGTATGCCATCATGTACCCTTGGAGAAATCAGACATAGAGCTGATCTTATCGTTTACTGGGGAAGCAACTTCCAAGAATCCCATCCAAGGCATCTGGCAAGATATTCTGCTCTATCAGAAGGAAGGTTTAGAAAAGGAAGAAAGGATAGAAAGCTTATAGTTATTGATGTTAGAAAGACTCCAAGTGCAAGGCTTGCTGATCTTTATATTCCTATCGAACCAGGTCAAGATTATGAACTTATGTCTGCATTAAGAATGGCTTTACAATTCGATGAGATAGAGGAAGAGAGTGTTGCTGGGCTATCAATAGAGCAAATTGAAGAATTAGCAGAAATAATGAGAAGTTGTGAATTTGGAGTTCTTTTTTATGGACTGGGTTTGACTATGAGCAAAGGAAAGGAGAGAAATATAGACATGGCTATCTCTCTTGTCCGTGATTTGAATAAGTGGACAAAATTCGTCATCATGCCGATGAGAGGACACTACAATGTGACGGGTATGAACGAGGTAACAGCTTGGCAGACAGGATATCCTTATGCAGTAGACTTTAGTCATGGTTATCCATACTATAGCCCTGGAGAAACAACGTTTACAGATTTGCTAAGAAGAGGAGAGTGTGATGCTGCACTCATAGTTGCTTCAGATCCATTGGCACATTTCCCAAAAGATGCAGCCAAAAACTTATGTAAAATTCCTTACGCTGTTATAGATCCTCATTTATCGATGACTGCTCTTGCTGCAGAAGTTGTTATACCTTGCGCTTTTACAGGTATAGAGGCTGAAGGTTCTGCTTACAGAATGGATACAGTTCCTCTACCTCTTAAGAAAGTTGTTGACCCTCCTCCAGGAATATATCCTGATGAAAAGATAGTTAGTATGATATTAAAAACTATAAGATCAAAAAGGAGGTGATAAAATGGAATTATTGATAAAAAATGGTGTTGTTTACGATCCTATAAATGGCATAAATGGAGAAATCATGGATATAGCTATAAAAGACAATAAGATAGTTGAGAAAGTAGATGAGTCAAAGGCTTACATAATAAATGCATCAAATAAACTTGTGATGCCAGGAGGGGTTGATCTTCACTCACATATAGCAGGACCAAAGTGCAATACTGGGAGAATGCTTCGTCCAGAAGATCATTATAGGGACGTTGAACCCAAGACTCAAGTAAAGCGTTCAGGTGTTGGATACTCTGTTCCATCAAGCTTTACAATTGGTTATAGATACGCAATACTTGGTTATACAACTGTATTTGAACCTGCGAATCCTCCTTTAAAGATGCTACATTGCCATCACGAGTTCAAAGATATACCTATACTTGACAAAGGTTGCTTTGTTATGTTCGGTAATAATTGGTTCGTGATGGAATATTTAAGGGATAATAAGCTCGATGAATGTGCAGCATATGTAGCTTGGACTTTGAATGCAACAAAGGGCTATGCAATAAAGCTTGTAGATCCAGGATGTGTTGAAGCTTGGAAATGGGGAGATGTAGAGTTCTTAGATGTTTTATGGGGAAGGCCTGAAACTTTAGATGAACCAGTCCCTCACTTTAATGTAACTGCAAAAGAGATTATTAGATGGTTATGTAAGGTCAACAAACTTCTCAATCTACCTCATCCAATTCATGTTCATGCTAACGGTCTAGGTACACCAGGTAATTATCAAACCACAATAGATACCATGGATTGTGTTAAAGACCTTGCAAAGGAAGATAGCCCAATAATCCATCTAACTCATGTTCAATTTAATGGATACGCTGGTTCAGATTGGATTACTATGAGATCAGGCGCTCATGAGATAATGAAGTATGTCAATGCCAATAAGCATGTGAGTTTAGACCTTGGTCAAGTCATATTTACTGATACCACTACAATGACAGGAGATGGACCTTTTGAATATAAATTACATTTAATAACAAAGAACAAATGGACGAATTCAGATGTAGAAAATGAAGAAGGAGCTGGTCTTGTACCAATACACTATAAAAAGAGTAACTTTGTTCATGCAACCATGTGGACTATAGGATTAGAGTTAGCTTTACTCGCTAAAGATCCTTGGAGAATATTCATGACTACTGATCATCCAAACGGTGGACCTTTCACTCATTATCCTAGAGTAATTGCTTGGCTTATGAGCAAGGAAGCAAGGAAAAGAACTCTTGAAAAGATTTCTAAGAGAGCAAGATCGAGAAGCGATCTAGATAACATGGATAGAGAATATTCATTTTATGAAATAGCGATTATAACAAGGGCTGCAACTGCTAAGATTCTTGGCTTAAAGGATAAGGGACATTTAGGAGTAGGTGCGGATGCTGATGTTACAATATACGATATAAATCCAAGAGAGATAGATCCATCATGTGATTATAAGAAGATTCGTAAGGCTCTTAGTAAGGCAATTTTCACTATAAAGGATGGAGAGATAATAGTAAAGGATGGAGAAATAGTCAAATCCATTGAAGGAAGGACATATTGGGTAAAGCCTAATTTACCAGAAGATTTAATGAATGCCATGGAGAGTAATCTTGCTAAGAAGTTTCGTTCTTACTATACAGTAGAAATGGAGAACTTTAAGATACCTGATAGATTCGTAACAAGATCTTCACCCATACCAGCATATTACTCATAAAATCCTATTTTTAACAAATCCTCTCTTTTTATCTTTAAATTATGAAGAGCTGTAGAGATTAATACTCCAGAAACTCCAATATCACGAAGTAAAAAAATATCATGGATATCTTTAATGCCTCCTCCTGTAATTATAGGAATATTTACAGAATTTGAAATACTTTTTATTAAATCAACGTTAACACCTGATTCCCTACCAACTCTTAATAAATCTAAAATGATAAGCTCTTTAATATTCATTGATTCTAACCTTTTCGCTAATTTTTCAGGACTTAGCCTAGATATTTCTTTTGATTTTGAAAGAATCTTACCATCTTTTATATCGATAGAAACAATAACATTTTCATATCCAGTAAATTCTAGAATACTCTTTAATTTTTCAAAGCTTGTTAAAGTCTCCGTCCCAACAATGATTTTTTTAACTCCGGCATGAAAGATATCTCCTACATTTTTAACATCATTTATCCCTGAATCCACCATGAGCCTCATTCTACTTGTCTCATAAATTCTTTTGAGCACATCTATATTATTACCAATTCCCATAATGCTATCCAAGTCAGCAATATACAATTCTTTAAAACCAAAATTCGATTTGAAGGTTAAAGCCAAGTCTATGGGATTAGAGTTTTTACATATTTGGCTCTTTATAGGTTGATAGTACTGCCTTTGACCACTTTTTGCATGAACTGCAACCCCTCTCATTATATCTATTACAGGAATGATCCTCATTTTTATTAGATTCTTACAATAGATGAAGATAAGAGTTCTGATTTTTGAACTTTTGTACTTAAAATTCCTTTAGATGAATGTAAAAACCAAGGAATAAAGCAAAATATCCCCATAGAAAAAGAAGATCGTTAAAAGTCGTCAAATAATTACCATAAATATATTTATTTGTTGTTATTAAGAAACTGAAGAGTGAATCAGCTATTACATTCATAATGATG
>JAVZMU010000044.1:0-9162 GCA_038883135.1 Nitrososphaerales archaeon
TCCCAATATAAATAGCTATTAAACCATAGATTATAATCATCCTAGATGCACAGGGGATGAGGGTAATCATTAATGCCGTTATAAATCTTGGTTTATCGCCTTCTAAAATCCTACAAGTCACACAAGCAGGCACGTTACAACCATATCCTAAAAGAAGAGGTATGAATGCTTTACCATTCAATCCAATCTTTCTCATAACTTTATCGATTAGAAAAGCAGCTCTAGCTAGGTAGCCACTATCATCTAAAAGAGAAAAGAAGAAATGGAATAAGAAGACCACAGGAATAATGAAACTCAAACCTACTAACAAAGATAGTTGAACTCCTGATAGGATAGCACTAAGTAAAGAATTGGCCATATTAAAGGCAAAATAACTAGATAGCCCAAGGAAAAGATAGCTAATTATATCCCTCAATAGCAATCCTAATCCAAGGGTTACTACAAAAACTGTTGTCATGACTACTGCCAGTAAAGGATATCCATAAGAAGAGGTAGAGAGCGAGTCTAAAGTTTCAATGAACTTACTTTTACTTACAGGCTTGGTCTTTCTAACTTCGTTCGCAATCTTTTCTGCGATCAAGCGCCTTTTGTTGACTATAAAAAGTGAAGAGGATAGACCAGTCGATTTTCTGATAGAAGCTTTCTCCTCTTTTAAAACACTCTTCAACCTACCTTCAACATCCAATTCACCTATCTTTTTAGCCACCCATGGATCTTCTTCAAAAAGTTTCAAGGCGAACCACTCTAAAGGATAACGATCAGGCAAGAAATCTTTGATTATACTTATCACTTTGTTGATTTGTAGTTTAATATCCTTATCTACCATAATCTTTCCTTTCGACTTAGAATGAGCAATTTTGAAGGCTTCCTCAACCAATTTTTCGATTCCCTCTCCTCTTATAGCAACTGTTGGTATGATGGGTACTTCAAGAATTTCAGATAGCTTTTCAGCATCTATCTCAAATCCATGTTTTATTGTCTCATCAAACTGATTCAATGCTACTACAATAGGGATTCCAAGCTCGATCAATTCTAAAGTCAAATATATGCTTCTCTCAAGGTCGATTGCACTTGCAACTTGAATTATAACATCTGGTCTATTTTCAATCAGGTACTCCCTAGCAATTTCTTCCTCCATGCTCGTAGGAGTAAGAGTTTGTGTGCCAGGAAAATCGATGAGTAAGAAAATCCTATCCTTGAACTTTACAGCTCTTTCTACAGTTTCTACTGTCTTGCCTGGCCAATTCCCGACTATTTGATAAGTTCCTGTGAGTTTGTTAAATATAGTGCTTTTACCTGAGTTAGGTATTCCAATTAAGCCTATTCTAATTTCTTTCATTCCAATTCCTCAACAAGTATCTTCTCTGCTAAATCATGGCTTATGACAAGTGGACAGCCTCCAACATCTATTAGAATAGCTCCCCTAAAAGGAGCTATTCTTAAAACTTTCAAGTATGAGTTTGGTAGTAATCCAAGAGCCATTAATCTTTTCTTTATATTGTCATCTAAATTCATCTCTTTTATTACTGCAGTTTTTCTTTTATCTAAACGAGTTAATGCGATATTCATTATTATTTTTAATAAATCCAGTCATTAAATTTAATTTTTTATTCGTCTTTCTGAGGATTAATTTTAGCAAAATAGTCTTTTACAGCCCTTTGGTTTTCAGCATTTAGTACTCTAGCCTCTACTTCGTCAGCAAAAGTTTTTGCAACTTTTATATCAAGAGAAATGTCTGCATCTATAAGATCAAGAGGGAATGGGAGACCTGTAGCTGGATTGCATATTGGAATAATATTCTCAGCTATTTCATTAATACTTATATCTTCTGGTATCTCAATCTCAAAAGGAGCAGTTTCTAAGAAGGGTCTGATATAACCTCTTCTCAATTTTGGAGGCGACTCTATTCCAAGCCTTGTCTGATCTCTTTTAAGTATCATTCTTGCCCATTTAAGAGCTTCCTCTCCTTTTAACCCTCTCAATTGTGCCCTTGAGATAGCTCTCGAGTACACTATAGGATCATCCATTATTGAATCGTAAGTCCAATATGTAGAAGGAGACATAAGTCTAGTGAGAATGTATTTATCCCTTGTATTTGTAACTAAATCTTCTTTTCCTTGTACAAAAAGCCAACCATCTATCGCCCTTAGTGTACTCCTTTTTATCACTCCGATTACTTTCTTTGAGTTTATTAATCTTGAAGTTAACCTTACTATATCTTGCGCCTCTTTTTTTCCTTCAGAAGTAAAACGAACAACCCAACTTGGTGGATAGAGGAAGGAGAGAAAAGGTCCATCTATAAGCAATATATCAGGATTCTTTTTTAAGGCTTCAATAGCCATTATTCGCTCCATTTTGATCATCTTGAGATTGCTTAAAATGGAAAACATGTGTCCTTCAAGTGAACTCTCAGAAAATACATCACCAGAAAAATGTTCTTCTATTAACTCTTTATTTCTAAAGATTTTGTAACCAGCACTTAAAATTGTCATTCTAGTCCCTAATCTGTTACTTGATTTAGGGCTGATGGAGCCATCTACAGTAGCTATAGTCAAACTTGCTTCTTTTGGTTTTACAGTTTTTAATTGAATGTATTCTGCTATTTTATGAATTCTTGCCTCAGATTCTTTGATCCTTTTTAAAGCATTTATTGCATGTTCTTCTGCGAGTTGAAAAAAGGTATCTACTAACGGTCTAGGCATTTGAAGCAATGGGTTTTCTTCATCCATAAGAATCACTTAATCTTGAAAGAAATTAGAAGAGGAGTAGGGGATGGATTCATTTTTCCTATAAAGTAAAAATGACCTGGCTTCATGCGGAGAAGCCTTTCAACTGGAATGTGATATGGATTTAACCATTTCCCTGCTTCCTCAGCATCGAGAGGATGAATTTGACCTATAAAATGAGTGTTCAAATTTCTTCTAATTGCAGCGTTTATACCTATATCTCCTGCCATACCTTGAGCAAGCATAGTTACTGATAATCTATGCTTTCTACCTAAAGCACAAAGGTCTTGGATAAGATCAGTAGTATCTATCTGTATCCCTCTTGGTTGCCATGGTGCATACTGAGGTCCTTCATCTATTATTAGAGCAATGTTAAGATCTTCACCTTCTTCTAATCGCTCTCTCATATAACTCCCAAGGCTTTTAAAGAAAGCAAGCTTTTCTTCACTACCCACTGGAGCCATATCAAGAATTACCAAACCATTACTCTTTGCTCTTTCTAGCAAATCCTTAGGTTCCATCTTTCCTAGAATCGTAGCCCAATGTTTACTTTCAATGCGTTGTAAGCCTGCAGTAACACGAGCCTTATACATTTGAAGATGATCTGCTCTTTTACCTTCTGTCATTTCCAGATGTTGCTTTATCTCACTATCTAACCAATCACCAATTTCGAATTCACTCTTCATTCTCCAGCTTTCTTCACTACTCTCATAAGTTCTTAGCAAGTATTCTAAGGCTTGGCGAAGTCTATTATTCTCTCTTTGAGAGCCATAATAACCAAAATGGTTAGCACGAGAGCAGATATAAGTTATAACAGTATCAATATCCATCTTTACTTGGGACACAAGAACTGTGTTTTTTGGCATATATTTTGCGTAATCACGACCTTCCCAATCCAATACTAAGACTCCATATCCAGCTTGCATTAATAGAGGTATTAAAAGAAAACGAGTCAAAAAGGATTTACCACAGCCTGTTGCTCCATAAACGCCTATATGATAAGGAATGAAATCTTTGTGAAAAGGAATTTCCCATTCCTCACATTCCCAATAGTTTCCAGCCCATAAGTAGTCACTTTTCTTAAAAGCTGAGAAAGGATTTCTATCTTGAACAAGGTAAGCCTGAGCACCTGGATGAATTACTTGCCGATTCTCTTCTATACCATCATCTTTTACTTGTCCTATAACAGAGAATGTATAGTAGAAGGATCTTCTTGCACTTGATGGTGCATGACCCTTTTTTGCATAGGCTATGCCTGGACTATAACGTCCTGATTGTAGATTTTCATCTACACCTGTACCAGCCCTTACTACTCCTAATATCCATCTTTCTCCATCTCTTACCATTACAAAGGTTTCCTCTCTTACTTTATCTTCTAAACCTTCAATAAGAAGGATAGTACAAGTTGTTGCCCCGCTCTGACTAGCTACAAATCCTATTAAAGGTCCTGGAACTTTATCAACCTCTCCCATACTTGAAACCTTCATTATAATCTATAAATCATCTTTTAGCTTCAGACAGTATTGTTTTATAATCTTCTTCAGATAATAATATTATGCTTCCTCTGAAGTATTTTTGCCATAAATCCTTATTTTTGATAAAAGTTAATTCTTCTTTTAAATCTGTAACGAGTAGAGGTTCTTCCCATAATTCACTATCCTTTAAGTTTACTGCATGAGTGAATAAAGTTGATGGATACCCTATAATTTGTTTTTTCTGCTCAGAAGTCATTGGGTAAGGATCACTATCTAAAGTACATCTTCCTACGAACTTCTGCCCATCACTTCCTCCTACGTAAAATATTACTTCATCATCTTTTTTTATTCGGTTAAAGTTCTTGGTGTTTCTATTAAGAGACCAAAACTTCTCCTTTATTCTATTTCTCAATACATCTATAGCTTTTATGATTTTATCATTTGTTTTATGGTCAATAACCACGAATATCCATTTGTTCACCATATTGATTAAATTATTAAAAACCATCATTATTTAAATTCTTATCAAAAATTAGTCTTTTTCCTTTCTTAGGACTTCATATTCATAAATGAAGATTAGCGATAAAGCAACGATAAATAATACAGGTATAAGATCACTTATCAAGTTGAAAAAATCACTTAACGTTATTAGAAGACACCCCTTTTAACATTAAATAACCTTAAATGCTAATTAAAAACTTTTTTATTATTTTGATTATTAAAGATCTTACCTTATGGATATATGTGATATGATCCTTCATGGTATCATATAAGTCTATTAGAATAATTAAAGTCGTTAAGAATTACCAAATATGCAATTTTTAATAGGTATGTAATGAGTATTTGTGCAAATTATATATATGAGCATTTATAAAATGATCAAAGCTGATCCATTTTGTCCATAGATGAGATAGATAAGAAGATTTTATCTGAGTATCTCAAGGATGCAAGATTATCTTTTAGAGAGGTAGCAAGTAAGATAGGTGTGGCAGTAGGAACAGTCCTTTCTAGAGTCAGAAAGATGGAGAAGGAAGGGTTGATAAAGGGATATTCAGTAATTCTTGATCATGAGAAGTTAGGTTATGAATTAACAGCCATAACAGAGATAACCGTATCCAAAGGGAAACTTATTGAAATGGAAAAAGAGATAGCAAAGTTTCCAAATATATGCGCAGTCTATGATGTAACAGGCTTGACTGATGCTATTATAATAGCAAAGTTTCATAGCAGAGAGGAGTTAAGCAACTTCACAAAAGTCCTTTTGGGGATGCCTTTTGTAGAAAGGACTAATACACATATAGTTTTAACAACAGTTAAAGAAGACTTTAGGCTGATATGATATCTCAAGCACTTTGATGAAGTTTTATCCACCATTCTGGAACACGAGCTTCTGAAGCTAAATCTAAAGGATCATAAGGCTTAATATCTATGATAGGAGTACCATTTATTGCATCCAATCCTTTCACCTTTATTATATTCCTCTTTCTATCTATCAATTCAACTAACGTAAGACCTAAAGGATTCGGTCTGTAAGGAGATCTAGTAGCAAAAATACCCATTAAAGGTAAATCTTGCCTTCCTCTTGGATGAATCTTGAGGTTTATTTTCTCAGTAGACGCTCTATGCATATAGAATATTACGAATATATGGGAAAATTCTTCTATACCATCCAAAGCTTCAGTCAAATCTTCTGATATTACTATTTCTGATATCACATTCTTCCTATTCTTTCTTATCATGTCTTCATCAGCATCTGTTTTCACATAACCTATAGGTTTGAAGTTAATTTCCTCCATCATAGGCTCTAATTTACCATGTAGCTTTTCTATATTTATAAATACTAATGAATTAAAAGGTAAAATATTGTCAAATGCTTTTCCTGAATAGCTATCAACATATCTTAGTTGCTTTTAGAGCTCTCTAAACATTATAATGAGAAGGATCTAATATAGCTAAGCTATGCATTTAATAGCTCTACAAGAAAATAAGTGTAGATATGCTCTTATGGATGTATTAAAGGACTTATAAGAAGAGAACTCTTGAATATAAAAATGGTTAAAACGTTATAAATTCAAGCCTAGATTAAGTTAACAATTTACTTTATATTTTAAAAATTCAAATTAAACTTGAAGTATAATGGTGAATCAGCCAAAGTATCTTGTTAAAGTCTTACAAAGAGAAAAGGCTTTTAGTGTACCAAAGGAAGTTACAGCAAGCCTGAAAGGAGTTGTGAGTAGCAAGATGATGAATAGAATGAAGCGTGAATTGGTTCAGTGCCCTGTAATAAAAGAGGAAGTACCTTTCTTAGAATGCTTTGCCTGTGAATCCTTTTTAAGGAGGATAAAAGGAGAAGTTCATTGTACTGGATTAAAAGGTCCTAGATAAATTCGTAATTAAAAGCCTTTTAAAGAAGACTCAAACTTATAAGAGATAGCCTTTTAGATTTGCATAAGGAGTTGGCTTAATGAGTCTAAACAATATAAAATCTTTCTTTGAGCCATCATCAGTAGCTGTAATAGGTGCTTCCCAAACTATAACAAAGGTTGGCTACGTAGTTTTACATAATCTTCTGATGAACAAAGAGAAATGGATATTCAACGGAGATATTTATCCGGTGAATCCAAAATATTCTAAAGTTCTAGGTGTGAAGTGCTATCCATCTCTAAAGAGTATAGGTAGGAGTGTAGAGACGATTATAATAGCAGTTCCTGCGCAAATAGTTCCTAGTGTTATGGAAGAAGCTGCAGAGATAGGAGTTAAAGCAGCAATAATAATTTCATCTGGTTTCAGTGAAGTAGGGAATGTAAAGCTTGAGGAAGAAGTTAAGAGAATAGGATTAAGATCAGGAATAAGAATAATAGGTCCAAATTGTTTAGGAGTTTATGATCCTTACTCAGGTATGGATACTCTCTTTTTACCTGAAGTTAAAACATTATCGAGTGGTAGGGAAGTTGTAGCTACTTCTAGACCCTTTCCAGGCTCTATTGTATTGATAAGTCAAAGTGGTGCTTTTGGAGCTGCAGCGTTAGACTATATGGCTGGTCATGGTATTGGGGTGAGATGTTTCATAAGCCTTGGGAATAGGTGTGATGTGGCTGAGCATGAACTCTTACTTTACTTTGCTGAAGATAAGAAAACAAAAGTAAATTTACTATATATAGAAGGCATAGGTAATGGAAGAGCATTCTTCGAAGCTTCAAAGAAAGTTTCAGCTCTTAAGCCTATAATTGCCTTAAAAGCAGGAAAGACTAGTGCTGGAGCAAGGGCTGCTGCTTCTCATACTGGTGCATTAAGTGGAGTTGACGAAATTTATGGTGCAGTCTTTAAGCAGAGTGGAATAGTGAGAGCGATGAATTTAGAAGAACTTTTCGATATGGGTAGAGCCTTGAACTTACAACCACCAGCTCATGGAAAAAAAGTTGCAATACTCACAAATGGTGGAGGTCCTGGAATTGTGGCTGCAGATACCTGTGAAGAATCTGGACTCTCAGTTGTTAAACTTTCTGATGATGTAATAAACAGATTTGAAGATTTGAAGAAAAAAGGCGAGTTGCTTCCTATAATAGCAAACTCAAACCCAGTAGACCTTACAGCACTTGCTACCAGTGACATGTATGTCAAGGCTCTTAGGATACTACTTGATGATAAAGACATAGATGGCGTGCTAGTCATAACATTACCTCAAACTCCCTCTATCCTAGATGATGTAATAGAGAAGATTGCTGATATAGCATTGAAGCAAGAAAAACCTGTCGTTGCCTGTGTAATGGGTGGAACAGAGATGGCAGAGGAATTTAGAGTTAGGTTCGAGAAGAGTGGTATACCTTCCTACTCTATGCCTGAGAGGGCTGCAAGGGCAATTTACAGTCTTATGGAGTATGGGATGTATTTAGACAAATTACATTAAGAGTGAATTTATATCATATAAAGTCGTCTAGGCTCTTCGCTTCTTTTTGAGTATATAATTCTCTTTTTTCGATGCTTTCATTGTATGTATCAAAAATGGGCTTTCCATATACTCCATCATATCCTGCTATGAATTCTACCCTTCCCTCTCTAGTTTTTATTATTGCATCTGCGATCTTCGCACTAGTTACCTTTAATAACTCGCTCTTTTTGGCATTGAGTAAAACATTCAATTCATTCCCAAAATTTGCTATCAATTTATCCTGCTCTTCCATGACCTTTTTTGAGTAAAGCTGATCTATTTCCATAACATGAGATATTATCTCGTATAATGGTAGTAGTGATTTGTACGGTATAGCATTCTTTGGCATGAAACCTTCTGGTCTATCTGCTAGTTCCTCAACTCTTTGTAATACTCCTATGGTCAACTTCCTACCACATTTCGGGCATTTATTGCCAAGTTTTATGGCTTCTCTGGGATGTAAAGATACATTACAGTTTCTATGGCCTGTATAATGATACTTTCCATACTCTGGCGGTACTTCGACTGTGAATATGAATCTATTCTTATCCTTCTTCTTTACAGCATCTAATATCTCAAAATATGATGGTTTCTTAAGATCAAACACGTTGAACTCTCTACCTAATCTCCAAATCCATGGACTATGGGCATCTGAATTGCTCATCAAACAAAATTTATCTAGCTTACTTAGCCTCCAATTCATGGGAGGATCGCTACTTAGACCTGTTTCTATTGCATATATGTGCTTAGTCATATCTTCATAGCATTCCTCTATAGAATCGAATCCAGAGAAAGCCCCAAACAAGCTCCACCAAGTAGTCCAAGCATGAGAAGGTATTATTAGAGTATCCTTGTATATGCTCATCAGTATTTCAACAAGCTCTGGCGATGATAGATTATTGAATATTGGTCTACCATCTGAAGATAAGTCTCCTCTCTTTGATAATGAATCTACGATCTGATCCGCAATATCGAAGCTAGGAACATGAATAACATGATGTATCTTTCTTACCTTGCCTTTTTTCTCATAAAC
>JAVZMU010000045.1:0-9082 GCA_038883135.1 Nitrososphaerales archaeon
TGTAGCTAAAGCATGTGAAATAATGGGAGAAAAGCATATAGGTAGTTTAATAGTCGTAAGCCAAAGTAAGCCTATAGGAATATTCACAGAAAGAGATTTATTATCTAAAATAATTCTAAAAAGGCTCAAGATGTTGCAACAAGACATGATGGAGGAACGAATGTACACATAGAAATAATTTCTCAATATGTGAATGTAAAATACAATAGAAGAATGAGCACTGAGATAGAATAGCTTTAGAGATAAAAAGGGCATAAATTTAAAGAAGCTTAATGAGATAGTTACTTAAACAGTAAATTACAAAATAAATTTTCTTTAGGATGCTGTTCTTGTAAATTTTATAAATAAATTTATTGTTTTAAAATATTAACTCTTTAGATACTCAAATAACTGTTCAATATTAGTAAGGGATTTAAGCTCTTTAAGAAAATTCACTAAATCTTTCTTTGAAGGAGCCTGAGTACCTCCACCTAATCTAGTGACTTTAATAGCTCCTGCAGCGTTAGCAATTATCCCTATATGATTTATAGGGAGCTGCTTTAAATATCCATAAATATAGGCTGCATTAAAAATATCTCCAGCACCAGTAGTATCTACAACAGGTACTTTAAAGCCTGGTAAATGAATTGAAATATCTTCTTGGGCAATAAAACAGCCATTAGCACCTAGTTTTATTACAACTGTTCTAACACCTTTTTCTAAAAGAGTCTTAGATGCAAGCTCCAATTTATGAGTCTTTGTCAAGAATTCTGCCTCAATACTATTTAGTAGAAGAGTGTTCGTATTTTTTAAAACGGTATCTATGATGCTACTCTGGATTTTATTCACTAAAGGGCCAGGATCAAAGAATACAGGTATGTTAAATTCTGATGCCTTTTTTATAGCTTCAAGAGTGAAATCAAGGCTTGGTGATCTGACTAAAGTATGCCCTGATGTATATATGATTTTTGAGGATTTTATTTTATCAATATTAACAGCTTTACAAAGTTCTATTCCAACTCCATTTATTCCTATGAAAGAATGCTTACCATTTTTATTCACTAAAACAAGAACTATCGCTGTACTTTCTCCTTTTATTGTATCTAAACTTGTTACGTCAATACCTTCTTTATCCAATGAATCTTTGATGAATTTACCGTTTTCATCTTCTCCTATACAACCAATTACTCCAGTCTTTAAACCAAGCTTTGAGGAAGCTATAAGGAAATTACAAACGCCTCCAAGTTCTTTTTTCATATATTGTGATATTTGCACATCTTCCTCTTTTATTGGAAAGTACTCTATTGGTATGATTAAATCTAAGACTATATCTCCAAAAGCTAGTACATCTATAACTTCATCAACCTCCTCTCTCTTACCTCAAGAAGCTTTTTTGCTACCCTCTCAAAATTTAATCCATTCACTTGTTCAACCTTTTTGACTACATCCTTTGGAAAAGCCTCAATTCCCTTAAATGCTCCTGCTATACCTCCTACTATCGATGCTATAGTATCTGAATCTCCTCCAATATTTGCTGCCATTATTATAGCGTCCATAGGCTCACCATTAGTAGCGAAAAAAACTCCAAAGGCAGTAGGTATAGCTTCATTAGACTCTATGCCTGCTCCAACATAATTGTAAAGAGAATCTATCATCTCTTCAAAATTCTTTGCCTCCAAAACTATCTTTATTGCTAACTCAATCCTTTTATCAACGGGAGCTGCTGGATAAAAAATTCCAAATTTAGCGCCAAGCTTTGCACCTTCTATTCCCGCCTCTATCACATCGACTCCACATTTTCCTATAATAGCTTTTGATATGGCACAAGCTACAGATGAAGCTGCTGATATAGCCACGCTGGTGTTATGAGTTAGAACACATGATTTTACAACATCTTCCACAACTTTTTCTAAATTTAAGCCTGCATTTAAAATTCCTATAGGAGAAACTCTCATAGAGGCACCATCCGTAGTTCCTGTCTCATTAATATCTTGAGGTTTAATTCCCTTAGCCATCTTTTCCAGTACTTTTTTTGTGCTAGGTCCAAGTAATTTATCTGCTGAAGCACCTAATCCTTTACTCCATTCTAACAATCTTTGGGCAAATCCTTCCTTTGATACAAATCCATCCTTGATAATTGCATCTGCTAACACTAAAGTTATTTGAGTATCATCTGTAACTTGACCTGCCTTTAAACCGTCGTGAATTAAATGCCCGATTGGTGCATCCATAAAATTCGTAACTTTGCCAAACTTTTTACGTATTTGATCTGGGGATAATCCAAAAGTAGGCATGCCCATAGCATCTCCGATGGCGACGCCTGCTAGACATCCAATAGATTTTGATAATATCGAATCAATATTTAATGCCATCTATAACCAACTCCATAACCCATCATGCTGAGATATAAGCCAAAAGCAAGGATGGTAAGGAATAAAAAAGTGTAAAAGTAATCAGACTTTTTAGCTTTTATTTCGTAAAAATCTGTCCAATTATCAGTTGCTCCAAACCCTCTAGCAATCATAGCCATAGCAAGGGTCTCTGAACGTCTTATAGCTCCTATAAGCATAGGAATCATTATAGGCACATACGTCTTTATTATCTGTAAAAAGCCTTTTGAGGCTTCTAACTCTGCTCCTCTTGCCTTTTGAGCATCTATCGTTGCTAGAGCATCTCTCTCAAGAACGGGTATAAACCTTATTGCTGTCGTGATAATAAAGGCTATTTGGTAGGGAATTCTAATCTTACGAAGGAATGCTATGAAGTGGTATATAGGAGTAGTGAGGGTGAGCAAGGATGATGCCATCACCATAATCAAAATTCGAAGAAGAAAAGTTATACCAAGCATCACTCCCTCTAGAGTAATTGCTATATAAGGTCCAAAATTATTGGTCTTTGGTATAAGATAAAATAATATCGTCTTGCCTTGATAGAAAAGGGCTTCATAACTAAATATAAAGATCAACGGTATAAGAAGAATTTTCATTAAGCTTAGAAATTTCTTAAGAGGAATCTTGACAATGTAATATAAAATCATTATGGAAGTAAAAATAACGAAAAGGTAAATTGAATCCCAAAAGACGAAGGCTAAGATTACTGTGCAGATGAACCATGTAATTTTTGGGCGAACATCCATCTTATGAATTATGGATTTTTCTTGAATATATTCAAAAAAGGCCAATTTAATTCCCTAGCCTAGATAACATATCCTCCACAGTAAGTATCGTTTCTTCTCCCTTAAAGCTTAACTCTCTACCAATTCTTGTAATCTGTGGAGGTAATAGATAGCATCTTCTTAAAGTATCAAACTCAGAGAAGACTTGTTTTGTGCTTCCATCTAAAACAATTTTACCTTTATCTATGACTATGACCCTTTTTACATATTTTCCAACGATTCTCATGTCATGGGTTATTATTATGATTGTGTGACCATTCTCGTTCAGTTTTAAAAGCATGTGCATCATGTTCTCTGAACCTATATAGTCTTGACCTGTCGTAGGTTCATCCACAACAAAGATTTCAGGTTTCATAGCGAATATGGATGCAAAGGCAACTCTTTGCCTTTCACCTTTTTTGAGCAAAAAAGGATGATAATTCTCAAATCCTTCAAGACCTACAAATTTTAGCGATTCTGAAACTCTTTTTTCTATCTCCTCCTTTGGTAGTTTTAAGTTCTTAAGACCATAGGAAATCTCATCTTTTACTGAAGTAGCGAATATTTGATGGTCAGGATTCTGAAAGACATAGCCAACTATTTTTGCTAATTTGCCAGTAGTCTGCTCTCTAGTATCAAGACCTTTGATCAATACTTTTCCAAAAGTTGGCTTTAACAAGCCTATCAGATGTTTAGCTAAAGTAGTCTTCCCTGATCCATTCTGGCCTATTATTGCTACAATTTCTCCTTTTTTAATAGTTAAACTTATCCCATTAAGAGCTTTTACATTATTTGGATATATATAATGCAAATCTTCTATAACTATCATTTCTTCTTTATCTTGGTATATGTTAGAGCATGTAGAACTCTTTTTAATGGATAGTTTAGGAAAAGCAAATATAAACTCATCCTCCGTTATAGGAAAGAATTTTGAAGAGAACCCTCTTTTAGTAAGAGAGAAAGCCAGCTCACAAACTTGAGGAGGACGAACTCCTTTCTCAAGTAAGTATGCTACTTTACTAAACACTTCTCTAGGAGAGCCTTCCAAAGCTATTTTGCCATCACTCATAATGATAACTCTATCTGCATATTTTGCTATCTCTTCAGACCTATGCTCTACCATTATTATCGTGGTTTTGTAATCTTCTCTAAGCCTTGCTACTGATGAAAATACTTCTTCCTTACCCAATGAATCGAGCTGAGAGGTTGGTTCGTCAAGAACTAGAATCTTAGGCTTCATAGCAAAGACTCCTGCTAAAGCTAACCTTTGCTTTTCTCCTCCTGATAGTGTATCTGTCTCACGCTTCTCATAACCCTCTAGACGTAAGGCTGAGAGAGAGTAAGAAACTCTTCTTATGATCTCATCTCTACTGAGACCTAAGTTTAAAGGACCAAAAGCAACATCTTCCTCTACTATAGTTCCGAATATCTGACTCTCAAAGTCCTGGAAGACCATGCCTAAATGAAGGGCTATTTTTTGGGGTGGTGTGTTAGAAGTTAATAGACCATTAACTATGACTTTACCTGAGTACTCTCCTCCTTCGAAATATTGAGGAATTAGTCCATTAAAGGATAAGCAAAGAGTAGTCTTTCCAGCACCTGTCTTTCCCATTATAGCTAAAAACTCACCTTCCTCTACCTGAAGATTAATACCACATAAGGCTGGTCTATCAGCCTTAGGATACTTATACCAAAGATTCTCTACCTCTATAATCTTCCTTGGCATATAATTCTCGGCTGAAATAGAAAAAGTTAGAAGTGGTAATAAACTTAAACGTATCCTGCTTTCTCCACTATTTGGTACGTAACACTAGCTATAGCAATGTTCACTAAGGAAGCTACAACAAGAGGTATTACCATTGCGTAAAAGAAACCTTCGCCAAACATAGGGATGAAGACTGCAGGAGCAACTACTCCGTTAAAGAATGTAGCTACTACTATTCCTACAATCCAATGGATCTTTACAGTTGTCCATCTAAAGATCGATGCCCAGACTATCATCATAACAGCGATTAGTATATGAATAGGAATGCTTAAAGGGAAACCAACAGTTGCAGATGTGAGAAGATGGCCAAGGGCTATAACTATACCTCCTTCCAAATAGCCCCAAGCGACTGCCGAGAAATATCCAGGGAGAGAATCTAGAGCAACAGTTCCAGTAGGGCTAGGAATCTTTATGATAGCGCCTACTGCACTCAAAGCTATGAATATAGCCATTCTCGCTACTCTCTTTGGTATCCAGTAAGGTTGTTTTGCCTTTGATTCGGTTTTTGTCATGTTAAATCTAAAAATATCCATCAATATTTAAGCTCTTTTTGTTGCACTACAGATGTGTTACATTAATTATAAAACTATATTAAAAATGGTTTATTTTTGGTAATTTAACTTACTCCCTAGAAGTTAGCTTAAGAGAAATTATTATGAATTGATAAGAGGAATGAGATACGAGCGCCTTAGGAATAAGTGTTGCTCTTTTTGAGTTTTTGTTATACCCTCATATGTTAAAAATAAGGGATCCTTTTTAAGAAGCCATAAGCCAAATATAATTATCTTTTCAAACTTATGATAAATAGCTTATAGAATTTATATGAGCAGAAAGAAAGGATAGCTGATGCCATCACTAAAATACTCTAATGTAAAGGAGCCTTGGCAAAGTAGTCCAATAAACGTGAGACTCCCAAAGAAAATAATAAATGAGATAGATAGGTTTGCAAAAGAGTACGATTTAAATAGGTCTGAGGTAATCCGTCAAGCATTAACCTTTTACATTAATATGCTCAAGAATATAGGAAGTTTAATTCACCCGACAATTCTCAAAGTAGTTCCATCACAAATAATGCTAATGAAGAGAGGGGATGTAACTTTAATGAAGCTACCAACAGGCTTGATTTTGAGTTTAAGCTATACATCCTCTGGCGGTATCGGTTCTAAGCCCATGGATAAAATCAAAGTAGATGGCTTTACACTTGGTAGATTCATGACAAGAGTAGCTTTAATGGATACAATTTCTATAAACTCATGGCCAAAGGTAATAATAGCTACTCTAAGTGTAGAGATGAACCCTACTGGTATAGAGATATTAGGAGGTATAAAGAGTGAGGTGAAAAAGATAGGATTGGATCCAGATCAATCTATAAGTGTGAACACAGAAGAGAACATAAGTACAGAACAGACAGGATTAGGAATTACTGCTGTAGGATTTGTGCATGAAGACGAATTGAGAATAGGTAGGACTCAACCAAACGATTCCTTAGTGCTAATAGGTGAACCAAAGGTTGGAAATGAAGTCATTCAAGCTGAGAAAGAGGGAAAGATAGCCAATCTTCAAGACCTAATTAAATTAACTCAATTAGAATTCATTCATGATATAGTTCCAGTAGATACTCAAGGAATAGCTTATGAGGCAAGGATGATCGTTCATACGATAGGACGACAAGTTAAGTTTTATAACAATATAAACATAGATTTAGAGAAGCCTGCTGGTCCTGCTACTGCTATTCTGATAAGTATGGATGAAGCACAAATAGATAAATTAACATGGATCATTAGAAAACCTATAACTATAATTGGTAAAATTATATAGGCTAGTACTCTATACCAACTCTTGCCTTAAGACCTTTTGAATAAGGATGCTTTATCTTTCTTATCTCTGAAACATAATCAGCATACTCGTATGCTTCTTTTGGAGCGTATCTTCCTGTTAATACTAATTCTATATGTTCAGGTTTTTTCTTTATCAAGCTTATAACTTCAGATAAACTTATCAATTTATGGTGTACTGCTACCCATATCTCATCCAATATAACTACATCGTACTTACTACTGTTTATGATCTCTTTTGCATGATCAAAGCCTTTTTTAGCCAACTCAAAGTCTTTCTTGCTAGGATTATAATGGGAAACTAACTCTCCGCTACCGAATTGAGCTACCTTAAAGTTTCGAAACTTTTTGATGGACTTTATCTCACCATACTTTCTTCCTTCTCTTTCTCCTTTCATGAACTGAATCATGTAAACTTTTAATCCATGTCCTACTGCTCGAAGACCTAATCCAATAGCTGATGTAGTCTTACCTACGCCTTTTCCAGTTATTATATGAACAAGTCCTTTCTCTATTTTTGGAGTCGTTTTAATTAACCTATTAGTCTTCAACTTCTTCTCCTCCACGAAATATATTCGCTAATGTTGCAGATAGCTCCACAATTCCTTCACGGGTAACAGATGATATAGGTATCAACTCATAAACGAAACCAAGCCTTATCAACTCTCGTAAAATTCCACTACTCAAGAGGTACTGATAATCTTCTCGTACTTCC
The DNA here is from genome assembly GCA_038883135.1 of Nitrososphaerales archaeon. GTDB lineage: Archaea > Thermoproteota > Nitrososphaeria > Nitrososphaerales > JACAEJ01 > JAVZMU01. Next base: position 7,449 of record JAVZMU010000045.1, read on the forward strand.
CTTATAGATTCTTCAAGTGCGGCAGAGCTCGATGACCATCTTATTATCTTTTTTACCTCCTTTCCTATAATATCCCTTTTTGTGAGAACGTATACTTGTGGCGATTTAAGTCTAAGTTGAACTGAGGTTGCTAAAAGTGCTATAGAAATGAAGTTAATAGGAGTTAGCACTAATAAAGCATCAAATAAGAATAAAACTGCTCTACCATCACATTTTAAATTGTTTACTATAAAAGGACCGCTATTTCTATAGGCAAAGAGCTCTACCTGACCAGGAGTATCTACTATTACGTAATCAGGCTTAAATTCATCTATTTCTTCTTGAAGGTCATTAAGCTTCGTAGCTATGAGATCAGAAGCTAGGATTAAAGCTCCATTAGGCCCTAGTTGATAGGACTCCATTATAGTTTGAAGATCAATATAATCTCTTATATCAACATCAGGGGTGTAAGGGAGATCCAAAGCCCCTGGATCGAGATTAACGGTTATAGCATGAGAACCTTTCTCAATGTACCAAGAGACTAAAGTAGATGTTAAAAGAGATTTACCTGATCCTGCAGTTCCTACTATAAATATTGTAAACATGATATTAACTTATTTTTAATATGTTTAATATTTTCGTTAAGCTAATAACTCATTATTTGGAGCCTAATAAATTAGGAATTAAATTAAAACTTCTTATAATCAAATTTTGATAGATCTATGTTAAGATTTAGTATAATGCTAAGCTTTTCTAAAACTGCCTTTGCCGCTTTTGGATCTGGATATTCTAAGTCTTCTAGGTTTGGTTGAGTTTTTCCAAAAAGACATATGCTTTTTATATTTCTTAAAATACTTAAACCAAAGACAAGTCCTGAAAAGCCATAGAATGGGCCCTCATATCCAACATCAATATCATATTGCTTTAGTTCTTTTATAAGCTCTAAATCAGTAGCAGCACAACAAACTTCCTTTCCTTCCTTCCCATAACCTGCAATTACTATCATTTTTTTAACTCCAATCTCTTGATAAAAATCCAAAACTTGATTCGCTACTTCATATTGTCCATGAAAATTAGCATGATAGCCCTTAGTTATCAACAATTCTGGTTTATTTAATAAATAGATTTTAATTCTTGGGAGTTCTACTTGTCCTTCTTTCAATAAAATACCAGCTTGACCAGGTAAGTCTGGATGTGGAACATAAGAAGGGCTTGTCTGGTAAAAAATAGGAAAATGTGGTGAATATAATTCAGCAATCAACCTCGGTTTAAGTTCTTCAATCAAGTAATCTACTACTATCTCACCAATAGATCTTAATCCAGGCGAACCTACAATAGCTATTGGATCTTTTGCTATTAATTCTTTAAAGTATTTTATCCAAGTCATTATCTCGCCTTAAAGATAGATATCTTTTGGTGGAGGAGCAACAGATTTGCGCATCTCCTCAATCCAACGACGCTCTAATTCTTCTAATTTTTGAACAAACTCTTCAGTCATCTTTGCTTCTTCTTCCAAAGGTTTTGTATCGATCTCAATATCTAGCATCTTGCTCAAAACTTCAAGTAATGCTTGAGCAGCTTTTACATCAGTTAGAACACGACCTGATGGAGTCATATAGCCTGGAGTTTCGCTTAGAAGACAGATACTTTGAATT
>JAVZMU010000046.1:0-8931 GCA_038883135.1 Nitrososphaerales archaeon
CCTCTTTTTCTATCCTTTTCAATTGGCTCTTATACATCTCTAATATTTCCTTAACACTTGTTGCATCTTCAGGTGCTTTATCATATCTGATTTTGCCTGTATACTTAGGAAATCTTAATGCAAGACCACTATCTTTACGGATAGCATCTATACAGCATGTATGGACTGGACTAACTGTTATTTCTGCAGCAATAGTTTCAATAACTACTTGAGGAACAAACCAAACATCAGCCTCTAACTTTGAATCTACTCGACCATGTCTATGGGAAATTTTATAAGGAGCTAGTATTTTGGGAAAATTTTCTAAATCTTCATCAGTAAAACCAGTTCCAATCTTACAAACAGTTCTAAAAACGTCTGCATCTTTGTCATAAGCAGCAAGTAGGAATGCACCATATTTCCCTGCTCTCCGACCTCTACCATAGAATGCACCTACTATAACTAAATCTAAAGTATCCTTTAGCTCACTTCTATACTCTCTTTTAAGTTTGATCCAACTGAACTCTCTTGCTCCTGCTCTATACGTGCTATCAATATCTTTTATAACTAAACCTTCACAACCATCCGATATTGCTTGTTCCATAAAATTTTCAATTTCTTTTGGATCATTTGATTTTAAGCTTTGAACAACTCTAACTCTATCATCTTTTATTATTATCTTTTCCAATATTTCTCTCCTCTCAGAATAGGGCTTTTGAGTTAAATCTTCACCATTTAAATATAAAACATCAAAAAAGAACAATGAAACAGGATAGGTTCTCATAGCTTCCTCTATACCATACTTTCGTCTTCTATGCATTAGCTCTTGAAAAGGTAAAAGTTCTCCTGTATCAAGGTTCACAGCTACACACTCAGCTTCTGCTATTACTCTATCAGCTTTAATGTTACTCCTTACGAGGTCTATAACATCTGGATAATGATGAGTTATATTCTCTAATCTACGTGAAAATAAAGTTATTATTTTTCCATCTTTATGGATTTGAACACGTTCTCCATCTAACTTGTACTCTGCAACAAGTCTTCCTTTGAGTTTTTCTACTATTTCTTGTGCTGTTTCAAGTCTTTCAGCTAGCATAGGTCTAATAGGTTTCCCTACACTTATCTTGAAACTCTTTATACCATTTAATCCTTCATTTGCTAAAGTTTTTGCAATAGCACCTAAATCACTAGATAAATTGTATGCTCTCTCAAGTAGAGGTCTATTATTCTTATCACCTGTATAAGCAATTGCTAACGCATCCAATACTGTATAATCTGCCACTCCAAGCCTGAGTTCTCCTGTTATTGTTCTTATGATATACCTTGCCTCTTTTGGTGTTGCATCGTTTAATAAGCTGGAGATATATTTTAGCTTTACATCTATTGACCCTGGTCCAGATGTCTTTGCTATCTTATCTAAAGTTTCGTAGACTCTCTCTACTGTAAGAGGTTCTTTAAAGAGTATAGTTTGTGTACGCTCATTCATAACTTCCTGAGCAGCCAGACCTATATCTCCTACTTTCTTGTAAATCCTTTCTACGCTTTCTAAATCTCTACCTGTTGCAAACCCTATGGCTTTAATGGCAAGCTTCTCTGCTACTCCTATCTCTATTCCTAAGTAGTCAGGATAGAGCTTACCTTGAGTTAGATATACTACCTTATCTATCAAATTTGGATCAGTCTTTTTGAATAAGTCAACGAGATAATCTGTAATTTCTAGCCTCTTAGTTGTCTGCTCTATCTTCTCATAAGTGTCAGCTATCGTTGAATACAACATGCAAACCAATTTATTTAAAGGCTAATTTTTTATTTAAGTATGATGTTCAAAGCTTTAATCTAATTCAAAGTTTTGTTTAAAATAATCAAAAAGAACTTTACATAACGAATAAAATTCTTAACTTTATCTTTCTTCCATTAAGCTATGCAGTAATATTCAATATAACGGTTAGAAGAACTAAAGGATAAAATTTGAGTTGATAAAACTTAGTTTATTATAGCAAAGCTATAGATTGTAAAATAGGAGAGTATTTATATGTGTTTCAGAGGATGTACCGCATTATATTGCTAAGAGACAAGAATATTGAAGATGTAAACGCTACCTTTTAAATGTTCAGAATAAGCTTTTAATTAAAGCATATCTTAAAGTTCGATGATGTCTCTTGGACATAAGAGATGAGGATGGGGAACTTTTAGTAAAAATCGCAAGGAATGCTATAGAAAGTTATGTTAGAAATCATAAAAGGATTACTCCTCCAAAGGATTTACCAGAAAAATTTTATGAGAAATGTGGAGTATTTGTTACCATAAACAAACGGGAAAATGGTAAAAAGCAACTTAGAGGATGCATAGGGTACCCATATCCAGACAAGCCATTGGTAGAAGCTATTATAGACTCAGGAATAGCAGCAGCAGTCGAAGATCCTAGATTCGAACCTCTTTCAGTTAATGAGTTAAACGAGATAATTATCGAAGTTAGTATACTAACTCCGCCAGAGCTCATAGTTGTAAAATCGCCAAGAGAGTATCCATCTAAAGTTAAGATAGGTGAAGACGGTTTAATATTCAAATGGATTTGGGGTAGTGGTTTACTTTTACCTCAAGTCCCTATAGAGTATAATTGGGATGCTGAAGAATTCCTATCAAATACTTGTATGAAAGCTGGAGCTCCTCCAGATGCTTGGCTCTTACCAAATGTCAAGATCTACAAGTTTAGTTGTATAATTGCAAAAGAATTAGAACCAAGAGGTAAGGTTGTAGTTGTTAAGCCAAAGGATTTGATGAAGTATGAATGTTGAACCTTCTCAATGCATGACTACTAAAGCCAGGTTCCCATATCCCAGCGCTTATAGCCGCTTGCGAATTATTACTGAAGCACTATGAGCAGTTAAATGCTTCACTTCTTTATCGCGTTTTAAGAATTTACCAAAGCTTCTGAACAAAGGAGACTCAATCGTTAATTCTTCAGGTGCAATACCAGGTAGTTTATCTGGCTTGTTGTGCCTTCTTATCTGTATCTCTAGGCTTCCTGCTCTTCTAATATTCAAATAGACCTTTAAAGCCTCAAAAGCTTCTTACCAATGAAGGTTATTGTGTATGCGTTTGTCTTCTTCCTTCTTAATGTAATAGGTACTGGCGGCTCAAGCCCGAATACTTCACTCACATCTCTTACGCCTAAATCCCTAACCTTTAATTTCACAACATCACTCTCAGCCAAACGGTAAAGTGGTAAGAAAAAAGTTAAAAGAAAACAATTATTGTAAGGATTTGTTTGATGCTTATCTTCAGCTTAGACACATGGATAGAACAATAAGATCTTATTTAAACACCGTTCAGCACTTCTATCCTTGTCTTCTTAGTAATGAAGATCACTAGAGAAACAATTATGAGGAATAATATTGCGCTTATTGCTAACTCAAAGAAAGGTACTATTTCTATTGGGATGATTGATTGTGGTGGAGGTACAATGTAGTTACTTATTATAGGTGGCTTGAAGATGTATTTAGCAGTTTCTCCTTCTAATTCCGGAGAGGATACACCTATAGAAGGATCATGTATTAACGTACCATCACCAAAATATGGATAGATAAGGAACACCTTCAAACTTCTTGCAGCCCAAAAAACTCCTTTTACGTCAGATCTCGTATCTTTTAAGTCTTCATAAACTATAGTAGCACTTGGATTAAACTTGAAGAAACTTACTACGGTTCCTCCCTTTGTTAGCATCTCTAACTTTGGAAGGCCATCTGTTGCAGTTATATCATCTTCTTCCTCTACTTTGCCTATCGTAAAAATTCTATCTCCAACTCTTACCTTAACTTCAGGAGTACTTTGGTCACTAGCACCTGTAATACCACTTTTCTCTTCGTTAAATATATCCACTAAGTTCTTCCCATCAACATTAAGAATGTTGAATGTAATGCTTAAAGCTAAATTAGGTTTTATTTCTGGAAGAGTACATGGAATCTCTCTAATAGAATTATAAAATATATCATAATTCCATTTCCAGCTAGATATGATTATATCAGTTTTCAACTCTGCCTTTGATAAAACTACTTTGTTATTCTCAAATTGTATTTCCACTGGATTAAAGAATAACTTATTTCTTATTATGATATTTCCCTTTACAAACTTAAGACTTGGATCTATCGAATCAGAAAGAATAAAAGCAAAGGCAAGACCTACCAGTGCACCATCGTTAGCTCTGATTTCTTGAATTGGTGTTAATTCCCATTTCCCTTTAGAGAAAGGAAAGTAGAAAGAGTATAGATTCCTTGATATTTGATTGATTTTTAGGATTGACCCTGGGTAATCTATCCAACCATGTGAATTTGCACGTACTATAAATTCATTCGTAAAGCCTTTTGTATCTTTAAATAGTTTATCATGAGAAAAATTTTCTGATTTAAATAGCCAAACCTCAGATAAACCTTCATATTTAGCTACGTATAAAATACTATCATCGTTGTTATACCACCATATGAACATAGGAACAATATTATTTGATGGAATTACTACAGTAAGAATATCAGTTTTAATCATTGCCCATCCATCTAAATATTCTATATTGTATGTTCTTCTATCGATAACTTGACCGTTACTCACAGGTAAAACGGTCAGGGATATCATCGTAATTACAATTAATACTAAGATCTTCTTCCTAATCATTATTATATCTAACTCTAATACCTTTTTAAAGCTTATAATATATACTATTCTAGAAAAATTCTAAAGAATACTTTCATATCTTTTTATATTTTAGATTCGTGAGTTTTACATATTAACCAACCCTTAAGCAATATTTATATGAAAATTCTGATCTATAAAAGCTTGAGAACAAAGGTAGGAAAGAAGCGATTGGTGCAAATAGATATAAATACTACTCTAGAGAGGTTTCGTAGATTCTTGATTAACAGCACATGTAGATCTTTCATTCCTGAGAGCTATCTTAAAGATCCTGAAGTATTCCCTGAAAAAGAAGGAAATCTTGGATCCATATACGTTGAGGCAGTAGATAAATTCACTTTAAAGAAGATTCGTGATGTTACATTTGTTAATGCTAAAGGTATCCTCGGTATCATCTATGTATCTAAGAGTGGAAATACAAGGCTTAAGTGGAGGCAGATAAAAGGGCAGATAGGTAGAGTAACAGGAGAAGCTTCAGCTAATTCCCTAGTAAATTTGATAATATCCAAAGTTTTAACAAAAGAGTATACTGAAAGTATAATGAAGAAACTTAAAGAATCAAGTGAGCAAACTCAAAAGTCTATAGAGAAAGAAGAACATAACGTTGAACCTGACTTAACTTTGTCCAATCTTAAAAATATTGATTAGAAGGAGACTATAGCTTAATGTGATGGTTTTTTATGAGTTTATTTTTGTTATACAATATATTTTAGATAAGGTTTCATTCCTATCTTGCTCTACAAGTTGAACATCCTTAGGGGTATTCTTAATCGATTAAGCATTTGTTAGCTTATTAATAGCTTTAAGTCTAAATGTATATTTGATTTGGGAGGATTAAATTAACTTTAAAAGAATAAGATTCTATAGATGAGATGCTTAGGAGCTCTTGACTGTATATGCATCTTAATAAACTCACAAATGTAGCCTTCTTCTTGATCTTTTCATGCTTTGATATAACTATTTTAGGAGAAATAAAGGTCTAAGAACTTAAAGATAGCTTATTTTAAATGTATCCATCAATTTTAGAAACTTAGATTTTTAATATATTTGATAAAGATTTATATATGCGTGAGTGTTTAATTGCCGATACATAAGGTAAGAGGCGATCAACTTTATTTCCCAAATCAGGCCTTACATAACTCTAACGAACTCTTTACCTACTACTAAAGCTAGTTATTTTTCTATTTTTGCATATTAAGGAGGTCTAATTTTGGAAAAGCCAATAATTATTGTGAAATTTGGCGGTTCTGTTCTAACTAACGAAGAAAGTCTGAAAAAGGCTGCAAATATGATAAAATCTGAAGTAGAAAAAGGTTCAAGACTCGTAATAGTTGTCTCAGCTCTTAAGGGTCAAACAGACGAGCTACTTAATTTAGCTAAGAAGGTAGCACCAGATGTATCTGCATCTTATTTAGATGAGATATTAGCTATGGGTGAGAAGACTAGTGCTCGTATAATGTCAGCTGCACTCAATTCAAGAGGTTTAAATTCCTATCCTATAGATACAGAATCTCCTTATTGGCCTATAATAACTGATGATAATTATGGAGATGCCAATCCATTACTTGATGAGACTCTAAAGGCTGTAGAAGAAAAATTGATTCCTATAATAGAGTCTGGCAAGATACCTGTAGTATGTGGCTTCATAGGTAAGAGCAAAACGAACAAAGTGACTACAATGGGAAGAGGAGGAAGCGATACAACTGCCGTGTTACTAGGAAGTTGTTTAAATGCAAAAGAAGTTGTTCTTGTTAAAGATGTAGGTAGTATTCTTTCAGCAGATCCATCAAAAGTTGAGGGTTCAATTCCAATCGATATACTTGATCCTGAGGAAGCTTATATTCTAACTGCAGGAGGTGCGAAGATTCTTCAAGCAAAAGCACTTAAGTACAAAAAGGATGATTTGATAATAAGGGTAATAAGCCTTGAAAACGAGAGCCTAACATCAGGCGGAACTTTAATCGGTAGAGGTTCCCTAAGTTATGAGATAGAATGTTATGATAAACCTATTATGATGATTACTATAGTAGGTACTGAAGCATCGAATCCTCAATCATTAGCTTTATTAGCATATGAAGTTCAAAGATCTGGAGGAGAAATAGTATCTATTACCTCTAATGAAAAATCTTCAATTCTTTACATATCTAATAGTAGAAAGCTTCTTAATAACTTACACAAATTAATGGTAGAGAAGAAGATAGGAAAAGCAGTAAGTTCATTCGAGGATTTATCCATGGTATCGATTAAAGGAAGGGAGTTAGAGACTAACCCAGGAATAATACAAAAATTCATAACACCTTTAGCTGATCAAGGCATAAACATATATGGTCTTGTCACCATAAGCTCTTCTATCAAAATCTTTATTTCAAATAAAGAAATAGAGAAAGCACTTAGCTTGCTTAGAAGAGCATTAAAGGGTGAATAAACATGAGAAAAATAAAGACTGCAATCCTTGGAGCAACTGGAATGATAGGACAGAATTATCTGTACCTTCTCTTAAACCATCCTTGGTTTGAAATTACGGCTTTAACAGGAGGAGAATCAGCTGGCAAAAAGTATGGTTCTACTGGAAAATGGTTAATGTCTCCAGATATACCTGAGCAATACAAAGACATAATCGTTAAGCCTACGGATCCAAAAGAAGTTAATGCAGATTTGATCTTCTCAGCCTTACCGACTTCTACAGCAAAAATTGTGGAGCCAAAGTTTGCAGAGGCAGGCTTTCATATAATAAGCGATTCTAGTGCTTTTCGTATGTATGATGATGTACCATTAGTCATACCTGAGGTGAATCCTAATCATCTAAGCTTAATAGATATTCAAAAAAGTAAAAGGAAATGGAACGGATTCATTGTTTCAAATCCAAACTGTACTGCTCTAGGTTTGACTATAGCCTTAAAGCCTATACACGATTTATTAACGATAAAGAAGATAGTAGTTACAACTATGCAAGCTTTATCGGGAGCAGGTCTTCCTGGAGTTCCCTCTCTCTCTATAACAGATAACATTATCCCATTCATAGCTGAAGAAGAAGATAAGGTTCAATTAGAACCATGTAAGATGCTAGGTGAGATAGAAGGAGATAAAATAAAGTCAGCAGATATAAAAATTGAGGTATCTTGTAACAGAGTTCCAACTATAGATGGACATTTAGAATCTGTTTATATCGAAACTAAGGAAAAAGTTGATGTGGATAGAGTAAAAGATGCTTTAAGATCCTTTAAGGGAAAACCTCAAGAGCTCAAGCTTCCAATGGCTCCAACTCAACCCATAATAGTTAGAGAAGAAGAAGATAGACCTCAACCACGTCTCGATAGGCTTGCAGGTTCTGTTCCTGGAATGAGCGTAACCGTTGGTAGAATTCGTCGTGGATTAGATGCAAACTCTCTATGGTTGCATGTCTTAAGTCATAATACAATAAGGGGAGGTGCAGGCTCATCCATACTTCTAGGAGAATTAATAACAGCTTTAAAGATGATATAGTGATTTAATATGGTTTGGGGAAAAAAGATTCGTTTAGATAGGATTACATTTAATGGAAAGATGATATGTATACCTATGGATCATGGTATTTCGATAGGACCTGTAAAAGGACTAACAGATATGGATTATATTATCAAAAAAGTTAGTGAAGGAGGAGCAACAGCCATTCTAGTTCATAAGGGTATAATTCGTTCATTGAAAGAACCACCAAGAATTGGAATGATAATGCACCTTACAGGTAGTACTAACTTAAGCTTAGCACCTAATAGGAAGGTTCAAGTTGGGTTTGTTGAAGAGGCTATAAGGCTTGGAGCAGATGCAGTATCTGTACACATAAACATAGGATGCAAAGAGGAGCATGAGATGCTTGAAATTCTTGGAAATCTAGCTGATGAGTGTGATGCATGGGGAATGCCTCTTATAGCTATGATGTATCCAAGAGGAGAGAACATAAAGGATCCTAACAATCCAGAAGTAGTTGCTCATGTAGCAAGAGTAGGAGCTGAGCTTGGAGCCGATATTATTAAAACTGTATACACCGGAGATCCAGAATCTTTTAGAAGAGTTGTTAAAGGTTGTCCTGTACCTATAGTTATAGCTGGAGGACCAAAGTCTGAAACTGATCGCGATGTATTGGAAATGGCTTATGGAGCAATAAGAGCAGGTGCTATAGGTGTAGCCTTTGGTAGGAACGTGTTTCAGCATGATCATCCTGATGCGATGGTTCGTGCACTAAAAATGATCATAATGCAAGGTAAAAGTGTTGAAGAGACTTTAGAGGTTTTG
>JAVZMU010000047.1:0-8594 GCA_038883135.1 Nitrososphaerales archaeon
AAACATGGTTTTACGGTAAGTCTAGGCTTTTATTTTAAAAGTCTTATGAATAAGAAGAAAAATAATATTCCTTTGAGATGAGATTATTGAATGTATGCTTTTTAATGGTTTATCTTGACAAAATCGTTCATTAATTAAAGCTAAATAAAGGATATATTCTTAATATGAGATATTTATTTTCTAGGAGTACTCTCCCCTGTTATTATGTAAATTACTTTATCACCTATAGAGTTAGCATGATCTGCTATTCTCTCAAGATATCTTAGGATCAAGGTTGCAGATACTGAGCATTTTAAATTACTTTCTTTATTTTCAATAATCCTTTTTACGTATTCTTTATACATATTATCAACTTCATTGTCCATCTTTGGGAGAATCCTTGCTAACTCTACATCTCTTTTTATGAAGGCTTCTATACTCTTGTATATCATGACTTTTACTTTATCTGCCATGTTTATGATTGTTGAATGATCACATTTTGATAAATCTCCAAACATGCTTAAAACTGTGGTTATATCATAGGCATAACGTCCAAAGCGGGATAAGCCATACGTTATTTCCATAGAAGACTTGATGAACCTGAGGTCAGATGCTACAGGTTGATATCTTGCTATCAACTCAACCGCTAGCTCGCTTACTTCATCTTGAATGAACCTAAGCTTTTCAGACCATTCAAAAATTTCTTTTCTAACATCTTTCCCTTCGGTATACGCTTGAATGGCTGTAGTAACAGCTTTTGCAGATAGCTCTGCCATATCTAAAATCATATTGTTAAGTTTTTCTATCCCAAGATCTAGTAGTCTTACCATGATTAATCAACCAAATCTACCAGTAATGTATTTTTCGGTTAACTCTTTCTCTGGTTGCTTAAATATTCTAGCAGTTTCTCCATACTCTATTAGCTCCCCTAAATACATAAATGCTGTAAAATCTGAGATTCTAGCAGCTTGTTGCATATTATGAGTCACTATGACTATCGTATAGTTTTCCTTAAGCTTAACGATTAATTCTTCTATCTTTGAAGTTGCATTTGGATCAAGAGCTGAACATGGCTCATCAAGCAAAAGAACTTCTGGCTCTACTGCTAATGCTCTTGCTATACATAATCTCTGTTGTTGTCCTCCAGATAGACTTGCACCTGACTCATTTAATCTATCCTTAACTTGATCCCAAAGTGCAACCATCTTTAGACTTCTCTCAACCATTTCTCGTATCTTTTTCTTATCTTTAACCCCATTAAGCTTTAAACCAATTGCTACGTTATCGAAAATAGACATAGTAGGGAATGGATTAGGCTTTTGAAAGACCATGCCTACTCTTCTTCTGATATCTACAGGATCAACGGAATCATCGTATATATCTTCTCCATCTAAAAGTACTTTACCAGATACTTTTGCTCCAGGGACAAGCTCATGCATCCTGTTAAAACATCTAATTAGTGTTGATTTACCACAACCCGATGGTCCTATCACAGCAGTTATTTGATTGCTTTTAATCCTTAATGATACATTTTTTACTACGTGATTATTATCATACCAAGCGTTTAAATCTTTTGCTTCTATCTTATCCATCAAAATAGTCACCTATCAGAAAGTCAAAAATAAAGCATATGTCTTCTTTAATAAGGAATTTGATCGATTATAATATATATTTGCTGATCAACCATGAGATCTAATTGGGAAGAAGTTAAACTCTTTTTTATAAACTTTATTACTAAATTCTTTATACCATTTACAATAATTTGTAAGGTTACATATATTGCACTTTGGTATGATAGGCTTGCATATCCTTTGACCAAATTTTACAAATATCAAATTCAAATCCATCCAATACTTTTTATCAACCTTCCTCATTAACTCGAATTCTGTTTCTTCAGGTGTTTTTGTGTTAACGAATCCTAATCTATTCATGACTCTATGAACATGAGTATCAACAGGAACTGCTTCTTTACCAAAACCATACACTAACACACAATTAGCCGTCTTTCTACCAACAGATGGTAAAGATAATAATTTTTCAAGATCATTAGGTACTTTTCCATTATATTGATCAATTATTATTTTGGAAACTTCTTTTATCCTTCTCGCCTTTATACGATAGAGGCCTGCTGGTTTAATCAATTCTTTTATCTTATTTTCATCACCTTCTGCAATATCTTTCACGTCTTTATAAATCGAGAATAATTGCTGAAAAGCTTTTCTTGTGTTTTCGTCTTTCGTTCTATGGGATAATATAGTTGCTATTAAAACTTTAAAGGGATCTATTCCACTTTTATTTATCACTTCTAACGCAGTTTCGCTTTTTGGAAGATCTTTAAGCATCTTTTTTATCTCTTCAATTAAAAATCCTATGTCCATTATTCAACTATTCACATATAGTGATTAATTTCTCTTCCTTTTGTAATTTGAAAAACTTTTAAACATTCTAATGGGAGATTTATTAAAAGGTATAAAATTTGAAAGAATTCAATTTGGGAGTGTTAGCATCTGGTAGGGGTTCGAACTTTCAATCCATAATCGACCATATACGATTAAAAGTTTTAGAAAAAGTAAGGATTAGTATTCTAGTTTGTAATAATAAAGATGCATATGCATTGAAGGTTGCAGAGCAGAATGGAATAGAAAGCAAGTTCATAGACCATAGGAACAAAGAAAGGGAGGCTTTCGATAAAGAAGTCATAAAAGTATTAAAAGATTGTAATGTAGATTTAGTAGTTCTAGCTGGCTTTACGAGAGTGCTTAGCCCTTATTTTATAGATGAGTATGAACATAAGATAATGAATATTCATCCTGCTTTACTACCTTCGTTCCCAGGATTACATGCTCAAAGGCAAGCTTTAAATTATGGTGTCAAAGTATCAGGATGTACTGTACATTATGTGGAGAAAGATGTAGACGTCGGACCAATAATTTTGCAACATGCAGTTCCGGTTAAAGAAGATGATACGGAAGAAACCCTTTCTGATAGAATATTGGTCTTTGAGCATAGGATTTATCCAAAAGCAATCCAATTACACGTGGATGGAAGATTGAAGATAGAAGGGAGAAGAGTGAAGATAGATTACAGTAATAATTGGGAAGATACTTGGGAGAAGAGGCAAAGAGTGTTTATCGAATATCAGAAATATAAATGGGAGAGAGAAGGCAAACCTTTAGACAAGGTGTTGTAATGACAGCAGTAATATTAGATGGGAGAAAACTTGCTGAAGAAATTAAGAGTAAAATAAAGAAAGAAGTAGAGTTATTTAAGAAAGATGGTATAGCGCCTTGCTTGTCTACAATTTTAGTAAGTAATGATCCTGCATCTAAAATATATGTAAATATAAAGCATAAGAATTGTGAAGAAGTTGGAATTAAATCAAAGAATTTTCAATTCCGTGAGGATACAAAACAAGAAGAATTGATAAAGTTCATAGGAGAGCTTAACGAAGATAAAAGTGTCCATGGAATACTTTTACAATTACCTCTTCCAAAACAAATAAATGAGAATAAAGCTATATCGGTTATATCTCCAGAGAAGGATGTTGATGGTCTTCATCCAGTAAATATGGGAAAATTGATAAGAGGAGAGCCTAGTATAATACCTTGCACACCTTTTGGTATTCAGCAATTATTAATCAAAAATGGTTACGATCCTTCGGGTAAACATGTTGTAATTTGTGGAAGAAGCAACCTTGTAGGAAAACCTTTAGCAGCTTTATTAATGCAGAAAAAAAAGGGAGCTAATGCTACAGTGACCATATGCCATACTGGAACCAAGAACTTAAGTTATTTCACTAAACAAGCAGATATCTTGGTAGTAGCAATAGGTAGCCCAAAGGCGATTACTGCTGATATGGTAAAGGAAGAGGCTATAGTAATTGACGTTGGTATAAATAAGATTCCAGATTCTAATACAAAAAGTGGTTATCGTTTAGTTGGTGATACAGATTTTGAAGCAATAAAAGAGAAGGTAAGAGCAATAACTCCAGTTCCGGGTGGTGTTGGTCCCTTAACTGTTGCAATGCTCCTATATAATACTTTACTGGCTACTAGCATACAGACAAAGCACGAACTTAGTCATGATTTAAAGAGTTTATTTGAGTATTAATAGAGATTAAAGCCTCGAAATTCATGCACTAATAAATCCCTACAGGTCCCAAAAATTTATTTCTCTGCTGAATTATCCCATTTCTTAACTCTTGAACTTCCTTTCCTTTTGTCGAGCTTTGGGCTATGCTTTCGTTTCCATCCAAACTATTTAGAGGATAGTCGAATAAAAGCCTTTGAATCTGTTAGAACTTGAATTTAACTCTAATTCCAAAGCCAGGCTATTTTGAGAATATTCTAGACGGTAAATATATGTTGAGTTTAAATACCAATTTTTCCTCAAAAATTGAAGAGGGTATTGATTTCTTAGATAACATTTCCACCTTTTCCACAGTAATGCCTTTTTTGCTTCCATTTGCCATTCTCTTTGTATAGATGAACAAAATAGAGGTAAGCTTTACCCTTGATTATCTTCCTATAAGGAGGTCCAGAGTAGCTCTATTACAAATTGGACATTTTTACGCTTTGATATTTTTAAGTTTCTTCATGATTAGAGTATAGTAACTATAGGGCATGCTCATAACATTTTTCAAAATTATCAAAAACTTCTAAGCATAACTACATTGAACTCTTCTTGCCTTCGCTTCTTCAGCACTAAGATGATGAATTTTTGAATCGTGTATTTAGTAATGGAAGGAATTGTTAAATAAGTTAGTTAATCTCTAGGTTGTAGAGCCTGATGAACATATCTAAGAACTTGTTACCTATTCCTTTTCCTTTTGTTACTTACTATAATTTAATCTACAAGAAAGAGCTTATTCTTAAATATTAAAGAATAAGCTTAAGGAATAGTTCTGAATCCAATAAGCTTCTTATATAAATACTCTTACATCCATAAATATACTTACTCTTTATGAAGATATTACCATTGTCTAAAAGATTATATATGCATAAGGGAATGAAGGACTTCCTGTAAACCTACTTTATTCCTCTTAAAGTAAATATTATAGAACCCTTCCCATCAAGTATGCATCTTCTCCATCCCTATAGTACCATCTAAGCTTAGATATTACTTTAAAACCAAGCTTTTCGTAAAGCTTTATAGCTTCTAAATTAGACACCCTTACTTCAAGAAAGACTTCTGAGCAATTTTTATTCTTCAATGCTTGTAATGCTTCTTTAACTAAACTATAACCTAATCCTTTTCTGCGGTGCTGCTCTAAAACTGCTAGAGAAACTATATGTCCTTTTCTAGCTAATCCAAACTTATGAAGGACAGATAATCCATACTCAATCCTACACATTATATAGCCAACTACTACACCATTCTTTTCAGCTATTAGAAAAGCTTCAGGTAACTCATTTAAAATTTCTTCAAAAAAAATATTTGAATAATGCTCGGGTAAGCTAGCTAAGTTTATCGAGATGACAGAAGGTAAATCTTCTTTGCTACAATTCCTTATGATGTAATCACCTATCTTAGAATATAACTTCTGCAACTCCATCAAATAGATTTTTATGCTAATATAAGCTTTAAACTTTTAAAAGTTAGAAAATCGTAGAGAATTTGATTCCTATGGAAAAGGTTCAATATAACGTTTTATCTGATTACGATACGATCTCAAGTATTATTAATTCCCGTTTCTTTATTAAAGACTATTACATTAGAGGTGATAATATCATAGAATTTAAGGTTGATCCTATAACAGATTTAAAGAAAAGTTTTGCAGATGTAGCAAAGCAACTTAAGTTAAAAAACTTTATTGCTTTTTTAATGAAATCAAATGGTGACTTAATAATCTCAGTAAGAAAAATCACACATATAATTCATTACAAAAAGAGAACTCCTTTGATTCTTTTTTTCATAGTCATAACTACTGTTACAATTGATGGTTGGTTACGCGTAAAATCCTTTATGGGAATTTCTGAATTTAAGTTTGATCCTTTACTGTTTACGTTAGTTTATGTGCTTGCTGTAATGGGAATTATAGGAATTCATGAAATCGGGCATATGATAGCATCATCTTTATATGGTATTGAATCATCATTTCCATACTTTATCCCAGGCTTGCCAGGCTATTTACCAACCTTTGGTGCTGTCATAACTTCTGGAGAACCTCCTTTAAATCGAGATGCTCTTTTTGATCTTGGGATTTCAGGTCCTATCGCAGGATTCATTATAACTTTGATAATAGCTATTCCTGGTGCCTTAACATCTATACCAATAACATCTATACCAATAAATGGAACACAAATTCTACCTTTAAACATTAGTCTAATGATGATGGCAATATTCACAATGATGGGAAGAATTCAAGAAGAGATAATTCTCTCTCCTTTAGGCTTTGCTACATGGCTTGGCTTCATTATAACTTTCATTAATCTATTACCAGCTTGGCAACTCGATGGAGGACATATTGCAAGGGCTGTGCTAGGAAGAAAGAAGCATAATATAGCTACGAGCATAAGCATTTTAGTGCTAATATTACTAGGATTTTGGTTAATGGCTCTACTTTTACTATTTTTATCTATGAGAAATATAGAGATAAGACCTTTGGATGATGTTACGCCTATATCAAAAGGAAGGAAGTGCATCTTTATATTTGTGATATTTCTCTTAATTCTTCTAGCTCCTATACCTACTTATCTCTGAATCGATCAATGAGTTTGAATGGTTAAAAGAATATTAAATGCATCTAGTACTACAAATATTTTCACTCTTGCCCCAAGGTTATTTATTATGTAACCTAAAGCATCACTACTCTTCTTAAAAGTACGTAATCCTAGCTTTGTTTCAATATAATAATTTGGTAGGGTAGAGATAATTACAATATTATATTGTGATTGTAAAGCGTTTCTAAGATATAATAAATCTTCTAAACCTTCTACATACTTACCATGCTTAATGAATTCATCTAATTTTAACCTATTAGTAACGTAAAGTTTTAGAGCTTCAGAACCTAGACCTTCTGAACACTCTGCCAAAAGAACAACTATACCTTTTGCATCAAGACAACCTATAACATTCCAAAGAGATTTTAATGATGAAGATAAAGTTAAACTCTTTGAAGAGTCGCCTAAACCCATAAAGATTGCACGAGCTGGTTGATTTAAAACTTTCTTTGAGGATTCATAAAGCTTTTTTGATGCTTTAGAGTGATTATCAATTAAATCGCCAATAAATATTTCCGAGACTTCACCTTTTGTGTTCAAGATTTCTATAGATGTAAATGCTCCAATTTCTTCTGCTACTCTTGATGCAAACCAAGCTGCATTTGTGTCTAAACCAGGTTTGGGATTATCATCGAGACGCCTTTTGAAAGCTTCTTCTACCAATTTAGAGTCTATAGTTTTAATGAGAGATACAGGTCCTCCACTGAAGCCGAAAAGTGGGTCAAAGCTAACTTCTGATATCATCATTCTTCTATATTCTGTGAAGATTTTTGGTACTTTAACTTGGAAACCATCAGCTATACCAGAATCTATACAAGGCTCTCCAATAGTAAAAACATCCTCGAACTTTCCTTCGAGAGCCTTTTTCACAACTTTGAAATGATTTTTCTGAACAGCTACAATAACATCTTTTGATCTACCCTTTTCTATTTGTAAATCTATGAAGGTCTTCAAAACTTTTAGCGTTGCTTTTGTAACATCAGATATTATTATCATCGATTTTTCTTTTATCTCAATGCTATCTAATCTCTCATA
Source organism: Nitrososphaerales archaeon (assembly GCA_038883135.1). GTDB lineage: Archaea > Thermoproteota > Nitrososphaeria > Nitrososphaerales > JACAEJ01 > JAVZMU01. The sequence goes on from JAVZMU010000047.1 coordinate 7,737, forward strand.
AATTAAGTTATCATCAAGCTTTTGAAAACTTGACTCTAAGATTCCTGCTAAGTTTTCAGCCTTTATATCAACAGCAACCTCAACTCGACCATAAGGCAACCAGATTTCCATTTACGAAGAGTTAAACTATCTGCATATAAATAATATTTAGCATTATCTATCCATTAATTTCTTGGCTATCGCCCTTTTACTATTAGCTAGTTTTTAAGGTCTTTATTTTGCAGAATGATTATTCAACTAGCATTCAAAACTATACATGTAAATGATAAACAATTCAGTATAAGCAGAAAGAGAAGATAGATGATAATATAGCTAAGATACCTCAAGAATGATTACTTATGTCTTTAAGTTACTGAAAAACCAGAAATTTAGTAGCCGTTAAGTTTTATATCAAACAAATGGCCTTTGGTCCTTCATAGAATTCTCAAAATCCCTCAAATCTGTATGCTCCCCAGATAATATTCTTTGAAATATTTCTATTCCTCCACTTTTGCTAAGATACTCATTATTATTTCCACATCTATAAGAATATGTGCACCTTGGACAGCCGCTCTCCGATTTACAAGTACATTCTTCTAGTATCTTAAAAGCTCTTTTGAAGGCTAAATCCATTTTATCATAAAGAAGCATTGTTGCACCATTGCCACCAATAGAACCATCGTAAATGAAGATTAGCCCCGACGAGCCTAAAGCAATTCCTCCCATATCTTGAGCTGCTCCTCCTGTTATCATATTTGTACCTTCTATAGTCACATGCTCTGTTGCATGGTAACTACTACATGCTATATAATCTACCTTTTCTATTGGTGTTTTGTTCAATATATTTTTTGGAATAGGAGCTTTGAAGACTATACCTTT
>JAVZMU010000048.1:0-4258 GCA_038883135.1 Nitrososphaerales archaeon
AAAATTACTTCAAAATTCTCTTTTAATGAAGAGTTAGAGGAGACGGCGCACAGGTACATGATTGAAGCTGAAAAGATTCTTCATCAAATTTGTAAAGATTTTGAAGAGGTTTTTGAAATGTTTGGCATGGAATTTGAAAACGAGCTCTCAAGAATTCATGAACACTTAGAGATCGTCAGCATGAAATGGGCAGATCGGATAAGAAAACTTGCCATTACTCATGGAGTTGATGGTGTTGAGCTTGCTAGAATTTGCATACCTTATAGAAGATTTGAAGAATATTACAAAGCACCTGAGCTAGCTTTATGTGGAAAAGTGGATTTAATTGAACATGGGAAACCAGTAGAGGTCAAGACAGGAAAAGCTCCAAATTTTGGTATTTATCCATCACATGCTCTGCAAGTGATCTGGTATGCTTTACTAATGGAGTATGTTGAAGGCAGAGATGTAGATTATGCTGAAGTTTACTATGCCAAAAAGTTTGAAAGAAGAAGGCTAATCTTAACTCAAGAGCTGAGAGAATGGGCTTTAGCGATAAGGGATTCTGCTTTAGAGCTACTAAATAAAAGAAATCTTCAGAAAATATGTGGGTGTTACCATTACATTTAAAAGTGTTAAATACTATTTTTAGGAGAGTTTATATTATGCTTGATTTGGCTTTAATCAAGATATGTGCACTTCTTCACGATATAGGTAAGCCTAAATGCTGGGCAAAGGGCGAATCATTTTCAGATCACGTGCTTTATACCTATGATATTATATCGAGGATTTTGGGCTTAGACTTAGCTTGGATAGCTGCTAGACATCATGCATCTCAAAGCTATCCAAAGGAATATCAGCCACAAACTGTTGAAGAGAAGATAATTCATCTTGCAGACAGCATGGCTTCAGGAGCGGATCGCCCAGAAGACCCATACAAACAAAAGCCTAAACCCAAACCTCCTATAGCGTTAACACATCCTCTTTCCAAAGGGAGCGTAGTTGAGGAACATTACGAAGAAGATCTTATGAATGCTCATGAGGATGTAGAGCACAGATTAAAGTCAGTAACATCTATCTTCAAAGAGAATCCTATGGAGTTTTATCTGAAAATATTCGAAGAACTTTCTAAAAGTCGATTAACCAGGATTCCCGCATATACAGAAGCACCTATTAATGATAACAGCCTGTTTGACCATCTTAAGCTCACATCTGCTATTGCAACATGTATTAGCCTATCTGGAGGTTATGTAGGAGATAATCTCGAAAAATACGAATTTTCTCTACTCAGTGGAGACGCCGACAAAATAGGGAGATATATTAACATGTCAAGAAGACTACCAGACCTTATAGCAGGAAGCTCAATTGTCAAAGAGGCTACCGAGAGAGCCTCAGAATCGATTAAAAATATACTGGGTCCTGACTGCATAATATACCATGGAGGAGGAAACTTTTTAGCAATAGCTCCTCCAAATCTTGCTGAGAGAATCTTAGAGGAGACTAAGAAGGATTTTGAAGATTATACTAAAGGACAACTTACTATTACCGTGTCTTCTATCAAATTTAATGGAAAAGAAATGCAGGAAGATTTCGGGAAAGTATGGGAAAAAGCCCATCTTGCAATGCGTGCTGAAAAGATGAATCGGCCTATCGAGGAAATGGTATCGATCGATCCAGAATCAATCACATGTGATGTTTGTCATGTTAATGTTGCAGAGAAGGTTGATAAAGACTATAGAGTCATACTTGATGGCATCCCTAGGCTTGATAATCTTTGCAAGTTTTGTTTTGAAAGAAGGAATCAGGGGCGCGAAAAGAAAGGGATAGCTATAGATTCGATAGCTGCCAAAGACAAATTGAACGGGATGATAGGAGTGCTAAAGATGGATGGCGATAGAGTAGGTAAGGTTTTTTCGGGTGAAAGACTCTTAAAATACAACAAAGTCATAACTCCTGCAAGATTAGCCTCCTTCAGTCGGCTCTTAGATGATATTTGTGAAGAACTCAAAGACATTGTAGAAAATAGCGGAGCATGTGTTTATGCAGGAGGCGATGACATCTTAGCGATACTTCCTGGCGACGAAGCTCTCAGAATGGCGCTGCATTTGTCAGAGAAGTGCTCGCAGATGACCTTGGGCGAAATGTCTGTTTCTGCGGGACTGATAATTACTAAACCAGCCCACCCATTATACCTAGCCCTACAAGGTGCAACACAGTTGCTCATGAATGCTAAGAGACAAAAGAACAGTATAGATTATGAGGTAGTAAGAAGAGAAATTGGATATTCGCCATACGATGTTAGTCTAGAAAATAGACAAATAAAAAAGCAAAAAAGGTTAACGAAGAAACCATACAATTGGGAAGAGTTGAAGAAGCTACTCAAATTCGTCGATAGTCTGAAGGAAGAGATGGCCTACTCACAAATAAGACAGATAGCTACAATACTGACGAGTGAAGGCACGGAATACTGTGACTTTCATCTCAAAAGGCAATTCATTAGGGGCTATATCAGCTACGAACAGAAGTTAAGGCTGATGGAGTATATACGTTCAGGGATTTTTCTTGATGCAGTTGAACTAATGAAGGTGGTCAATTGATGTTATTAAATGAGATAAACTTATTTAAAGAAGCGGATAGAATAGCTGAATTGGCTGTAAGAGAAAATGTAAAGAAATCCCAACTAGAACATCTATCGTCTATTGCGAAGATTCATCCTAAAGAAGGGGTACTGTACTGGCTTAAAAAACAGATTACAAGAGGTTTGATAACATTGAACTTTATGAGAGAATCAGAACTACTCTTGAACAGAACTACAAGCATCCAATTCTCTAAAATAATGGCATACGCCAAGGATCTTATGGATTGGAAATCTTTTGAGCCGTTATTCCAAAATCATGAGGCAATCTACAAGATTATAGAAGAATATGGGATAAAGAACAGGAATAAGATCATAAATAAAGATATAAAGTTTGACAAGAATCGTGGACCTATTGTTGAAGTAACTTTTGAGAGAGGCGGTTTTGACGCAAGACAAGTATCCTATGAAATCAAAAATTTAATCATAAGCAGTTTACCTCAACTAAAATTTGTATGGTTTAATGTTTGGATTGAAAAGGAGGTGAGAAAGTAATGGTTTTTGAGACGTTGGAAAGGCGGATAATCCTTGAAGGAGAGATAGAAGCTATAACACCACTGCATATAGGATCAGGAAAGCCAGAATTTGAAGAAGGCGTAGACCTACCAATCTTGAAAGACCCATCGGGTTCACCATACATACCTGGTTCGTCTATCAAAGGCAAAGTTAGAACAGAAGTCGAAAGGATAGCTAGATCGTCGGGGATGTTTGTATGTAACGCTCCCACTATAGAGAGCATGTGCGGTTCGAGATCTACATCTGAAGAGCAACTTTGCATAGCATGCAGAATATTTGGGACGGCAAGTATGAAGGGAGGCATATCGAGAGCTAGCAAAGTAAAGTTCAGAGACGCTCTTATCATAACACAAACCACACTGATGCAGAGGGCGGGAATAGCTATGGATAGGGAAGTTGGTTCAGTCAAGGCTGGTGCTTTATATACTATTGAAGGCGTTCCTGCGGGAGCAAAGTTCAATCTCGAGATAGTGGCAGAAAACCTGACGGATGAAGAGTTTAAAATCCTTAAGTCAGCTCTGAAATCTGTTGAAGATAGTGCCTTGGGAGGCCACTCATCTAGAGGTTTTGGTAAGATCAAGTTCAACATAAAAGCGGTAAAGGTAAGGACTGCGAATTACTACATGGGAAAGGAAGTTGAGCAGATTATCGAATGGTAATTGGGGCTATTAAAATGGATACATGCTACGTAATACATGGCACAATTAGAACTGAAACTCCGATACATATTGGGAGCGGATACCATTTCGGATTCATAAAGCAGACTAGAGAATACATACCTGGCTCAGTTATTCGTGGGGCTACGGGAACTTCTATGATAAAAGTAGTCTGCAATAAGCCCGAATACATAGAAAAGCATGAAGATTGCCCTGTTAAAGATAAATGTCCATACTTCGTATTATATGAAGGTGAAGGCAACGAAGCTTCTAATGTGATTTTCAGAAACGCTTACCCAAAGCATAAAGGGTGTGCAAATAAAGGAACGTACTTGCCTGCCCCTAAAACCATCTTTACTTGTAAGGAATGTGATGAGCGATTCAACACTTATGATCCTCCATCTAAATGCACTAAATGCGGGGGAGATGTAAAGCCTTTTGAAGGTTATATTTGCACAGGATGTTCACATAT
>JAVZMU010000048.1:4268-8456 GCA_038883135.1 Nitrososphaerales archaeon
GCCAATCAAGTATATTCAGAGGCTCACTAGAACCGCTATAGATAGAAGGACTGGTTCCGCAGCCCTAATAGAAGTAGCTGGAGCTAAAGAGAAGTTCGGAACCCTGCACGCTATAGATGCAATTTCGCCAGATACCTGCTTTACCCTACAAATAGTCCTTCATAGAGATGCTGAGCCTCATGTCAAGACACTTACTGAGGTTTTAGAGAAAATATTGCCTGATGAAGGGCTAGGAGGGGGAAAGAGTAGGGGATTAGGGAAGGTTTCAGTCAAAGTTGAGGAGGTTAAAAAGATAAGCACCAAAGATATCTATAAAAGAGCAGAGCAAATAGATGTAGAAGACTTTTCAATAAGATTCTTGTCTAATGCTGTCTTGGATAAGATGAGTCTTCCTCCTGAGACTCTTTTAGCGTCAGCAAGAAGAGCGTACACTTGGATATTCCATGAAGGTGCACCGTCTCTTCCAGAGCTACAACCGATGCAACAAAGAGTTGAAGCAACGAAATTTAGTGGGTGGAGCTTAAAGGAGAATAAGAGAAGAGCCATTATTCCTTCAATAGCATCAGGAAGCATGTTCAGATACATATCTAAAGGTAAGAGTCCCCAACTATCTCAATCCCTAGCATCCCTAGAGTATCTTGCTATAGGGGGTTTCAAATCCTTTGGCTTGGGGCAGATATTAGTAGAGAGTGTTTGTTGAAGATAATGTCTTAAGTAAAAGAGGTGATAACAGAGTAAGCAAGCGGGGCTACTCATCCCGCACAGTAAATTTCCATTACTTTTAATAAATGCATTAATGAAATAAATTGTGAACGAGCTTATATACCCCTTGTCGATTTTTCGATGTTCACAAATCAATTCCAAAATAAGGAAAAATAATGTTTATTTAGTCAATCAAAGCTCAAAAAGACACGGATTCAATGACTCTTTAAAAGAAGAGAATACAGAAACAACATGCTTATTACTGTGCAATGTATTTTTTCCTCTTGATTCAATGACTCTTTAAAAGAAGAGAATACAGAAACTTCCCTAGCCTTGTATATCCACTCACCTTCTCTTGGATTCAATGACTCTTTAAAAGAAGAGAATACAGAAACGTGTGAAAACCATGGCGACTTCCCTTGTACTCTAATGATTCAATGACTCTTTAAAAGAAGAGAATACAGAAACATGAAATCTTTAATATTAAAAATAGCACATATTTTGAAAGTCTATGATAACTCTAGTAATCTATGATATCTCAGATGATAAAGATAGATACAAAGTCGCTGAGCTTTTGATGAATTATGGTTTAGAAAGAATCCAGTACAGTGGCTTTAAGGGCATTTTAAACACTCATGACAGGCTCATATTAGCCAAAGAAGTTAAGAGATTCGTTACAGGCGATAGAGATAGCGTTTATGTGATCAGATTATGTAAGGAATGTGCCAATTTATGCCAAATCATATCCAATAAAGAAGTAACTCTAATAGACAAATCTCAAGTTAGAATAGTTTAGTGATAAGAATTGTATTTCCTCACTGAATTAGAGCAGAAGATGCTTCTTCACAGGCTCCTACCTTTAGCTAGACAAGTAGGAGTTAGTCCTGAATTGAGGGGGTGGAACTGGCATCAAGCTCCTCTTAAACCCTATTATGATGTTAAAATACCCATGTATTCTGTTTGCTCGAAATATTGTCCCAGTAATAGAGATGTTTACCTCTCTCAAGTGAGGAAGGTAAAACCAATCCTAAACTTCAAAGTTACCCTTGGTAAGATTCTTCATGGAGTAGTTAGCGATGCTCTTCAAGCCTTTATGGAAGGAGAAAGTATCAGCTTTGATGAGTGGTGGAATAAAATAAGATGGGAAGGGTTGGTTGGAGACAGGGAACTTTTGAAAAGAAGGGCAAAGCAAGCATGGGACTTTATAGAAAAGAATTGTAAGGCCCAACATGCTAACTTATCAGCAACCCAGCCTTATGCTTCAGATCATGATTTGATGAAGTCATCGATGCCCTTTCTTATTGAGCATAAAATCTCTGGCGAACTTTTAGGGTTAAGTGGTCTATTGAGCTTAGATTGCTACGATTATCTAAGATGCATAATGTTCGATTTAAAAGTTGATGATAAGCAAGAAGATTGGCATAGATTATTTCCAGTCGGATATGCAATAGTCTTTGAGAGCGTCCATGAAGTTCCTGTTGATATATGTTGTGTACTATACTTGAGCTTCATTAATGAAAAACTCGTCATAAAGAAGGACGTCTTCTTCGCCAATAATGAGTTAAGGAGCTGGTGGGTTGAAGAGAGAGATAATAAGCTAGAGATCGTTGCTTTAAAGAAGGATCCAGGTATACCGAATACTTGTAATGAAGATTGCATATACTACAAAAGTTGCAGAGGAGAATGAATTGGAAAGGTTAGTGATCGATGGTTATGGAAAATACATAGGGAGAAAAGGCGATAGAATTGTTGTGAAGGAAGAAGGGAAGATAGTTGCTCAAGCTTTGCCTGAAGAGTTAAGGCAAGTCTTGATAACTGGTCACGGAGCCATTACTTTTGATGCTTTAAACTTACTCGCTAAAAACGGAGTGGATGTAATCTTAATCGATCGGCAAGGCGAATTGACTACTCGTCTATCGCCTCCTGAGCTAAGGACTGTATTGACAAGAAGAGAGCAATACTATGCTTATAAGGATAGAAGAGGATTAATCCTATCTAAAGAGTTCGTATTAGCGAAGCTAAAGAACCAATATTCAACTTTAGGTACTCTAGCAAAAAGGAGAAAGGATTCTGATGCTAATTCATCAGATAAGATTTATGAGAAAAGAAAGGAGATTAGCTTAAAGATTCAGGAAATAGAGCAGATAGATGCTGAGAACATAGACTCTGTAAGGAGCTCTATAATGAGTGTTGAAGGCATAGCATCAATGAATTATTGGTCTGCTATTATGCTCATAATACCTGAAGAATTCGGATTTAAGGAAAGGTCAGGAAGGTATGCTTCAGATCCAATAAATGCCATGCTGAACTATGGCTATGGAATTTTAGAAGGAGAGGTTTGGAGAGCTATTCACTTTGCAGGTCTAGATCCTTATGGAGGATTTTTACATGTAGATAAACCAGGTAAGCCGAGCTTAGTTCTTGATCTGATGGAAGAGTTTAGACAGCAAATCATCGATAAGAGCATAATAAAGCTCGTATCAAGAAAGGAGGTAAAGCCAGAAGATTTTTCAACGAAGGATAATCTTTGCTTCTTAGAAGATAGGGCGAGAAGGACTTTATTGAAAGAAATCTTGGAAAGGTTTGAAGATTGCATTGCAATTGGTGAAGAGAAGATAAGATGGTGTGATTTAATACTCAATCAAGCTAGAAAAATTGGTAAATTCTTAAGAGGGGAAATACCAAGCTATGAAGGCTTCTGGTTACGATGGTAAAATTATCATAGATGTATGGGATATTGTCCAATATTACTATTGTCCAAGAAAGATTTACTTTTTACGCACATTAGGCACACCAATTCTAAAGAAGAGAAAGATGATAGAAGGGAAAGAGGAGCATTTAAAAAAATCAAGAGAATTAAAGAGAGGAAGACAATTTTTAACTATAGTCAAGATGATATCAAAGCAGTTTATTATAAATTGTCATTAAAAGATAAAGATTTAGGATTAATTGGACAAATAGATTTAGTCATAGAATTAAAAAACAATAAAATCTTACCAGTTGAGATCAAGCATTCAGAATATATGGACGCTTTTAGAGGTAGGAAAAAGCAACTTACTGCTTATGCAATCCTGTTAGAAAAAAAGTTTAATCGAGTTGTTGATGAAGGCATTTTATATTTTCCAGACCGAAACAAGCAGATAACTTTACCTATAAGTCATGAGGACAAAAAGTATCTTGTGAAAGATTTAGAAAAGATAAGAAAGCTGATCCTTAGCGAGAGGATTCCGGTTAGATCGAATAGTGGAAGATGCAGCTATTGTGAAGTTGCTAAATATTGCACATAAAAAACTTCTTATGCACCACTAGATTATTTGTAAGAGATGAAAAAGGTTCTAATTATGAGTGTTGGGATTGGTAGTGGTATTGAAAGTGCGTTATATAAGTCAATAAAACATCATCACCCAGACCATGTAGTGTTTATAACTACTAAAGCAAGTGAAGCAACGTTAGAAAGGATAGTAGATGGTAAAAAAATTAAAGATA
>JAVZMU010000049.1:0-8342 GCA_038883135.1 Nitrososphaerales archaeon
ATTAGCCAACGATGTCCACTAAGAGTTGTAGTGTATCTACGTTTCTTTCTTACAGCTCTAAAGCTTATTCTTCCTATTCTGTAGAACTTTATTGCATATTTTTCTCCAAAATTGTTTATAGCCTCTATAACATCTGACTCTTTACCCATTCCTATTGGCTTCCCTATAGCACTTATCAGATCTCTTTTAACAAGAGCGTTAAGAGCGATAGCATCTAATCCAGACGAGATTAAAGAATACCCTCTTGCATCACGAATAACAAAACCCATCTCATTAAGTTTGTTCATTCTAAACTCAACTTCTTCTTTACTAAGATTACTCATCTTAACTATTTGATCAATTGGAATGGATTCATAAGATGGAATCAATCTTTCTAAAGCATGAAGTACTGCCCAATCTTCTAACTCAATTCTAATTAAAGATCGAGCAACTTGTTCTAAAGATGACAATTGAATCCACTTTATTCATAATTAATTATTAAACTTACCTAGTAGAGTATAAAAATTTATGATGAACGATTAGATGATATCAAGATTTGGTTAAGAGACAATATATAGTGAAACCTTAACTTTATTTTTCTTATTAAAATGATGACCGTTATCTGGATGCTATCTTTGTTAGTATAGTTTAGCTTAGCTTAACTTACTCATTTTACCGTTAAAGATTTACCTTACAACCTCTACTGGAAGATTGGCTTTTACAATGATAGGTCTTATCTCCGGTCTTTCAACTTTGATTTTCTTGAAAACTAATTCAAAATCATTCTTTGAGCAAGCCAAAATTATGTTATTCTTATCCATTTGGAGAGGTAATCCTCTTTTTATTTCGGATTCCACATGAAGAGTCCTGAGATAAGGCATAATGTTGAACGTAGTGATTTCTCCAACACAATCATGAAGTCTCTCAATAAGGCTAGAAAGAGTTGACATCTTATCCCCTCTAATCTCAAAAGGATCTATAGACCAGACCACTGAGATTCTCGTTCTGCTTGCTTTAAGACCTTCATCTTTTATCACAGAACGAACTCCGTTTATTATGTATTTGAGGAAACCATCAAGGCTTTTTAATATACCAGATACCATATACTTCATAGGTTCTCCTGTCTTTAAAGCATCTGAAATAACTTTTATATCGAATAAGTTTTCAACTAAATTTTCTAAATAAATTTCATGAGCATCTGTAAAGTTCTTCAAAGCTACTTTGCCTTCTTTATTTAAAATTTCAAATAACTCCAACTCTGTAACCATCAAATTGTACTTTTTTATTATTTGCTTTGAATAAAGTAACTCAGCTATGTGGAGAGGTAAAATCTTTAGTGAATCTGTTAAAGCAGATTTTAAAAATTCGATTAAAGTCTCATCCAAATTAACTTTAATTGATCCTAAAACAGATGGTTGATTAGTTCTAGGGTTTAATGGAGCGTATATATAATTAAAGCTTACACCAGCTTCTAATCCAGTTAACTTTTCTATTAAAGAAACAATTTCTTGATTACCACCATAACTTGTTGGTAGTGTATTAACAAAGACAGTACCCTTTGAAAGATTCTTCACTATACTCTTTAATCTTGAGCCTATAACGGATTTAGCTTCTATTTCTTTAATTCTTATCTTAGGAGTAAAGAATACACATTTTGCCTTGCTTATAGCATCCTCTATAGGCTCAAGACTTAATAAAGCTTCATCTTCTAAAAGTGCAGCAATAGAATCGAATCTTTCGAGAATGTCTCTCTTTAACTGCATGCCAACATTAAGATTTTCATCTACTATAGTAGTTTGTAAATTGTAAGATGATAGAAAAGATGCTATCTTATATCCTTCAGTACTTAAGCCAAATATTGTAACAGGAGCAAAGCTCTTAGACAATCCAGATTTTAATTTAATCACAAATCTAAAAGAATTTCCATTAACATTAGATTGTCAATGATGATAAAGGGAATATAAGAACAGATTTATAATCGCTTCTAAACTTTAATGGGGTCATGTCAAGAGAAAAATGGTCATCTAGCATAGGCTTCATCCTTGCGAGCATAGGCTCTGCTGTTGGCATAGGCAACATCTGGCGGTTTCCCTACATTGTAGGCTCTAATGGAGGTGGAGCCTTCCTCTTTCCTTATCTAATCGCAGTTTTCATGTTCGGACTACCTCTGATGATGCTTGAGTTCACCATGGGACAACATTTTAGGACTTCGATGGTGCCAACTTTTAGTGCTATCAGGAAAAGATTCAGATTGGTTGGCTTCTCCCTTGTCTTTATAATGGGTATGATATTAAGCTATTATCTTGTAATTACAGGATGGGTTCTTGCTTATTCCCTCTTTTTTATTCTTGGAAAGTCTATCCCATTCTCTCTTTTCGCTGATTCTTATTATCCACTGATATTCTTTCTAATCTCAGGCGGAATAACCTTCTTCGTGGTTAGAGCAGGTGTTAAGCAAGGTATAGAAAAACTTTCGAAGTTGCTCATACCGCTTTTGTTCGGAATGCTATTTCTGCTACTCGCTTCCTCTCTTTCACTGCCTGGAGCTATAGAGGGGATAGAGTTCTATCTAGCCCCAGATTTCTCAAAACTATCCGATCCTTTTGTTTGGACTGCGGCTTTAGGGCAAGCGTTCTTTTCGCTGAGTGTGGGCACAGGCATCTTGCTCACGTATGGTAGCTATATGCAGGATGAGAAAATCGTAAAGAGCGCTACAATAGTTACGGTTTCTGATTTATTAGTAGCAATGATGGCAGGATTAGTTATATTCCCTATAGTCTTCTCCTTTGGGCTTGACCCAGCAGCAGGAGTACAGCTTACTTTTGTGACTCTACCTCCGATTTTTCATAAAATGAATTTTGGAATTCTTCTAGGTGCTGTTTTCTTTTTGCTCCTTTTCTTTGCTGCCCTGACTTCTGCAGTCTCCATGCTGGAAGTACCCGTTGCTACTCTTATTGATACTTATGGTTTTGATAGAAAAAAAGCTACTTTAATAGCTTCAATAATCATAATTCTAATTGGGCTGCCTTCGGCTTTAAGTTATACCGCCCTTAAATTGGAGTTATTCGGAACTCCTTTTCTCGACCTCAAGGATTATGCCTTTGGCACAATAGGCATTACCATAGCGGGACTGATTTTGAGCATAATTGCAGGATGGTTCCTTGACTCAAAGATTATATTCGAGAAGATTGGAGGCGGTAAAAAGATGCAAAGACTATTCATGCTCATAATAAGGTTTTTCATACCCATCGTCCTTCTCCTCAACCTTTTGACCACTATAATTAAGTTTGGTTAATTAATCCCAGATCAAGTACAAACTCTCTAGACGCGAATTCATACCCATGTCAATTTTTTGCTAGAAAATAATTCTATGTATAAAAAAGCTATATCTTCTTTGACTCTAGTCTTATAGAATAATACATCTCCTCTCATCACCTTATTTATCCAGTTCTCATATTTCCTACGGTCTACAAGAGTAGCAAGCACATCAAGCTTAGGTCAGAAAGCTCGGTAATATGTTAAAAGATTTTATAAAAAGGAATGTGAGAGAGCTGATCGATACCAAAATTTAAAAGATGCATTTGATAATAATTTATTATAGCCCGGTGGTGTAGTGGTCAAGCAAGGATAAAACCCTTGAGTAGCGGGCTTTGGAGATATTCGAAGTTACCCGCTGACGCCAGTTCGAATCTGGCCCGGGCTATCAACAAATCCAAGTTAGCATATGCTATAATTTTGCCAATGATTTTTGATAATCAACTACTACGTATTCTTTTGCTCCATTCTTCTTTTAGTTTAGAAGCGAAGACTTCCTCATTTTTAATATCTTCTTTTTAACTTCTCTCTAAGCAGTAGGGCAATTCTTATGCTTACATCAACAATACTGTGAATGATTTTATGACTTCTTTTTTGTTTTCACTCGTGACATTAATTCCAGCCTTCTTGAAAACTTGTTTAAGATGTCTGAAATAGCAGGTCAAAACAACCACAATAGCAATGATAAACTCTCTAAGTTTATAACGATTCCTAACTACTAAGTCAAATAATGAATTTCCAAAGATATTTAGAGTCACAAGATTGTTTTAGTGTACTGATCCAAAAAAGCAACCACTTCGCCATCTGAGAAGAAATGTAAAAATGACATCAATTAGGAGATATTTAAGCTGAAGTATCAGCAGGCTAATCTGGAAGTCACTCTATGATTTAACTTTGCAACTCTCTTAAAGCTAGCATTAATTGTTCTTCATCACGAACTATTTTATCTGAAAAAGCGATAGGCCATGGCGAAGGCACGCTTTTCTTGCTCATAATTATCACCTTTTTACTTATAGCCTTTGCAAAGTAAATCTCCATAGCAACTCCAAAACTAGGTTTATCTATTAGAGCAACAACTATATCGCTCTTTTTAATGAAATCTAGATCATGCTTTACTATCTCTTCAGCAAGGTTCTTCTTATCTCTAAAGTCCTTGATCTTGCTATAATCTCCATCAGAGATTTGATCTATAACATGGAAACCTTTCTCTTTAAGAAGGGATTGAACCTTTCTTATCTTCGATATTCCTTTATTGACTATGGCACCGCAGACTATGATCTTCAAATCATGGTACTTTAGAATAATTAATTAATAAAAGTCATTCGGCATACTTTTCAGGATTCTTATTGAAGGTCGATTTATAAGCATTAGAGCAGAAATAATAGGTCTTGCCTTTATAGTTTGATTTGAATTTTGCCGTTTTTCATCTACAGTCATATCACATATAGGGTCTTTTGCCAGAATCTCACCTCTCAGATCCATTATATTTAAAATATTTATGTTTAGATCATGGTAAAGCCACATTTCGATAATGAATTTCAAAGAGAAAAGATTAAAGGTTAGAAGATTACCGAATGAAGAGCAAGATTGGAAGAGGTATGAGAAAGTGAGTTATAAATTCGATGAGAAAATAGCTAAGTTTAGATCGATAAACAACCCATATAAGCATTATGTGATAATTCACCCTATCATGAGGGGTGGAATAATCCCTGATAGTATACAAAAGATATTAATTGATGAGGGATGGATGAAAGTTGGTTATGCTGTTTGCTATGATTGTATTGAAGGAAGATCGGACTTAGTATCAAAACCTCCAATAGATGATTTTCTCTCAACTATAGCAGAGTTCTTTAATGGCGATATGGCTGAGCATACTTTTGGGTCAAGAGCTGCTCAATTTTCTGTTATGAAGACTATAGCAGATAACATTTCAGAAGATTTTACAAAAATAGTTCTAACAGATCCATTATGCCATTATACAACTGCTATTGCAGCAGAGATGAATAATCTTAAGCTTGTAGAAGTACAGCATTCTGGTTATCCAGAATACAAAGTTAGAGCAGAGGATTTTGTAAATAAGATCGAGAGTATAAAAAAAGAGACTGGAAAATTGCCTGCATTAATAGCGGTAACTCACGTTGAGCCATACTATGGAAATTTAAATCCAGTTAAGGAGGTAGGCAAGATAGCAAAAGAGTTTAGCATACCATATATGATTAATGCTGCTTATACAGCAGGCATATTTCCCATTAGCATGAAAGAGTTGCAAGCAGATTTTCTTACAGTTTCTGCTCATAAGTCTATGGCTTCAATAGGTCCTTTGGGCTTTTTAATTACAAATCAAGATTGGTCTAATAAAGCCTTTAAAAAATCAACGATAAAGCTTGAATGGACTGGAAGGACATTTAGTAAAAAAATTGTAAATATATTCGGTTGTAGTGTTGGAGGATTACCATTAATTTCAGCTATGTACTCTTTTCCTTACGTTGTAGAGAGAATAGGGAAATGGGAGGAAGAATTAAAGAAGGCAAGATGGTTTATATCAGAAATGGAGAAGATAGATGGTATAAGACTAGTAGGAGAAAAACCTCATAACCATCATTTAATGCATTTTGAGACACCAATATTTTGGGAAATATCAAAGTATCATAAAAGGAAAGGATTCTTCCTTGCTGAAGAAACGATGAAGAGAGGTATAGTGGGGCTACATCGTGGATTAAGTAAGCATATAAAGATTTCTTTGTATGGATTAAGTTGGGAAGAAGTAAAGATGATTAGAGATGCTTTTTACGATATAGCTAAAAAATATGTTAATGAATTTAATTTAAATTTTGATTTACCTTGAACATGAGTTGTTTTATTTATTCACTTTCCCATTTTTTAATCAATTCCTTACTATTAGTAATCTCGGCACCGTATATTCTCTTAATGTAATCTAATCCTTCTAAATGATCTTTCTCTGTAAAGGCATCGACACAATCTTCTGGAACTATTATTTTATATCCTCTAAAGAAAGCATCTGCAGCTGTATGCCTATCACATATATTAGTATGTAAACCTGTTATTATAACTGTATCAACTTTTAAATCTCTAAGTAATGGATCCAGACCTGTTTCATAAAAAGCGCTGTAAGTTCTTTTTTCAATTAAATAATCTTTCTTGTCAGGCTTTAACTCATCTATTATTTGAGAACCTTCTTCTCCTTTCATAGAATGCTCTCCCCAAAGTGCCATTTCTCTATCTACTGGAAGGTGTGTATCTGTTACATAGATCACTGGTTTCGATTTTTCTCTAGCAGTTTTTAAGAGTTCTTTCATATTCGGTATAATTCTTTGGGCTCTATCACACTTTAGTTTTCCATATACAAAGTCTTTCGCCATATCTATTACCAGTATTGCTTCTGGCATAATAATCAAAAAGATTTAACAATAAATAAAGATTTAATGTTTTGTTTTAAGCATAGTATTCCCATGTAAGCTTATTAACTTAGATCACATCTGAATTTATTTTTAAAATCGAAGACTAATGATAAAGATAAAAAAACATATTCTTAATTCTGAAATCAAAAAATGATCGACTTGAACACCTTTACATCTATTTTATAAAAATTCGCTAATATGTTCAGATTTATTGTAGCCATCTCAATAACTTCATCATTGTAATAAATCTCATTATGTTAGATTTTTTGAAGATGAATTGAATATCTGTAAAAAGGAAACGATAGTTTTATAAGAATGTGATTCTTTGATACCTTCGTTCTACCCTAACCCAATATTAAATAAAATGTTCTTAAAAATTCTTACTAATCGATTTATCTTATGTTCATAAACTCTTTCACCATCTATGATATGAATGACTTTACAGCCTAAATTGACCAATTCATTTGAAATATACCTTCTATGGCATTTAAACCAAAAAGCTTCAGCACATATAATGGCAACTCTTCTTTTCTTAGCAATATCTAAAACCTCAGCTATACCTTTCTTGAAATCTTCACTCTTTAGATAATTTTTGTATCTTCCTTTTCTGAAACCTCCTAACTTCTCCAACCAAATGTAATTAATAGATAATTTAGAAAGCTTATCTATAAGAAAGTCTTTGTTAAAATGAGGATACTTTTTTGAAACTGGAAAACGCCTTACATCTATTAAAGTTTCTATTCCATACTTTTTCAAAAGCATAATCAATTCTTCTAAACTTCTAATAGAATGGCCCAATGTGTATATTTCCGTAACCATAAGTATCTCTTTTCACCTAATCTTTAAATTCTATTTTATGCTACTTCTTCTTAGCTTTTTAGCCATACACAACTTCTCAGCCTACTTTAATTGTTTATATGTAAATAATTAATATAGCAACTACCTTCCTTGTTTTAAAGATGTATGATTTTTCAATCAACATAACATTCATAAATAATCAATTTAGGATATTAAACAATTTCAAGTGAATTATAATTTGGATAAAAATGTAAAAACAGTAGCTTTTCAAGGGGAAAAAGGAGCGTATAGTGAAGAGGCAGCTATTTTATTTTTCGGTCCATCTATTAAGACAAAACCATATAGATTCCTTCCTGAAGTCTTTAAAGCAGTAGAAGAAGGACATGTAGATACTGGAATAGTTCCAGCAGAAAATTCTCTCGAAGGTAGTGTGAATCAGACTTACGATTTGCTTTTAAGCTCTGAGCTGAAAGTAAGTGGAGAGGTAATCCTCAAGGTTACTCACTGCCTTATAGCAAATAAGAAGATGAGTTTAGATTCTATTAAAACAGTATACTCACATCCTCAAGCTCTTGCTCAATGCAGAAATTTCTTAAATAGTTTAAATTGTGATGTAATACCAACTTATGATACAGCTGGTAGTGTGAAGATGATAAAAGAGAAGAAATTAATGGACTCTTGTGCTATAGCAAGTGAGAGAGCTGCTAAAATATATAAAATGAGCATATTAGCAAAAGGCATAGAAGATGATAAGAACAATTACACTAGGTTCTTCATACTGTCGAAAAACGATTCACCATATACAGGAAAGGATAAAACCCCAATAATCTT
>JAVZMU010000050.1:0-8284 GCA_038883135.1 Nitrososphaerales archaeon
ATACAAAATCATCGCATGCTGATTAAAGAGGAGTATTGAATAGGTTATTTCTATATGGACATGGTCATAGTTTTCCTCGCTTTGTTCTTCGCCTCTGTTGCTGCTTTTTCATATTTGGCCTATAAACTCTATAAAAAGAATGTAGAACGATGGGTTCAAGTTGGCCATGTTATTTGGGTAATGCTGGGCTTTCTGATGTTCTTAACCGGTTTTCTTTCCGGAAATATCGTTACAATGGTTTTTGGTTTAGCCTCGGCATTTGCAAGCGCTTCACTCTTTTTCACGTATTATGTTAAAAGTGAACTTGGAGTGAAAAAGTTCTTAGAAGTGATTTTCGGCGCTATGTCTATTGGAATCATTTTTTATGGATACGTTATCACTGGAAGCCCCATTTTAGAAATAGCGATGTTATTCATTGTTGCCATGATTTTAATAGCTTTCATGCTATCATACTTTCTACCCAGAATCAAGCTAAGATTAAAATGTCAAAAAAAGTGAGCAGAAAATGAAATTTGTATGCCTACATTACATTCTAAGTTTTTATGTTTCTCGACTAAAACTTCTCTTTATAAGACGTTTCAAAGGCTATGTCCCACCACATCCAGACCCAACCCCTATGCCTAAAACAGCCTACTATCTAAAATGCTTAAAATGTCATAGAAATCTTGGATAACTTCTTTTAATCATCGTTAACAGAATAGAATATTTATTAACTTCTTGAAATGTAGTAGCTTACTCTACCCTTAGACTCGGCTATTATCATGTTTGTGTCGCAGTAAGCCCTAAGCACATAAGGTCTCCAATTAAAGCCAGTCCTAAAAATAGCCTCTTAACATCTCTTGTTACAAGGGTTATTCTCAGAAACTTGTTCTTTTTAACTCCTTTAGGGTCAAAGTCCATAAGCGGAAAGTTCCTCGCCTTGCTTAATCCTCTTCTGAATACTAACATGGTTGGAACTTTGGTGAATGTTATTCCTTCTTTATTCAATTCGGCTTCTATGAGATCTCCAAGCCTTATACCATCTGTTCCCGTTATAGTTGCTTAGGTTTTATGGTCTCAACCCATTAAAGGCCATAAGGGTTATTGAAACTCTAGCCCTTGGAGTTGCTATTCTAACGATTCTATCAAGCTCTTCTTTGCTTAGAACTTTCTTTTTGGCTATAGTTAGCATTTCATGCTCCTCTCTAACATTAACCTTAAGCTTCAAATCCAAACCAGAGTGCAGGGTCTTCTTGAACTTAGCAATGTAGGAACTTACCTTACCCTCCCCCTCTATCTTCGTACAAAATCAGTAAAATTATCCCTGAAAGCTTGGTCTTCGCAACTTTAAGCAAACCTTTAGGATTAGTATTATTAAGCTCGTAATAAAACTCAAGATTCCTAAGGTAAACAGTAGCCGTCAAAATAAGACTTAGCCGCAAGATTATTAAACCTTATCAATTAGAATGGGAAGAATGTTCCAAGATTCACTTAAAAAATTAAGTGGACCGGGCGGGATTCGAACCCGCGATCTCCCGCTCTTTTGCTAAGTTGCGAAGCGGGCATCACTACCAGACTAGACTACCGGCCCAAATTTCATTTAAAAAAAACATTTGATTTAAGCCTTGTTAGGTATGGATTTCTTGGCGCACAACACTTGGATCTTCATCCCAAAAAGGTCAGTTCGCCCGTCGTGCAACGTTGTGCACCTTTAAGACCAAAATAAAATAGAATGAACATGTATTAATTTTTTCAGAAACTTTTTACGAAGCCATTTTTGTTAATATACCCGTGGCCGCCGTGGTGTAGTGGTAGACACAGGGGCCTGTGGATCAAAGCAAAAAGCCTCTAGCCCGGGTTCGATTTAAAATTAAGAAAATCCCGGCGGCGGCCTTCATAATAACCTCTAAGCTTAATGCTACTAACTAGAACTTTTTAGAGTTTAAACAGTTACTCTTCTTAAATGATGATCCTTAAACTTATTAATGTGAGCTACAGCCTCGCCAACTTTTACGAAGTGTTTACCACAATCACAATCATACTCGAAAGTACTTTGCTGAGAAGAATTATCTTCTTTTTTACTCATTATTTCATTACCCCAACTTTGTTGCAAGAGCCTTATGGAAGCAAGTATTTTAACTTTTTGGAATATTTATCAGGGATTGTCAAGATAATATTCTTCATATCGTTTATTCTGTTTGACTAAAGACATCTTAACCAACATGTTTTGTTTTCTTATAAGTTCATTTTATAATTATAAATAATTATTTAGAAGAAAAGACAGTTTGAGGCTTACTTAAAAGAATTAGAAGCAAGTGTCTATTATTATGTTCTTGACAAATTTAGGGCAAGCGTTGTTGATGAAGAGAAGTGCTTATTCTTTCTTACTTCTAAGAAAAAGGAATTAATAAAACAAATAGAGCAAGAAGATGCCAAAGAAGTAGCACCATTGAAAATCCCTACATGATAATGGCTTGGACATCAAAATTGATGCCGAGGGCAGGACTTGAACCTGCGACAGTCCGGTCTTCAGCCTCACCCTCATAGCGTAAATGAGTCGGATGCTCTCCCACGCTGAGCTACCTCGGCACAGTTTTTAAGATGATAGATTTTCTTATTAAAATCTTTCTTCCTATATTAATATTGATTTGTTGATAAGAAGATGTAAGAAAAAGGACCTGAATAAAGTATTGCAAATAGAGAAATTATGCTTTAAGTATCCTTATGATTACTCCACTTTTCTCTACTTTTTGATAAACGATAAGGATGGTTTTTATGTTGCTGAAGAAAATAATCAAATCTTAGGCTATGTAATATCATCTGTAAGAGAAAATAAAGGAACATTAGTATCGATAGCAGTCCTTCCTGAATATAGAAGAAAGGGTATTGGTAGCAAGCTAATGGAAGAAAGCTTAAATTACCTCTCGAAAAAAGTTGATCATGTAGAACTTCAAGTAAGAGTAAGCAATTTTGAGGCGATAAACTTTTACAAAAAATTTGGATTTAAAGAAACAGGTTTTATCCCTAATTATTATATAGATGGTGAAGACGCATTAATTATGTCAAAGTACATAAGATTTAAAGATAAGTAGTGAGTAAATGAGGATACTTTTTATAAATAAGCTTATCTAATTCCATTCTAAGCTTTACGTCTATCCCACTCTGATTTGATATGAGTTCTATAGGCTTTGTAGAATAAATCAAAGGTCCTTGAACAATAAACTCGCTTTTTATCCTATCAATAGGCATTGGCTTCTCTCTCATAATTTCACTTATTATTCTATTCAACTTTTTATTATCGTTAAAAGATTTTATGACTTCATCTTTAATCTCTTTAGGAATAGGTCTGAAGCCAAATTGATAAGGTCTTATAAATTTGAGTGCTTCGTTATTTTCTAACTCCCTTTTAACACCAAAACCAATTAATTCATAAGGATTTACTTGTTCTTCTTTTATGAACCAAACATCTTTTCCGTGTGCGATTATAGTATCATAATATCCTTTTTGATCTTTTTTGATTAAGATATACCATCCTTTTGGATCTTTGTTGTAAAGACTAAAGATTTCTTTCTTAACACTAGAAGATGGTAGCATTTTAATCCCTCTTAAAAAACCCTTTTAAAAACTTTAACTCAGCCTTTGTAAAGCTTTTAAGCGCTTAACTATGTTGGGGTGGGTTGAGAATAATTCTAAAATTCTATCTGTAGTTGTAATCCTTCTTGATAATATTCTTTCGACCAGTTCTCTATCCCTTGAATATCCAGATGCTTTCACAATTTCTTGATAGTCTTTATCAGCTCTTTCTGGATCAGTGATGAATAAGGTTCTAAAGCTATTAAATGCACTTACCTGTTGGTGCGAGCTATATTTCATATTAGCGCTATAATCGACTATCTTGGCCAAAGCTTCAGATAGCTTGCGGGGCCCATCTTCAACTATCTTAGCACTATGGCTATCTGCATAGTACTCTCTTAGCCTACTTAATCCTAATACAAAAAGAGATAGTACCCAATATATGACCATACATGCAAGTCCTATCAATATAGCTAGACCAGCGTTACTTCTATCTCTTCCATACCCGCCAAACCAAGCAGACATCATAAAAGAGTAGGCTATAAAGTAAAATATAGCTGGCAGTACTGAAGCGAACATCATTATTTGAACATCTCTATGCTTAAGATGGCCTAATTCATGTCCTATGACTGCTTCTACTTCCTCATCATCAAGAGTTTTTAACAATGTCTCAGTTACTGCTACTCTTCTTCCAGCTATAGGAGAACCATAAGCAAAGGCATTTGGGATAGGGATTCTAGCTATCATCACCTTTGGCATCTTCATTTTGGCTTTTTTGCTTAAATTCTCGACCATATTGTAAAGTTTTGGATTATCTTTCCTTGATATTTCTTTGACTTTATACATGGCATCGATCATGTAAGGAGCGATAAGCCACTGTATAAGGTTGAAAATTACCACAAATGATACTAGCAATACGATGTTCAATGGTCCTATTAAACTAAGAATTACTGCAAAGAATAGAGTAGATAAGCCAATTAAGAAGGCTAGAGTACCTACCATGGATAGGTAAAGTTTAATAAGACTCATTTTGCTTAATGAATTATTAAATTTCTCCGATTATAAATTTTTTCCTAAATTCTATTCGTTGTATTTTCCTCCAAGCATCGTTTTTATAGCTCTCTTAGACAATCCATCTTTTGTGAATAAACGGCTCTTTGCCCATAATGAGACATTGACCAAGCTTATCAGCACAGGAACTTCGAATAAAGGTCCTATAACAGTAGCAAAAGCATAACCTGAACCTATGCCAAATATCGCGACTGCTGTTGCAATTGCTAACTCGAAGTTATTACTCGCTGCTGTAAAAGAGAGAGTTACAGTTTCAGGATATGCAAATTTCAAAGCCCAAGATAGGATGAAAGATAATCCGAACATTAATAGGAAGTATAAAACGAGTGGGATGGCTATCCGTAGCACATGCAAGGGTAGTGTAAGAATAGATTCGCCCTTCAGTGAGAACATGACTATTATTGTAAAAAGTAATCCTATAAGAGCCGTGGGTTCCAGTCTAGGCATGAATTTTCCTTCATACCATTCTTTTCCCTTCTTCTTAATTAGGCTAAACCTTGTTATTATTCCTGCAACAAATGGAATACCAAGGAATACAAAGACGGCTCTAGCAACATCCCATATAGAGATACTTACTACAACTGTTCCCGATGAAGGAGAGACCCAAGAGGATAGCACAGTAATAAAAAAGTAAGCATATACAGAGTATAGTGCAATTTGGAATACAGAGTTTAATGCAACTAAGACGGCACAGTAGTCGTTATCCCCACCAGCTAAAAGATTCCAGACCAAAACCATGGCTATACATCTTGCCAAACCAACTAAGATTATTCCAACTCTATATTCTGGAAGGTCTGAAAGAAAAATCCATGCTAAAGTGAACATTAAGAAAGGACCAACAACCCAGTTCAAAAATAATGAGACGCTGAACATCTTCCAGGCTTTGGCAACCTTCGATAGTTCTTCATATCTGACCTTTGCTAGTGGAGGATACATCATCCATAGCAAACCTATTGCTATGGGAAGAGAAATGGCTTCAATACGCAATGCATCAAGAATGGTAGCAATCTTAGGAAAAACAGCACCTAAGCTCACACCAATAGCCATGGATAGGAATATCCAAAGCGTGAGAAATCTTTGAAGTAATGGGAGCTTGCTAGCAGCTTCTTGGTGCATAACATTTTAGCAGGTAGTAACATATTTAAATTTATTTATCTAATTTATGGTGGTGATAAGATGAGCGTAAAGATGTTTGGAACTGTGAAGGTCCTCGGACCTGGATGCCCTCGGTGCCAAGAGACGAAGAGGTTAGTGATGAACGCTTTATCTGAACTTCGGCTTATTGCTGAAGTGCAGGAGGTTAAAGATCCTAAGGAAATTGCAAGGCATGGCGTAATGTTCACTCCAGCTGTCATCATTAACAATGAGATTGTATCACAAGGAAAGGTACCTAAGTATGAAGAAGTGAAGAAGTGGTTTCTAGAGCGAACGTCTAAATAGGTAATCAAAAGATGAGTCAATCTAAACTGTTGTCCATATGTGCAAAGGAAGCTGAAAACCTGAACATCATTCTTTCATGTGACGGTGCATCTAACGTAGGGCAAATCGCACATCAAATTGCAGTGGAGTTAACAAATGGTGACTTGGGAAGGATGCGCTGCATTACCGCAGTTGGAGCTGAGAGTAAACCACATTTAGACATAATGAGACGGGCAAAGAAAATAATTGTTATTAACGGATGCCAAATCAATGTGCAAAGAGAATCTTCGATAAATTGAATCTTCACATCGACCAGAACATTGTTGTAAGCGAGCTTGGAGTTGCGAAATTGCCCACGCTCGATTTTAAGGAGGAAGATGTTGAACATATCTCAAACAAAATTAGAGCCTATTTGTCAGGAGCAGAATAAGACATTGACTGTTTACGCTGAATCGTCCTCTAAAATAAAGAATATTCTTGGTTTAAGTTATTTGCCAGTAGGTGTGAAGTTCGTCAATCCTAATGAGGAACTACCTTCTGATGTTGATATTCTTAGTAAAAAATCAAGATACTGTCAGCTTTTGATGCGTGCCCGCAAAGGAGAGATGCTGACTTTACTTCCAAAAAATTTAGTCTGTCCAGCTACATATGCAGTTTTCGGTTTTGGTCAGTTACTAGAAAAAAGAGTCTACAAGAGCTATTCTACACCAGGATAAGGGATGGAGGAGCTATGGGAAATAAAGGAATAGAACTTCAAAATAGGAAGATCGGAATATTAAGGCGGCTAAGAATCGCTTTGATGCTCACCTTCATAGCCTTGGTTATTGGAGTACTCATTTATTCACGTATCATGGCTTACTCACTAGCTCCTACCATTCAGCCAGCACATCTTCAAGGCCTTCCACTGTGGATGATTCCACTTGCTTACATCTGGGACTATCTGAGCCATGGATGGATATGCCTTCTCTTTGCCTTTGTTGCTGCAGGCTTGGTCTATGAGTTCATGCCGAAGTCTTTTATTGCAAAACATATGGGTAGTGGGAAGGTTCAGGGGTACGCTTTAGCCACAGGGTTCGCTCCATTTTTTACCGTCTGCTCATGCACTATGGTCCCCTTGTTCGCTGGAATTCTCTATACTGGCGCAGGTATAGGTCCTGCTATCTCTTTTCTTCTAATGGCTCCAGCCGCCAATATACTCACTATTTTACTTACAGGTGAAATTCTCTCTTGGGAGATTGCAGGTATCCGCATCATTGCTTCCCTCGTTACTGCTGTTGCCGCAGGAGTCATCATATCTAAGACACCTTGGGGGAAGAGGATTGAGGCTGAGCATCGGCTAAACTCTGGAACTACAACTACCAACCTAGAAAACGTTAAACCTCCTCTCGACGAAAGACTGACAAGTGCACTAAAATTCGGCGGATTCTTGGGCAAGCAGATACTTCCATTCTTCTTCTTTGGGCTTGTAGTTGTAAGCTATCTTGAAGCCTTCCTTCCTGAAGAAATCGTTGCCATATATTTAACGGGCGTAGGTGGAGTTCTTCTCGCATCAGTAATTGGAGGACCTCTATACACTCCAACATTGGTTGAGATAGTATTGGGTAGAGGGTTAATGAATTTAGGAATGTCTAATGCGGCTTTGCTGTCTTGGCTCATGGGTCAGCCTTATGATATCCCAAATATGATTGCAACCTCAAGGGTCGTAAAGTGGAAAGTTGTTTTGAACTACGCCCTTATAGCATGGTTCTTTAGTGTATTATTTGGGCTAGCCTATGGATTGGTATCTGGCTCATTATGAAGTGTGAAGGGCTTTGCCTGGAACAGATAGAAAAATCTTGAAGGTGAAGCCTCCTCCCGAATATCCTACTGAAGACGGTAGTTACCTTAGAGGAAACGATCTTTCTCCAGTTGCGGTCTGTGTTCTTCTTCATACTTTCTATGATAAGATTCCATCATATCTTCAAGAATTGGTGAAGACAAGCATAGAATCTGGTGCTGCTCTAGCAGGATACCTTCAGACTGAGAACGTAGGAATTGAGAAGATTATATGCAATATTGTAGCGAATCCAAACATTCGTTACTTAATTGTCTGTGGAGTAGAGTCTTCTGGACATCAACCTGGACAGACTCTACAGGCTCTAGTGGATAATGGTGTTGATGAAAAACGCCGGATCAGAGGGGCTGAAGCGCCTACACCATACCTATACAATATACCTCTAGAGGCTATAAAACGCTTTAGGAA
>JAVZMU010000051.1:0-8262 GCA_038883135.1 Nitrososphaerales archaeon
TTGATGAAGTTGATAAAACTATAAACATTTTTGCTGCAAGGGTAAAAGAGTGGTACGGATTACATTTTCCTGAGCTTAGTTCTCTCATCGATGACTCTTTATCATTTTCTAAATTTGTTATTAAATTTGGAGAAAGAAAGAATGTAATAGAGGGAGAGCTTTTAAAGTCTGGTTTCTCTGTAAAGAAGGCTGAGGCTATATGTATCTCTGCTGAAAAATCCAAAGGAGGAGAAATTCGAGAAGAGGATTTGATAGGAATCTTAGCACTAGCTGAAGAAGTAATTAGATTAAACTCACTTAGAGATAAGCTCTCAAATTATATTGAGAGAAACATGAAAATAATAGCACCTAATATAACATCCATAGTAGGAGCAACTATAGGAGCAAGATTAATAGCTAAAGCAGGAGGATTAGAAAAGATGGCTATGCTACCTGCTAGCACCATACAAGTCCTTGGAGCAGAAAAAGCTCTTTTTAGAGCTTTACGTACTGGTACTAAACCTCCGAAACATGGTATCATCTTTCAACACCCTGCGGTTCATTCAGCCCCAAAATGGCAGAGAGGTAAAATAGCAAGATCAATAGCAACAAAGATAGCTATAGCATCAAGAATAGATGCCTTCAGAGGAAGTGAGGAGAAAGAAGTTGAGCAGAAACTTCAAAGAAGGTTAGAAGAAATTAAAGTAAAGTATAGTGAGCCACCTAAAGAGGAAAAAAGAATTAAGAAAGGAAAAAAAGTGAAGAAAATTGGAAAAAAGAAGTAACCTACAAGGCATCTATTTGCTAAAAGTAGATGGTGAAGAGAGAATAGCTACTATTAACCTTGTTCCAGGAATTCAAGTTTATGGTGAGAGATTAATCGTTGATAAAGGCATTGAATATAGGCTTTGGGATCCCTTCAGGAGTAAGCTTTCTGCAGCTATAATAAAAGGACTCAAAGTCTTACCATTTGGAGAGGGAAGTAAAATTCTTTACTTGGGAGCTTCTACAGGAACTACTGCAAGCCATATCTCAGACATAGTAGGAGAAAAAGGAATAATATTCTGTGTTGAGATCTCTCCTAGAGTGGCAAGAGAATTAATGGAGAGATGTATAAAATATCGAAAGAATATGATACCTATTATTGAGGATGCAAGAAAGCATGAGAATTATTATTCAATATTCGGGAAAGTCGATTTGGTATATTGTGACATAGCGCAACCAGATCAAACTGAGATAGCTATTGCTAATTGTAAGCATTTTTTGAAGAAAAATGGTCATCTTCTCTTAGCTGTTAAATCAAGAAGTATAGATGTAACTAAGAAGCCTTCTAAAGTCTTTAAGGAGGAGGAAGAGAAGCTTGAGAAATCTGGTTTTAAGATAGAACAGGTTGTTGAGCTAGAACCTTTTGATAAAGATCATGTTTTAATTCATGCTGTTATGAAATAATTTTGATTAAATTTAGATAACTTTACTTTTAGAATAAAGTGAATAGTATAGTAATCCTTTAATCTTATTTGATAAGATTTTTGTTAGGTCTGCATTGGAATCAAGAAAAGAAAGCAAGGCAGACAAGCTAGTTGAGTTAGCTAGGAGAAGAGGTTTCTTCTGGCAAGCCTTAGAGATCTATGGTGGAGTAAGTGGTTTCGTATCGTTTGGAGAGCTTGGTGTAAAGCTTAAGGATAGGATAATAAGATTATGGAGAGATTATTTCATTCATAAGCATGGCTTTACAGAAGTTGATACGCCTTTAATATCCCCATACATTGTGTTTGAGGCATCAGGTCATGTGAATAACTTTAAAGACCCTATAACAGAATGTTTGAGATGCCATAAGAAGTTTAGAGCAGACCATTTATTAATGGAATTTAACCGTCAAATCTCAGAAGGGATTAGCATAGAATGCTTAGAAAAAGAGATTAACAAAGGAGATGTAATTTGTCCAGAGTGTGGAAATAATAAGTGGGATGTTGGATACTTTTTAACTATGTTTAGAACAACTATAGGTCCATATAGTGAAAATGAAGGTTTCTTACGCCCTGAAACTGCTCAAGGAATGTTTACAGAGTTTAAACGTATTTACGAGGTATCTAGATGTAAAATGCCTCTTGGTATTGCGCAAATAGGGAAAGCCTTTAGGAATGAGATTTCACCGAGGCAAGGTGTAATAAGGCTAAGAGAGTTCTCAATGATGGAGATTGAACTCTTTTTCGATCCTTTAAACCCGAAATGCCCCTTTTTAAGCCAAGTAGAAGATGAAGAATTGAGTATAATACCTGAGGATTTAGTTGAGAAAGGCATTGAAACTCCTCTAAAAATTAGCGTTAAAGAAGCTTTAATTAAAGGAATCATAAAGCAAGAATGGCTTGCATACTTCATGGTATTATCAAAGAAATTTTTAACAAAGCTAGGATTATCTGAAGATAAACAAAGGTTTCGTGCAAAGCTTCCAAGCGAAAGAGCTCATTATTCAGCTCAGACTTATGATCACGAAGTATTGTTAGATAAGTTTGGATGGATTGAAGTAGCAGGACATGCTTATAGAACTGACTACGATTTATCATCACATGTGAGAAAGAGTTCAATCGATATGTCAGTCTCAGTACCTTTAGAAAAACCAATTAAAGTTAAGCATTTAAAGATGAATATTAACGTGAGAAAGATTAAAGAGACTTTTCCAGACAAATTTAATGAGATAATGGAGAAATTGAAGAAAAAGAATCCAGAGGATGTAAAAAGAGAAATCGATGCTAATGGAGCAATATTAATCGAGGGTTTAAAATTGCCGAAAGAAGCAATTGAATTTATTGATGTTGAGGAAGAAGTCAAAGTTAGGCGTTTTATTCCTCATGTTGTAGAACCTAGTTTTGGGATTGAGAGATTGGTTTACGCAACTCTTGAGCATGCATACTTTGAAAAGGAAGATAGAACTATACTTAAAATTCCTCCATATTTAGCACCAATTCAAGCAGCAGTCTTTCCTTTAGTCTCAAGAGAAAAGTTACAAGAGAAATCTATAGCAGTATGGGAAGATTTGAGGAGAAAAGGAATAGATGCAATTTATGATGATTCTGGCTCTATAGGAAGAAGATACGCTAGAGCTGATGAGATAGGAGTACCTTTTTCTATAACGATAGATTATCAGACTTTAGATGATGATACTGTAACTGTAAGAGATAGAGATACATGGGAACAGAAGAGAATAATCATAAAAGATCTTTCTGATTATTTATTAGGGTTATTACGCTTTTATGATCCTTAAATTAGAATAAATAAGACTAATGCTATAAGTGCACCAATGAGAGTAGAAGAGAAGTTTACTATATTGTTATCTATAAAACTTATTCCTTTTAGTTTTTTTGTAAGTTTTCCACAATGCTTTAAGCTCTCAGTTATTTTCCCACAAATTTCACATAAGCCTTTTCTTTGAATTGTAGCTCCAAGAATACTGTCCATAATGGATCCTGTTATTCCTCCTAAAGTTACTATGAGTAAAATCTTCATGGGTGAGGCTTCTGTAATAATATTAAGGATCGTTGCTGTTATTCCTATGATAAAAGATGCAAGAAGTGCAGCTAAGGTCCCAATGAGAGTAACTCCACCAGATGTTCCTCGTGTAACTCTCTTCTTTAAATTGGTTATAAGTCTAGGCTCTCTTTTACTTAATAAACCTATTTCTGTAGCAAGAGTATCCGCTGTAGCTGAAGCTACAGCACCAAGAAATGCTACTGCATAAATTCCTCCTCCAAAGCGGAGTTCCATTATAGAAAAAATAGCAGCAGCGCCTCCATTCGCTAATACATTAGGCCAACTTCTAGCTCCTCTCTTTTCTTGAGCAAAACCAAGCATTTCCTTGTATCTGTACTTAAATTTGGTAAAATAAGTAGTTATCACAAAAAAGATGAGCATTATAAGAAACCAGTACCAACCTCCACTAAGAAGGATCACATATCCTATAAAGATAGAAGCAATAAAGCCTCCAAAATCTACAGCCTTAACTTTTAAAGCTATCAATCCAAAAGCAATAATAACAATAAAGTAAAAGATTGCTTCTATAGCTAAAGATAACATAATCTTTCAATTTCTAAGATTTAAGTAACTAATTAAAAACTTTTTTTATTATTTTGATTTTTAAGATCTTATCTTTATAGGTAATGAAGGAATCCAATAGTACCTATTCTTTTTTCTCATACCGTATAAATGGATTAAAATTAACTTTTAAAAAGTCTAGGGTTATCATAAAATTATGTAGTTTTAACAAAAAGTAGTACCAAGCTTACAGAAATTAATCTATCCACTCCTTACATATCTTCCTGTGCTTACGTTTTATCATTCAATCCTATTTTTTAGAAGCTTCATTAAATCTATTTACAACAACTTCCCAGTTAATTGCTTTAAAAAACGCTTCAATGTAATCTGCTCGTTTTAACCCGTAATCAATCATAAATGCATGCTCAAAAACATCCATGATTAATATTGGAATAGTTCCAGAAAGATGACCTACATCATGCTCATTAATCCACACATTGAAAAATCGATCAGCTATTTTATCGTAATAAAGTGCTACCCAACCTATGCCACGTATCATACCAGTACCTTTGAAATCTTTTTCCCAATTTTCATATGTTCCAAAATCCTTTGTAATCTTTTCGAATAGTTTTGAATTCTTATCAAGTTCTTTACCATCTTTTATCATATTTCCAAAATAGTATTCATGAAGCCTCATTCCATTGAATTCCCATCCAAATCTTCGCTTTAATTCAGCATACTCTGGTGTACCTGTCTTTCCTTCTTTTAAAAGTGCACTTAATACTTCAGCTAGTTTATTCGTGTTGTTAACATAACCTTGGTACAATGTGAAATGGTTTTTTAAGAGTTGATCACTAAAGCCTTTAGTCCCTAGCAGATAATCAAAGTTCTTTGCTTCATACTTCATATTCCCACAATTAATAACTTAATCTGTTCTGGCTAAAAGAATCTTCAATTCAGATATATGTTCTTGTTCATCCATAATAACATGCCTTACATCATGCTCTAATGTTAAATGTTCGTAAGGTAAACTATCCTTCAGTTCATTTATTCTCTTTAGAATGCCTGTATAAACATCAACTGCATGTTTCTCATCCTTAAGGTTCACTTCTAGAATCTCTTGTATGGTTTTTGCCCTATGTGTTTCTGCCATACCCATAGTTGGTTCTCCTCCAAGCATACCTATCAATTTTCTGAAGATGTCTTCATGTTTTTTCTCATCTCCAGCAATCTCTTTCAACCTTTCGATAATTGGTTCTGCATTTAATCCATCAACGAGCTCTGCATGAGCTAAGTATTGTATCCTTGCAGCATGTTCAAGTTGTAGGGCTTGATTCAACAATTTAATTAATTCTTCTTTTGCTTTTATTCCTTCCATATTTTTTCCCTACGGAGTAGAAGTTTACTCCCTTTATATTCTTTACTTTTATGATAATTGTTTTTAAATTTTAAGAAATTTGTTGAATGACGTCAAAGTTTGATTATTGATGCTACTACTATCTACTCTAAAGCTTATCAAAACGAATAGGAATTTGTAGTGTAAACTAGAAGCCAATGAATGTTAAGTTAGATTTTTAACAACTAATCAAATTATACAATTATGCTAACTATTCTTTCTCTTAAGAAGAATAACATATAAGCTCCTAAAACTCTAAAGATTACATAGATGCATATATTGAGTAAAACCATCGACTTTAAGTAAAAGGAAATCTAAATGCCTGAATTTTTTGGATTAAAGTTTAAAATCATGTAATATAAATCATAATTGTTATGAGCTTTTCAGAAGAAGAAATAAAAAAGGCAGCAGATCTGAGATTATGGATAGAAACAAGAATCGCTGAGCTAGAAGGAGAAATTGAGAAATTAAAAGAAGCTTTAGCGATAATCGATAGCATACTACGCACTACGAGTTTTAAAGTAGCATTAGAGCTTACTCCTCAGCCTATTACTAAAGAGGAATCTGTTACAATTGTTGCTGAAAAGTTAAAGCTTCCTGAGGAAGAGTTTAAAGAAGTTCGTCAATTAAAAAGGAGTAAAGATGGTTATTTATTGGGTAATGCATACATTTCAAACTCAAAGTTAGTAATAATTCCTGCAAATGATGTTAGATTAGAAGTTTCCACACCTCCTTTTAAATCATTTTTTGTTAATAGAATACTTGAAGGAATGAAGAATAAAGATCAAGAGAGCCTATCACAAGGTAAGATAAAAAGTGAAGATATGATAAATTATAGTATTGAAGAAGAGAATAATGTGATAAAAAAGATTACAATAGAGAATTATAGAGATAAGAATAGATTAAATGAAATCATAAATACCGTCACATGGGCTTTTACAAGAATGCTGGAAAAGACAAAATAAATTGAAGAGATTTATAATAGGAAGTTTTAAGAGTCTAAAGTAAAAGGGGTAAAGTTATGGTTAAGACTAGAAAAGTTAAGGATAAGTGGCGTGAGAAGAAATGGTTAATGGTTGAAGCTCCTCAAAGTTTTGGCGGTATGGTCTTAGCTTCTATTCCTACTACAGATCCTGATAAGGCTGTAGGAAGGGTTTTAGAGACTACACTTTTCGACTTATTGAAGCAGGATATTCAGCAGTACACAATAAAATTATACTTTCAAATAGTAAAAGTGGAAGGAGATAGAGCTCTTACAATCTTAAAGAGTCAAGAATATTCAAGAGATTATTTGAGAAGTCTTATCAGACGTGGTTCATCTATGGTCAACATGATAAAAGATTACATAACAAAAGATGGCTTTAAAGTTAGGGTTTACTTTGTAGCCTTCACACAATTCAGAATAAACTCCTCAAGAAAAAGAGGTATAAGAGAAGCAGCTGATAAAGTTATAAGTGAGAAGGCTAAAAATATGACTTATGATCAATTCTCACAAGAAGTCGTTTATGGAAAGATGGCAACAGATATACTAAGTGAAGCAAAAAAGATAGCTCAAATAAGGCATATCGGAATTAGAAAAATGAAGTTAATATCTGGTGAAAAGCCTGAGATAAAAGTGGAGCAAGCTACACAAACCATTCAAGCTTCCTAAACTCTTTTCGCACTCGATACAATCTTTATTACATCTTTATCCTTTAGTTTATAATCAGCACTAAGACGATTTCCTCTTTTTGCATCTATAGCATATAAGAAACCTTCTCCTAGCTCTGTATGAATTTTATATGCTAAGTCTTTAGCAGTAGAACCTTCTCTCATAATGTATGCATCTGGTAATACATTTCCCGCTTTATCTGAGAATCTCTTCTCATCTTCAACAGGATAGACTACAATGCTCTTTAACAAATCAAAATAAGCAGAATTAATTATCTGCTGTACTCCTGTGTTACCATATACTTTGAAGACTTTATCATTAACAAGATCAAAAGCCTTTTTTTGCTCTAAAGTTAGTTTATCAGGGTTGATAATACGGAATGAGCTATCTCCTGGTATATACTCGATTAAACCTTTTTCAGCTGCTCTTCTTAAAAGTAGCTCTGCTTCAGCTGCACAAGGTATAACTAAACGTTTTTTAGCTTTTAATCTTTCTATGTTTTTCGCTGATGTTGATAAATCTGCTTTATTAGCTGCTATGATGATAGGCTTTGATGCCATCCTTATAGAACGACATAAGTTGAAAAGATCTTCTTCAGTCCATGAAGTAGGCTTATCATGAACGAGTTTAAGAGCATCCATAGATTCGATTATCTGCTTTTCTGTTATGGATAATCCACTAAGCCTCTCTGCAATCATACTGCTTATCTTCTCAGTACCAGCCTCAGCAGTACGAGATATCCTTTGCCAGTCTCTTTTGATAATTTGCAATAACCATAAATCAAACTCTTTCTCTACAAAATCAACATCCAATAAAGGATCATGGGTACCTAAAGCAATAATTCTACCTTCTTCATCAGTCCCTCCAGAAGCATCCACAACATGAATTAAAGCATCAGCCCTTCTTAAATCATCTAAAAATTTATTTCCTAAGCCTCTACCCTTCCAAGCATCAGGAACTAATCCTGCAACATCCACTAATTCTACAGGTATAAAGCGATTACCATTAATGCAAATTGAATTGATAGGATTATCTTTGACTCCTAATTCTTTATGCACACAATCAACTCTTAAATAAGTTATGCCTACGTTAGGATTGATCGTAGTAAAAGGATAGCTCGCTACTTGTGCATGTGATAAAGTTGCAGCATTAAAGAATGTAGTCTTACCAGTATTAGGCTTACCTATTATACCTACTCTCATTACTA
>JAVZMU010000052.1:0-8109 GCA_038883135.1 Nitrososphaerales archaeon
TTACTTAATGCTATCCTATCAGGAGTTCAACTATCTTTGTTAGGGGGTTTGAGTTTCATTATTCCTGGAGTCTTCTTATTTCATTTCTTCATTTCTCTTTTAGAGGATAGTGGATACCTGCCTAGAGCTGCTTTTCTAATCGATAAAGCTATGAG
Source organism: Nitrososphaerales archaeon (assembly GCA_038883135.1). GTDB lineage: Archaea > Thermoproteota > Nitrososphaeria > Nitrososphaerales > JACAEJ01 > JAVZMU01. Next base: position 156 of record JAVZMU010000052.1, read on the forward strand.
AAAGATTGGATTAAATGGTAAAGCATTCATACCTCTTCTTTTGGGGTATGGTTGTAGTGTGCCTGCTTGTGTGAGTTGTAGGATTTTAGAAGGTGATAAACCACGATTTGTAACTGCGGTGATGATTTCTCTTATTCCCTGTGCATCTAGGATGATTATAATCTATGGTTTAATAGCTATTTATATTGGGATAATAACCACATTAGCGATATACTTATTTAATCTATTTGTAGTTCTTTTGATTGGTATAATCGTTGGAAGATCGGTTGATTTGCGCTGTGAATCAATTGGATTGATAATGGTCTTACCTCCCTATAGAGTCCCATTGATAAAGAACGTCCTAAGAAAAACTTGGGCTAGAGCAAAGGATTTTGTATATCTAGCTATGCCTATCATAATTATAGGCACTATCTTCTTAAAGATACTAGAAATTGCAGGAATCATGGGACATCTTAATACACTATTCGATCCATTATTCGTAGGAATGTTCGGTTTACCAGGCTATGTACTAAGTTTTCTTCTATTTGGGGCAATAAGGAAGGAATTCGCTTTAGTATTCTTAATGACAACTCTAAACGGCAATCCTTTAAGCTACTTATCTTCGATTCAGATAATCGTCTTCACATTAATTACGTTATTTTACATCCCTTGTGTTGCAACGACTGTTACTTTAATAAGAGAGCTTCGATTAAGAAAGACATTGATGATTATTGGAATAAACCTTTTGATAGCTATTATTGTTGGCTTCAGCGCTAGCGTGATTCTTCCGTTATTCGGTTAAATTTTATATCTGTGCAAGTACAGTCAAGATTAACAATCATTTTATTGGTAATCAAATTAAAACATCGACTTGTTTTTTAGAAAGTCTTTAGCTATCTTTATATGTTCCGGGCAAAGTCATTATGTTGGAAATCTGTGATTTAGAGAAAGAAGTTGAAGATAGAATTCGTGGGATAGGCTGGAAAGAGCTAACTCCAATTCAGAAGAAGGCATTTCCAGTCATACTGAGAGAAAGAAGCGCTTTAGTTGTAGCTCCAACTGGTTCTGGCAAGACAGAGGCTGTAGTCATACCTATATTCACACTACTATCCCATAAAAAATCAACAAGAAAAGGCATCAAAGTAATCTACATAACTCCCTTAAGAGCTTTGAATAGGGACATTCTTAGAAGAATTATTAACTATGCTGAGAGAGAGGGCCTAAAGGCTGAGATAAGGCATGGTGATACACCCTTATCGATAAAGAGGAAGATGGTTGAAGAACCTCCCGATGTTCTCATAACTACTCCTGAAACTTTGGGCGTATTGTTGGTTGGAAAGAGGCTCAAGCTTCATTTAAAGAGCGTTGAATGGATAATAGTGGATGAACTTCATGAGCTAATAGGAAATGAAAGAGGTTCTCATCTAACCATAAGCTTGGAGAGGATTGAGGCTTTATCTGATGAGAAGGTAAAAAGAATAGGATTGTCTGCAACTTTAGGCAATCTTAGCGTTGCTGCAAAATTTCTATCAGGGGTTGGTAGAAAATGCGCTGTATTAGTGGATAATTCCATAAGGGATTACGACATAAAATGTAACTATATTGATGGTTCTTTTTTGCAGATTGCTGACTTTATCTTAGACTATTTTAAAAAGATGAATGGAGAGAATAAAACAATTCTGATCTTCACAAACACAAGAGATGAGGCTGAGTTCATTGGCGCTATACTGAAAGCAAAGTCTCCAGATATTCCTGTTGAAGTTCATCATGGTTCTCTATCAAAAGAAGTTCGTGAATCTACTGAAATCAAACTTAGAAGCGGAGAAGCTGGAATAGTGGTTTGCACATCGTCTCTAGAATTAGGTCTAGATATAGGAAGTGTAGACCTTGTAGTTCAGATAGGTTCTCCTAGACAAAGTGTAAAGTTGATGCAGAGAGTAGGTAGGAGCAGGCATAAACTAAGCGAGACTGCTTTAGGAATGATAGTTACAAATCGATTCGATGATGAATTAGAAGGAATCGCTCTAATAAATAGAGTTAAGAAAAGATGGCTAGAGGATAGTGAATTACATGAAGGAGCTTTGGATGTTTTAGCTCACCATCTTGTCGGATTATCTTTGGATAATTCCTTTTCATTAAAGGGTGCTCTTCAAATTTTCAAAAGAGCATATCCGTTTAGAGACATTGATATAGAAGATTTAGATTCTTGCTTAAAAATCCTAAAAGATCAAAGAATAGTAAATTATGATGGAGAAATTGTAAGAAGAAGTAAGAGAAGTTATGATTATTACTATGAGAATTTATCAACGATACCAGATGTACAACAGTTCGATGTTATAGATTTAACATCAAATAAAACTATAGGGAGGCTTGATCACTTCTTTGTAGGAGATTATGGTGAGCCAGGAAAGACATTTGTTCTAAAAGGTTCCTCATGGAGAATATTATCCATAAACGATGAAAAGATGGAGGTTCACGTGGAACCTATATCAAAGGATTTAACAACCATACCTTACTGGACTGGTGAGTTAATCCCTGTAGATTTGAATACAGCAAAAGAAGTTGGAAAAATTAGAAGGCAGATAATCAATAACAAATTAAAGGTTAATGAGAAGCAAAAACAGAGATTATTATGCTCAAAAAATATCTTAGGTATAATTCCCGATGAGAATACGATAGTAATAGAAAAGAAAAAATCATCTAACGTCGTTGTAATCCATGCTTGCTTTGGTTCAAAGGTAAATCAAACTTTAGCTGCAATACTATCCACATTAATTTCTTCTACAGGCTACCCTATCGAATCTAGATCTGATCCTTATAGAATTTTATTATCATCATTTGGAAGGTTAGAGGTTAAAAATATTATAGATGCTTTGAACGATGAATTCGAAATTGAAGATGTACTATCTGCTTCTATAATAGGGACTCATGCTTTGAATTGGAAGACATGGCATGTAGCAAAAAAGTTTGGCGTAATCAGTAAAGATGCTCAGTATGATGGAAAGGTATCTCGCTTAATACAAGACGCATACGCAAATACAGCCTTATACAAAGAAGTATTGAGAGAGCTATTCTTAGAAAAATATAGCATAAAAGCAACAAAAGAAATTCTTTCAAAGATTAGAAATGGCAAGATAAAAGTGTTTCAAAAAGAAGTAGATGAATTCTCACCTTTAGCCAAGCCCATATTGGAATATTCTTCAAGTTCTGTAACCCTTTCTGCAAGTACTGAAAAAGCGATCATTGATCTTGTAGAAGAAAGACTGAGGAATACAAGGCATAGATTGATATGTATGAGTTGTGCTTGGGAGAGCATCATAATGACAAAAGATGCTAATAATGCTATCATCTGCCCTTTATGCAAGTCTCGTCTAATCACTGCTACGTATCTATCAGATGATGGATTATATAGAATAATAGTTAGAAAGATAAAGGGAAAGAAGCTAAAAGAAGATGAAGAGGTAAGATTCAAGAAGGCTTGGAAAGTTTCTTCTCTTATACAGAACTTTGGAAATAAAGCCCTCCTTGTACTCTCAGGATATGGTATTGGTCCTGATACTGCTGCGAGAATTTTGAGAAATGTTGCCAGTTTCGATCGATTAGTAAAAGAAATCTATATGGCTGAGAAGACCTTTGTGAGAACAAGAGGCTTTTGGGATAAATAGCAAATTTTTCATATTTTAAATCCATTGAATTTTATCCTTCGATTCATCCTTGATTTTCAATATGAAAATTTTTTGATGCTGTATTTTAGTAAATCAACTAGTAATTTTCTCAATAGACGAATATGGTCTCAGGATAAAAACAGGCTCATTATTTCCTGATAATTGGGGTATTATAGCATTTATCCTTAATTTTTCTCCTGGTGAAATTCCTTCTAAAAGAATTGATAAATCTCTCCAAGCAATTATCTTTCTCTCTCCAGTTTCATCTCCTATGATTATCTCTGCTTTTTTAATGATTGAACCATCCTTTGTTGTCACATCTTTTATACTCACATGAGATAGTGCTATAGCCTCGATGAAGATTGGGTGATCTATATTTTTTGTATCTTTGATTTTTAACAATAAGGATTGTACTTTAGGGTATATTGGGTCGTCTAAAGTTTTTGTTACTATCGATTTCTCATCATCACAAACGATCTTTGAATTTATGATTTCTTTTGGGTAGCAAGTTATAAGGCTATTTGGCTTAATGGATAATAGCTTATTGCGAGCACCATTTTTTGCTAATAAAGTATAGAATCTTCCTATAGAATCTATCAATAAAGCTGATAAACTTTTTTCTTGAGTAGGACCTATTGATAGTAATCTAAAAGTCATAGGAGATGCTTTTTGAATTATTTTCTTTGAGATTATCTCGATGGCGGTTCCTGCATCACCATGTAACTCTATTTCACCATAAGACAACACTTTTGCTCTTACATTTATTAGGCGAACTATGAAACCTATCTGCAGATTCTCTAAAGCTTTTAATTCACTATTCCATATAGCAACACGAACTGCTTGATCACTTTCAATATCATTTATGTAAAACTGAATTACAGAACCTTGGCTACCATCTTTTCTTGTGAATTGAGATAACTTTGGTTCTTTTTTTATTGAGCCACGAACAGAAAGGTAGGATTCTGAAGATTTTATTGTCGAAACATCCTTTGTTATTTCCTCTATGCTTGGGAGATTTTTTATTAACTCTTGGTCATTTACAACTTCTATGCTCCCTTTTGAGCTTAAATGTAAGATAGGTCTTCCATCCAAACCTGCTTTAACATAGCCTTTTATTACTCTCACAACAGTATTTGGATTTATGTTAAGAGAGTCGATTAAATTGGCTTTTTCATCCCATAAAGTAGCCTTTATGAAATCATCCTTATCGAATAGAATAATTTTCCTATAGCAACCTTGGGTCCCATCTTTTTTTATATAATTCTGAATAGGATATATACTAAAAACACGAGATACTACTGTTATTTCATTAGCTCCGATGTAAAGATTCTTAAGAGTTAGATCTGAAGTCATTAAATGCTCTAATGTTATGCCTAAGTCTGAGGCTACGAGGAAAAGAGCGCCCATATCTGTTAGGTATCCTGCTCCTACCCTTTTTTTCTTTTCTTCTATCATCTTTGATAGGATGATTTTATCTATGTTTGAGCGCTTTTGTAACTCATTGAACAATTTATCGAATTCTGCCAAACTTTTCCTTATTTATTTATATCACCCATTTATTTAAATTAATGAGGTTATATTCCAACTCATAAAGTAATACATTTTAAGGACTTTGCATGAATAATAATTTGGTTGATAATTATGAGTAGCAAGAAAAAGGAACGTGGAGCACCTATGCCAGCTTCCAGTGCTGGACTTCTAAGATTTTTTGAGGATGAGGTTAAAGGAATAAAAGTACGCCCCGAGATAGTTATATCATTAGCTATTAGTGTAGTTATCATCTCAATTCTCTTAAGAATTTTCTTATCTGCATAACCTTGGGTGCATATAACTGTATAAAGATTCTAAGTTAAACATAGCTAGAAGGTACAAAAATCTCTTCACTTTACCATCAATTAAAGTTACGATATTTTTAACTATAATCACATCCACTCTTTTATTTATTGCTTCCTATTTTTTACTTTATATATTTGATCTATCTACTTTCATAACTCTTTTTATCTTTGAAGCTTTAATCCTTATCTCAATCATTATAGAACAAATGATTTTGAGAAATAATCCTTTAGCTACATTTAAGAGGCTCTTTTTTATCTCTTTTTCTACTTACTTAATCTGGTTGTTAGTGCTAGTATTTGGTCTCCTTCTTTCAATTTCTTTTTCAATTTATTATGAAAATTATACTTCTTTTTTACTTTTAGGCTTTTTTTACGCTATAGCATTTAGATTATTGGTAATAGGATCAATATTTTATGAGAATTTATTAAAAAAAATCTTCATTACCTTTTTCCAGCCAATCATATTGGTATCTATACTACTCCCAATTTCATCTTTTAATAATATGATTACATTGTATTCTATTCCAACTTTAGGCGGAATTGCTATCATAACTTCGGTTATATTCTACCTAATCTTTATTGATAGAATTGGTGCAAAACTTATGGGAGTAGGTTCTTTAGAACTTTTTCGTGCTTTTCTTTCAGCTTGGGCTGCTAATAATCCTAAATTCATAGAGGATTTTATCGATAGTGTAAGTTCACAAGAGAAAGTTAGAGTAAATGTAATTATACTAAATTCAAATAATATGAAAGTCGCTCTTGTAGTACCAGAAGTACATCCAGGTCCTTTTTATCCTATAGGAAGTAGCAATTTACCCTTTGATCTTCAAAATTGGTTCAAAAATAATGGTTTTTCATCTATTATTTTCCATGGAATTTCTGGACATGAACTCAACCTTCCATCAAAAAGAGAAGTAGATAGATTTATCTCATCATTAAAAAATTTAAAGATGATAGCATCAGGAAATACTTGTAGCATTCCCGTTATAGCTAAAGTTGGAAGAGCAACAGCCACAGGAATTGCATTTGGTGATACAGTATTGATCATGTTGACTCTTTCTCCTTTCGGTATGGAAGATTTACCCTTAGGTTTAAAGCAAAATATTAAAGATTTAGCATTAAAGTTAGGTTATAAACATGTTATAATAATAGACACTCATAACTCACAAGGAGATATAATAAAAGAAGAGGATTGTAGCGAATTAATTAAATCTGCTGAGAAACTCATGATGGATTTAAAGTTATTGGAACAATATAATTTTATGGCTGGATTTGCCCATTCTTCAGAGCTCAATCTTAATTTTGGAAAAGATATTGGACCTGCTGGACTTGGTGTTTTAGTCTTAGAGATTAATAATAGAAAGTTTAGCATAGTAGTTGCAGATTCAAATAATTGTGTTAAAGGTTTAAGAGAAGAATTGATGAGAAGTTTTAAGGATACAAAAGCACCAATATTGGAGTTATGTACCTCTGACACTCATTTTAATGCTGGCAGGACATCAACTCCAAAAGGCTACATAACCTTGGGTGAAATAACAAGTTCAAGAGATTTATCAGAATTCATAAGGATTCTTATCGATAAATCTTTAGAACGATTAGCCTTAGCTAATTTTCAAGTTTACTATGTCGATACATTAGTAAAAGTTATAGGTATGAGGGTAATAGATACGTTATCAAACGTTCTTGATAAATCCTTATCTTTGGTTAAGAAAGGTGCTATTATAATAGCTATTCTCTCCTTTCTATTCTTATTTTTTACTGTTATTTTTGTTTAATAAATGATTCTACTTGTAGGATTTTTCCACCATAGGTTTATGTATGTAGATGGTAATAGATTAGAGAGTAGCGTTGAAAGAAGGACTAATTTGGTTCTTTTGGGTAATGATAAGTTTTCTGTTATGGGGTTTTCTTTCAGAAGATATTATCAGAACGATCTTAGGATTAGCTTTAATCTTTGCTTATGTCTCAACTTTTTTCACACAGTACGTTAAAATTGAACATAAAGTTAAGAAAACTTTGGAAGTAGTTTTAGCCATCATAACTTTAGGAATTATTGTTTATGGATATATCTTAACTGGAGGTTTTTATTCTTAAGGTTATAATTTTATTCATCTTAGCTATGTCTATTAGCTTCCATGTTCTCGTATCTTCTGCCTAGGGTTCATAGCAGATGTAAATAGCTCGATAATTGCAATTAAAAATATTCAGACTTATTCGAAACATAAATCTTTATTAGAACCTTAAAACCATGCTCTAATGAAGCATCTTAAAGGGTATAGTAATTGAAAGATAGTTTCGAAATACTAAAACAAGTTCAATACAAATTTAACCTTAGCATCTATTACTAGATTTCTTAAAGATCTTTATAGCAATATTTAATGAATGCTTTTTAATGGATTTAGTATACTATTGTAAATAAGATGGCATCTAAGAGGTTAAGGCAATCGTGTGAATATAGAATTGATTAGAGTTGCC
>JAVZMU010000053.1:0-8103 GCA_038883135.1 Nitrososphaerales archaeon
GGGTAATAGTAGGTGGAGTAATTATTTTCATAGGTATGCTACTAATTCCATCTGAGGCTTTCTTTTTTAATCCTATTACTGGTTCATTCGGTATTAATTGGGGAGCAATAATCGGTGCTGTTATCTTATGGATAATTGGATACTTGATCATTCTGCTTGGAGTATATGCATCATTCTTTAAAGTCAATACTGAAATTATAGTTGAAGAAGTACGAAAACAACCACCGCCACCTTAAACCTATCACCTTCTTTTTTTCTTTATACTAATATTTTGGTAGGATTCAAAAAGTAAATGGAAAAATGAATTAAGTCTAGATAATCTGAAGCAAGGATTCTTCGAAAGGATAATTAGATTATCAATATGGTTTCCAATGCTTTTTATCAGTCTTCAGGCTTTAAATGTCTATTTATTGATTTGTATCCAGTACTCAGAAGGCTTATTCTTTTGATCTCTTCTATTCCCTAAGTTTTTCTTATAGGATTCTCAGAGATTAATGGGATAATCCTCGAAGAAATGACCTAACCTTATAGCAACTTAAGACTTTTAGTTAATGCTAATATTAACCCAAAAGAAGATAGTCTGTATTTGATTGTTAATTATGTACGGGCCCGGTGGGATTTGAACCCACGACCCCCGGCTATCCTCAAAAATAGAGGGCCGATGCTCTATCCATGCTGAGCTACGGGCCCAAGTTGCTTAGTTACTTAAGCTACTCATTAATTTTTTGCCTTCCTACTGACTAAATTAGGATAGTGTTTATTTTTAAAAGCGATTGTATGTTTACTCAAACCTTTCTTCTCATCCCCTAGCTTTTTTCCTTACTCTTTTTTAGATGTGATAATTCCGTACACTTTCCCTTAGTTATAAGTGTTGAACATTTTAATAAATAAGACTTATTAAATACTATAAATTAATTATGAGAAATTAATTGTGAGTGAAATGGGAAGTGTAAAAGATTTTGAGATTATTAAAAAGCCAACAGAAAGCGAGATGGGAATTGGAAGATTTCACTTTTCAGATCGTTATTCTGTTTTTGATTGGGGTGAAATGCCTGATAAAATTAAGGGAAAGGGATTAGCATTATGCATGATGGGAGCTTACTGCTTTGAAAAGCTTGAGAAGAAGGGTATTAGAAATCATTATCGAGGGCTTGTAGATAAAAATGGAAATGTTGTTTATTTTGAAGAGTTAGTAGAGCCTACAAATGTTATGGAGTTTTATTTAGTGAATGTTTACAAGCCAAAAGCCTATTTAGAAGGTAGCAAGCTAAAATACGACTATAGTATTTACTCACCCTCTCTTAAGAACTTCTTAATTCCTTTAGAGATTATTTATCGTAATGGACTGCCAGAAGGCTCATCAGTTTTTAAAAGGCTTGAACAAGGTTTGGTTACACTTGAAGATTTAGGTTTAGATCACTATCCTAAGGTTGGTGAAAAGCTTGATAAACCTATTTTTGATGTGAGTACGAAACTTGAAGAAAGTGATAGATACATAACATGGAAAGAAGCTAAGCAGATGGTAGGTTTAACAGATAGTGAGCTAGAGGAAATAAAAAGCATGCTTTTAAAAGTTAACGAAACAATAACTGAAATAGCCTCAGAAGCAGGTCTAGTGAATGAGGATGGAAAAATAGAACTAGCATTCGATAGCAAAAGAAAGCTTATGGTAGTAGATGTTGTTGGAACATTGGATGAATGTAGATTCACATATCGAGGCTTACATATAAGTAAGGAAATAGTCCGTATATATTATAGACAGACAGAATGGGCGAAAGAAGTGGAAAGAGCAAAACAAAAAGCAAAGGAAAAAGGTATAAAGGATTGGAGAACACTCGTTAATTTAAAAACACCGAATCTAGATCCAAATCTGAAGACTTTAATAAGTGATATGTATATGGCAGCAGCAAATGCTATAACAAAACACAAGCTATTTGATGTACCAAGCCTTGCTGAAATTGTGAAGAATTATAAGGAGTATATGGAAGAAAAATTATGATCGACAAAAAAATAATTGATAAAATAGTAAGCGAGTACTATGAGCATAATGTTAGAATAGGTATCTTAGGCTCTCACTCAGCACTTGAGATAGCTTACGGTGCTAAACAGGAAGGATTTGAGACTGTTGTTGTTTGCCAAAAAGGACGAGAGAAAACTTATACAGAATATTACCATAACCTTTTTGATCATGTGCTTTTACTTGATAAGTTTGCAGATATTGTGAAGGAGGAAAATGTTGAGAAGCTACGTGCATTAAATACAATTTTTATACCTAATCGTTCTTTCTCAGTTTATGTTGGCTATAAAAATATTGAAGAGTATTTCACAGTACCTATAATGGGAAATCGTTTCATGCTTAAAACAGAAGAGCGAAATATACCAAAAAATCAGTACTATCTTTTAGAAAAGGCAGGAATTCCAACACCAAAAACTTTCAAGTCTCCAGAAGAAATAGATCGTCTCGTTATAGTCAAAGTTCAAGAAAAATTACGTACTATTGAAAGAGCTTTCTTTTACGCTTCATCTCCAGAAGAATTTAAGAGAAAAGCAGAAGAAAGGATAAGAAAGGGTATTATAAGCCGTGAATCTCTTGAAAAAGCTGTTATTGAGGAGTATGTGATAGGTGCTAAGTTTAATGCAAACTTTTTTTGGTCACCTTTAACTAATGAGCTTGACTTACTAGGATTTGATAGAAGAATTCAAACAGACTTAGATGGTGTATTAGATCTTCCAGCTCAAGAGCAATTAGAAATTGGAATAACCACACAAAACATTGAAATTGGACATATAGGCGTGACGATGAGAGAAAGTCAGCTTGAAAAAGTTTTTGAGGCTGGAGAAAGATTCATTGAAGTCTGTAAAGAAGAGTATCCACCAGGAATAATAGGACTTTTTGCATTGCAAGGTGCTGTAACAAAAAACCTTGAGTTTTATGTTTTTGATGTGAGTCCTCGAGTTCCAGGATGTCCATGTGTAGAACCAACTTCACCATACATGAAATACAAGTATGGAATGGAAGTTGGACCAGGTAGAAGAGTTGCTATAGAAATAAAACGTGCTATTAAAGAGAGTAGAATAGAGGATATCGTAACATGATAACTCTTGAAGAAATAAGCCAGATAATAAGTAAGTATAATTTGGATAGACTTGCAATAAGTACTATAGGTTCTCACTCAGCATTAAATATTTTCAAAGGTGCTAAGGAAGAAGGTTTCAAAACTGTATGCATATGTAAGAAAAGTGATATTATTGTTTACAAGAAATTTCCCTTAGCAGATGAACTCATACTAGTTGATAGCTTTAAAGAGCTTTTAGACGATAATGTACAAGAAAGGTTAAGAGAGCTTAATGCTATAATCGTACCTCACGGTTCTTTCACAGCATACTTAAGTACTGAGAAGATTATGGAGCAATTTTATGTACCTATGTTTGGGAATAGACAACTACTCCAGTGGGAAGCAAATCGTGAAAAACAAGTAGATTGGCTTAGAAAGGCTGGACTTAGGATTCCAAAAACCCTTAAAAGTCCTGAAGAAATAAGTAGCTTAGCAATAGCTAAGCTTCCAGGAGCAAAGGGAGGAAGAGGGTATTTTTTAGTAAGTTCTTCAGAAGCTTTTCATAAGAAAGCTGAGGAGATGGTTCGTCGAGGTTTACTCAGTAATGAAGATATTGAGAAGATACACTTACAAGAGTTTATTTTAGGTGTGAATGTTTACTCTCATTACTTCTCTTCTGTAATAAATGATGATGTTGAGTTTTGGGGAGTAGATAAACGCTATGAGTCAACAGTAGATGCTATAGGAAGGATGCCAGCAAATGAACAATTAGAAATAGATTTAATCCCAACTTATACAATTGTTGGGAATATTCCACTTACTATAAGAGAATCATTACTTCCTGAACTTTTAGAAATGGGTGATAAATTACAGAAAACTGCTAAAGAATTAGCTCCACCTGGGATAATAGGACCTTTCTGTCTAGAAACCGTCGTTACGGATAATCTTGAGATTTATACATTTGAAGTTTCAGCACGTATTGTAGCAGGAACGAATGTTGGAATAGGTACTTCACCATATGCATATTTAAAGTATGGTGAGAAGATGTGGATGGGTAAGCGTATTGCTAGAGAGATAAGGCAAGCCATAAAAAATAACAGATTAAAAGAGATAGTTTGCTAAAGGTTAATATGAGAAATTTGAAATTTTAAGAATATTGAAATCTTATGGCTTTAAACTCTCGTTAATAAGAATAAGCTTTTATTCAAAGTATTAAAGAATATGTAAGGAATAAAGGTTCATCTCAGCCTTTTAAATTTTATTATAGGTAAAGAAAGAGGTTTGCATTCATCAACTCGTTTTTTCTTAGCATAATAAAGATGTAAATACTCATAGAAGAGAATGATTTATAAAAGTAGTATACGATGAGAAAAGCTAACTCTTAATTAAGTTTGAGAATATTTTTTGCATTCTTCTAGCATTTTCAAGCATTTCATGGTTATTGTTAAAGAATACGTATACCTTTTCAGGTTTTACTTTTAAAATCTTTTCAGCTACTTCTTTCAATTCTTCATTTGTGTAATAATGGGAATACCATTCAGTTCTACCATGCATTCTCTCGTAAACTATACCGTTTGTATTGTATACATTGAGAGGATAGTCAGGTGAGTCGATGCTAACCCATGTTATACCTAGTTTATTAGTCCAATCAATGTATGCTTTATCAAACCATTTTATGTTTCTAACTTCAAGAGCGAATCTTTTGCTAAGGTTTGTTTTGGTAATGAACTCTTCAATTTTTTGTATTGATTTTGGTGTTATGGATGGTGGGAGTTGAAATAGGTAAAAGTCGATATTTGACTCGAGTGGTGAGAATAATTTATGGAATTTTTGCCATGATTCATAAGCTTTTTTTCCAAATTTAAAGATATGAGTTACTAATCTATTAACCTTTATAACCCATCTTAATGCCTTGCCTTTAATAGCCCATGATCGAATCATGTTTGGGAATGGAAAGCGGTAAAAGCTCACGTTTAATTCTATAGCATTTAAGCCTGAAAAATTAACATACCAATCAAAACTCTCATTAGGATTCCAAGAATAGAACCAGCCTGAAGTACCAATAAAAAACTCCATCGCTACCAATATGTATTATTATTCTTATTTTGATAATTTTTGCTATACTGATAGCTTTGAATTTTATCTTATTGGTTCATCAATACCTTCAAATCATTACTTATAAAGCTCTAGAATTATTACCATTTGAAATGTAATAAACATTATGATACCTATTAAATTCTCTTATCGATTTTATGTAAATTATAGAAGAATATATTAGAATGCATTTACACTCTATTTTAAAATCTAGCTCATCTAATTGCTAGAAGAAAATAAAAATTCATAAAGCTTAAGGATGGAAAGTCTTTATAACGTAATTTAGGCTATGGAGCGAATGGTGCACTAATTTATCATCACACATAAGCCTCTAACACTCTTCTCTTTCTTCTAAATTCTAACCATGCTTTAATATATTGCTCAATAGCATTTCTGTATGCTGGATCATTCCATAACTCTTCAAGCCTCTCACACTCTCTATATGAACCTATTATACCAAAATAGTGTGCAAGCTCATCGTATAGAATCTTCTTCTCTAACTCATCAAGTATAATATGCATATCTCTTAATATTCTCTCAAGCACAAGGATAGACATAGAGCTAATTATTATAGAAGCATACTTAAAGCTTTTATGAGCTTATTTATCCTTCTTTAATCTCAATAACCTTTCTAATTTCTTCTGCTAACTTTACTCCTTCCTCATAACTTGATAATAATGTAATCAAATATATTTCTTGGCTAGATGAACCATTTGATAGTATCATCTTAATATTCCCTCTTTCATCCACTCTTGTTATCTTTACTCTTACTCCTCTTCTACTTTTATCTCCTTTCGCTTCTATTCTTCCTGGGACTATCTTCTTAATATTTGGATTAGATGCAACTTTAAGTAAAATATCTAATCCTTGCCTTCCTCCGATTATAGTTGTATGCTTCCCTTTGATCTTATAATTCAATATGATACTAAATTTATTATATGCCTTTATCCATTTCTTTCTTCAAATTAGAGTAGAATTAATTGATGAATTTTATGTAGATAGTCTTATACTTAGTAATGCTAAGATAATCATGGTGAATTGATGGATATGCTTGAGCAATAAAGAGAAGTATTAGAAAGTATAGAAGAGATTCAATAATTGATGAAACAATCTTAGAAATTCTTGAGGCTAATATAAACTCTATTAAGCAATTAATTATTTTTATCTAAAAGACTTGAGTGAGGCTAAAATTTTAACTGATTTATAATATCCTCTAAGGCTTTTACTACATTCTCAATCTTGCTTTTAAGTTCAGCTTTTTCTTTTCGTTCTTTCTCCAATTCAATCTTAATTTTCTCCACTTCCTCTCTTGAAGGTACCTCGGCTTCCTTTATAAGGAAAGAAAGAACTTTCTCGCCACGTAATAGCATCTCATAAGTTTCTCTTACAAGTTTTCCAGCCTCAGTCTTCCCAGTTAAATGAGAGCGAATTGTTTGTTCACCTCTTCCAAGCTCATCAGCTATTCGTGGAATTGTCATACCGGCTTTTTCTCTTGCAATAACTCCAGCTGCTACTGCTAGTGAATCTATCCATGTTATTCGATCTTCCGGGTTAGCATTACGCATTTTCTCGATGATATCGTGTCTTGAAACCGTTCCTAGGAGAAGTATTGCTTCAAGTTTTTGAATCTCTTCTCTACCTAGAGGCTTTAAAGGAACTTCGATTTCGCTCATAAGTTTTCTTCTCCTTCAAAAAATCCTCTTGGAGTTATCTTTATGGTTTTTTCTGGATATATTATTATACCTTTACTTGTTATGTCAAAAGGATGCCTTCTCATTGAATGGCTTGTACCTCTCATCTTCCAAACTATTATTGAACGTTTAAGCTCTCCTTGAAACTCATCCAAATCAAGCCTAATAATACCATCAGCTGCATGCTCAACACCTGGACCACCAAAACCTCGATCTGTAACGCTCACTTGAGAAACGAGAAAGCCTGTACAGCCTAAACCAGCAAGAACCTTTTTAATTAGCATTATAGTAGACCTTGCCATCATAGGCTTAGTCATGTAAAGTGTTGAAATAGAGTCTATAACAACTCGTTGAGCATTCAAATCAGTAATGGCTTGACGAATAACATCCAAAAAGCTTGAAATATCATCAGGATCCTTAACGATATAACGTTCCTTTTTTGCTGCCTCACCAATCCCAGAAGTAAAAGCATCAACAATAGCAAACTTACCCTCTTGCTCAAACTTTCTTGGATCCCATCCAAAACAATTCATGTTAATCCTAACCTGAACTGGATGCTCTTCTAAAGTCACTAAAATACCAGGCTCCTCGAGTCTAAATCCAGCGTATAAAAATTGCTGACCAAAAATGGATTTACCAGTACCTGGACCGCCAGATAAGAGGACAATGTTTCTTCGAGGCATACCGCCATTCAATATCTCGTTCATTCCAGGAATTCCAACATCAATACAATCAATCATTAAAACCACAAAAATAAGTTTTAAACCTAATTAATAAAAATCTATATTCAATTTTCACAAGACTTATTTCTAGTTACTAATAACGCTTAATACAAAACTAAATTTTTCTAACACATTCTGAATAGCCTATAAATAAGTATACTTCTACAATGCTTCATATATTATAACTGCTGAAAGCGTGTACACATGAGAAAATTGAAAAACTTTCCAAAAGCTTCCATAAATAATAAACTTACAAAAAAGCTGTATGAACAGAGTTAGCAACGACTAATAGAAATGCCTTGTAGTTTGTTACTATAGAAATGGAGTTAGTATTCGCGATTATAGGCTTGGAATGCAATCAGTTATGCAGACAAAAAGCGTAGAATTTACAGTGTGCAATTACGAAATGGATAGCTTAGAAAATAATAATGTGAAATTTGGAGAATTTTCTAACGTTAGAGGGAACTGTAATAGTAATTTTGAAGTACAAAATTAATTTACGAGGTTAGGCTTAAAATAAAGTAGCAAAATGAACCGTTA
>JAVZMU010000054.1:0-7946 GCA_038883135.1 Nitrososphaerales archaeon
TGTAGCTTTAATGAGAAATATTGGGAAAAATTTCTATCTGGATCAGCTGGAAGTTGACAAGCACTACAGTAGAGACAAACAGCATATTTTATTACTTAACATAAAATAGGGAGTATCTGAGCTAATATTGGATAATGTGAATAGCTGATTTTACTAAATATACATTCAATTACCTGAGATGCTTGAAAAGACAAATTCGGCTACAATCCAGTATTTATCAGTTTTTGATTAGCAAAAAGGAAAGTTTAAGCGAAACAATTGAATATGAGTTAATAGAATAAAATGGCAGAAGTCGTAGTTCTAAGATGGGGACATCGCTTAAGAGACGAGAGATTAACTACTCATGTTATACTAACAGCTAGAGCTCTTGGTGCGTCTGGAGTAATACTATCTGATGTAGAAGATAAAGATATTAAAGATACTATTGAGAAAGTTGTAGAGAAGTTTGGTGGTCCTTTCTTCTTCAAGATGGGTATCCCATGGAGAACAGCAGTAAAAGAATGGAGAGAGAAAGGTGGTATTATTGTTCATTTAACTGCTTATGGTGAAAACATAGAGACTAGTGACGTAATGAAAAGAATAAAGTCATCAGGCAAGGATGTAATGGTGATTGTAGGTAGTCAGAAAGTTCCGTCAGAATTTTACTCTGAAGATGTTTCTGATTTTAACGTTGCTATTGGTAACGAACCTCACTCTGAATGCTCAGCTTTAGCAGTATTCTTAGATCGTTATTTTGAGGGAAAAGAGTTAACTAAAGAGTTTAAAGAAGCAAAGGTAAGGATAATTCCTATGAAAAGAGGTAAAAAAATTGAGAGGATAATTAAGAGCAAAAATTAATTATAGGGAAAGTTTTAAAAGCAAATCTTAACATAATAAGAATGTGCCTTTTTATAATTCATTAGAGTTTAAAAAATGCTTTTTAGGAAGGAGAGAGAATGATGACTAAGCACTCAAAGATCGAGTATGAAGATGCTTTTGTAAAGATATCTGGTCTAATAGGTGGTGAAGATTATGTTAAAGTAGCAAGAGCTTTACTTAACAATGAGAATGTAACAGATGAGGAGATAGCTAGTGCTACAGGATTAAAGATAAATATTGTTAGGAAAGCTTTATATGATTTATTTGGAAGGTCTCTCATAAGTGGAGTAAGAGTTCGTGACTCAAAGAAAGGTTGGTTTGTTTATAGATGGAAAGCTCAAAGAGATCAAACAGATAGCTTTATAGAAACTCAAAAGAAAAAAGCTTTAATGAGGCTAAAAGAAAAGCTAGATTATGAAAATAGTCATGAGTTTTATCATTGTGGTATTATTACTTGCCCAAAAAGAACATTTGAAGAGTCTATAGAGCTATTTTTCAAATGCCCTAACTGCGGAAGAATCCTTGATTTAGTAGACAATAGCGAAATAAAGAAGGCAATCGAGTGGAAGATAAAGGAGATAAAAGAAGAGATGGAGAATGCTAATAAGAAAAGTGATTAAAATTTGAAATTATTTATAAAGTTACTTTAGTTTAAATGCTAGATGGGAAGAATGTGATTAACGAGCAAGAAGCTATAAACCTACTGAAGAAAGAAAATAGCCCTGAAGTTCTTATAAAGCATAGCATGACTGTTAGTGAAGTTTCAACTATACTAGTCTTAGCCCTTAAAGAAAAAGGCTATTATGTTGATTTAGATCTAGTTAAGATAGGTGGCTTATTACATGATATTGGTAGAGTTAAAACTCATTCCGTTCTTCATGGCTATTTAGGCGGGAAGATTTTAAGAGAAAGAGGTGTAGATGAGAGAATAGCTAGAATTGCAGAGAGGCATGTTGGAGGAGGAATATCGAGTGAAGAGGCTAAGAAGCTCGGTTTACCAGATGGAATTTATATGCCAGAATCTTTAGAGGAGAAGATAGTTTGCTTTGCTGATAAGATAGTTGAGATAAATAATGTTATTCCTCTTGAAAAAACATTGGATACGCTCAGAAAGGAACTAGGTTATGAGAATGATGCAGTAAAAAGAATAATAGGATTAAAAGATGAGCTAACAAGATTGTTAAACTGTGATCCAGAGGAAATAGTTAAGAGAAGTATTAAAGAGACGAGATAAGCAATTTACTTTGTAGCGAGGGGTGGATTTTCCCAAGAGCTTTTTTAGCTCTTGACTTGAACTTTCGGCTGAGCTTGCTCAGTCACCGATCTGCGGGTTATGAGCCCGCCGGGATAAACCTGGCTTCCCCACCTCGCTACAAAATAAAATAATCAAATCTAACTTAAATTCTTTTAAATTTACTTATCATATTTTTCTCTAGTATTTATTGTTACTTTTTTATTGTTTAAGACTATAATAAAAAAGAAAATTTTTGTTTATGCTAATTTTATATAAAAAATTAAGTTTATTAAGTGGAATTAATTAAGTTGTTTTGAAGAAGGTGTGATCATGGGAAAGATAAATGAGATAGACATGAAAATACTGGCAGAATTAGTAAAGGATGCGAATCTCTCAATCCCAAAGTTGAGCAAAAAGATTAATCTAAACCCCTCCATAGTCTATAGTAGGATTAAAAGACTTGTAAAAAGAGGTATAATTAAGAATTTTACTGTCACAGTAAACGAAGAAGCATTAGGCTATATCGTAACCGCTATAATAGGGGTAGATATAGACTCAAGGTTAAGAGACAAGATTCTTGATAGTCTTTCTAACCTGCAAGAAGTAAAAGAGATTTCTGAAGTTACAGGAAGATTTGATTTATTCGTTTCAATTAGAGCAAAATCTTTAGATGAATTATATAACATCGTATCTGAAAAGATAGGTAAAATAAATGGTATATTACATACAGAGACCTTTATAGAAATGAGAAAAATGTTAAAAGAGCCTGTATATCATTTATCTTAATGGTGTAAATTACTTTTTTATATTCAAATTTATAAGCATATAAAAGTAAGTATGAATCTACATACACTTATATTAATGTGTAATATTAAAGAGGCTGGATAATTTGAACCCTTTAATTAAGTTAGAAGAAGCTGAGAGGCTTGGAAAGTTACCATTATCGCTTATAGATAAGATCAAAAAAAGAATGAAGTACGTGGATGAGAGCATCGCTAAGATTGAGAGAGCCTCAGGGTTGAGATATCCTTCTTACTACATCGATCCTATACTCCTTTTGTCATCAAGTGAAGTTGAGAAAGGCCAGATAGGAGTCCTTTATGCGAGAACAATTCTTGTTGAAGGAATCTCAGGATTAGAGATATTGATTCAAATATCAGCACCTCTTATTGCATTTGGTTTAAAAACTACTATAAGAGCAGTATTAGCTCATGAATTCTTACATTACATAGCTTTTATGAGAAGTTTTAGCAAATTGGATATAGTTTCAGACTCTCTATCAACTTCATTGTTTGAATCTCTTTACTCAGATTATGGAAGGCTCTTTGAACCTAAGTTAATATTTAATGATAAATACTTAGTAAGTTTAGTAAAAAAGAAATTCTCTAATGGTCTTGAAGATAAAAGATTGAATGAAAGGACTTTAAAAGAGTGGATAGAGAAAGGCTTACCTACGATAAATCTATCTCCTAGTGATAATGTAATAAGATTATCAATATCATCCATTTTAAGAATGAAGATTGACCCAATCTTAAAGCTAAAACTTAGGGAGCTTGAAAGAAAGTTTCATGAAAGAGAAAAATAATGAAGAAATTCATAGACTAAAAGAGAAAGAGAGAAACATTATAATCGAAGCTTTAGAAGAAATATTAAAAGAAAAAGAAATTTTAGCTGTATGTGCTTATGGCTCACGTGTAGCTGGTTATGCGAGAGAGGAAAGTGACTATGATGTTATAGTTGCCCTTAAGGATTACAAGCCAAAGATAAAGTACAATTATATTAAAAAAGAGATAGATTTATCTGCTTTAATTGTTGATGATAAATCTCTTATCAAGGATGCTGAAGTAGCTTCTTTAGGAGAATTTGTGGCTGGAAGATTGTTAAATGTTTACGAAGCTTTAATAGGTAAAGAATTCATTGAAGATGTTGAAATTAGGTTAAAAAGAAGGGTTGCCTTTGAGATTCTTGATGACTTATCATTAGCTTATGGTGACTTTTCAACTAAACTTATCATCCCAATAAAGTACATTTTGTTTGAAAAGCTTAAGAAAAGAGCATCTCTCTACCCTCCAGCTCTATATAGTTATGTGAAGACTTATACTAGTGAATTAGGCAAAGAAAACTTGAAAGCATCTCTTAAAGGTTTTCTCAAACCTTTAAGGGAAATGGAAAGTTATGGTTGGATATCACTAATGGATGAGGAATCTTTAAGAATAGAAGATGAATTCCTTAAGTTAAGAAAGGCTGGAAAGATTAAAACAACTCTCTCATACACAAAGAGGGGTATAATATCTTACGCTATTCATGGATACGCTGGAAATGTAGGTCTTGATGTAATAAAGAGAGAAATATTATCAAAGATTGATCGTTCAAAAGAGATTAGAGATATACCTGAAGAGATAAAGCATCCAAAGAACCTTTGGAGAATAGATGAAGGATTACTAATAGTTGAGAGTGATAATTGGCTTCAGCAAATAGTAAGTCATCTTGGTTTAAGTGAGAATACTAAGATAGAACAATTACCTAAAGGAGAGATTTATGAAACCTTAAAAGTATACATGCTAGAAGATAGAGATAATAGAATTAGTATTGCTGTGAAGAAATTTAAGGACATTAAAACTATAAAATGGGCTTTTTTGAACTTATGGGCATTACCTACAAAATGGTTTGAAATTTCGCCTCTCACAAGGCTTGGAAGAGAGTATACTGCAATAAGAAAGTTAAGAGAGATAGGATTAAACACACCAAAAATAATCTCAATCGTATTGAACAAAAGGATACTTGTTACAAAATTTATAGAAGGAATAAATCTTGGTAAAATCATTAAGGATATATTGAGTGGGTATGATGTGGATAAGTCTCCAATTTCTATGTATGGGGAGAGTATAGCTTATGCTCATAAGCACGGCTATTCTTTAGGTGATACAAAACCCAGTAATGCAATACTCTCAGATGGAAAGATCTTCATTACAGATTTAGAGCAAGCAATTGAAAATGGTAACAAAGCATGGGATATAGCATTATTCCTCTATTATTCTAACAAGCTAACTCTTAACGTTTCTGGAGCTAGAGCTATAACTAAAGAATTCCTAAAAGGTTACCTTAAAGTTGGAAGTATTGATACAGTTAAAGAAGCATTAAATCCAGATTATTTAGCACCTTTTCAAACGATTCTTGTACCAAACGTGATAAGGGCTATAAGAGATGAGATGAGTAAAGCTATTGTTTCCTCTTGAATAATACATAACCACACTTTCCACACGTTAATCGGTCTGCATGATCTGCAAGAAATACTCCTCTCCCACACCTTGGGCATTCTTTTTTTGGTCTGACTAAAGATGAGCCATTAATCTGATAAAACTTCCATACCTGTGGACTAACCTTTTTCTTAACCTTCTTCTCTTCAGCCATTTTAACTCTCCTTGCCTTTCTTTACCTTCTCAGGTGCTTTCTTCTTGCTTTCTTTTAATAACTTTTCCCTCTCCTCTTTTGGTAGCAACCTTAAAAAAAGATATTTAGGAAGTTGCTTTTTTGCATCCTCAGGGTTATCGTAAATATAAAATAGACCTGAGACATCCCTAGTTCCTGTTTTCGTCCTTAAAGAGATAAGGTAGACATTTTTAGCATCAACATTAAGACTTTTTGCTACCATATTGATAGCATCTTGCCTTTTTATTAATCCAGCCATAGAGTTGAATATGCAATTAATCTCTCTCCTTCTAAGCAAATCATTTCTACTATCTTTTACTATTTGCATGCTCAAGTTTTTACTCCTCTTAAACGAAGGATACCTTTTATTAATATTTATTCATTTAACTCGCTTTTATTAGAAGAACTCTTTGCCATCATTTTTTTCATAAATGAAATTGCCATTCTTTTTGATGCTTTACTAACCTTTATGATGACTATTCCTTCTTTAGGTTGTCCATAAAGGACAGAAGAGCCATACGGTGATAATACTATACAAGGTAGTGTGAGAAGATCCTCTTCACCATCTATAACTATTCTAACAGGTTTATTTGCTTTCAAGGCTGATGATATTGCTATTAAAGCCTCTTTTGATATTCGTCCTGCTGGATTCAATGCTTTAATCTCATTATCCATTTTTACTAATGGTAATGGTCTATTAGCTCTCATTTCCTTTCCATCTACTATTTGAATTGATGGAATTATTCCTAATTGAATCAATCTCTCAGTAGTAGCATCTCCTACTGTAATTATTATACCATTCTCGTCTATGTAATGCTTTATCTCATTATAAGTTAAATTTTCATTTGAAATTAAAAATCCAATAGGCTTTTTTAATAACTCTCTTAACTCATCTGTTAAAATATATTCGTAATTTAAGATCTCATTAAATTTTTCACATTTGCTTTTATGCATAAATTACTATTTACTTAACTTACCTTTAAAGCGTATCTTCCTGGCTTCGTAATTTCAAGAGTCTTGGCTATTTGAGATGAGTCTACATCATTTATTATAACGAGTCCTGACCAATTAGGACTTAAATCCTTAGATTTACAGTTAGGGCATATGTGACTTGTTGTTAAAGTCTTACATTTTCTACAGGCTAACTCTTTAACCAATTTACTTTCACTTTCATTTCTCAACTTTTTCTTTATTCTTTGCCTCAATAACATTTGATACCTTCTTTAAATCCTCTTCTATCCATTCTAATGCTCCTAAGAAGGGTTGCCTACTTGTTACGCCTATCTTACCTATTGTTATCCCTCTTCCTAAGCTCACAGCAGTTATTCTAACTCTAACCTTAGAACCTATTTTAAGCATCCTCTTACTCTTACTTGCCAATATTATCCCTTGCTTTACATCACTAGTAAGATAATCATCTGTAATTTGAGATAAATGGAGTAATGCATCTACAGGTCCTATTCTAATAAAGGCTCCAAAATCTGTTATCTCAACTACTTCTCCCTCAACTACTTCTTGAATCTTTGGGCAATAGCTGAGAATGGAAAAATTCACTTTATGATAAGTTCCTCCATCACCAGGTATTATTTTCCCTACAGGATTTACAGACACATCTTTTACAAGTATTACATAACCTAACTCAGGACTTATAGTACTTTCATACCTCATCTTTAAAATCTCTAATGCTATATCATTAAGAGGCTGACCAAACTTATTTGGAGGTATCCTTATAACATCTTCTAATTCAATTATTTGGAACATAATTTAACTTCCTTAAAGAGGAAAACTTAATTTAATTAAGTTTATGAATCTTTTGGTATAAATACTTCACTCAGATTTATCAAAAATAATGGGCTTTTTTAGCTTAGATAATAATACTACACGACTCTCCTCTGAACTCCCTATTATTTTGTACCCAATTAGTTCAGACAATTTATAGCTAAATATCTCAATATCTTTAAAGCTTGGCATATTGCTTCTATTTAACCTATGCATAGAGTAACCAAGATGCATGTAAGCTTTTATCTCAACATAAGTACAATCAGAGATTTTTATTAATTTACTAAAACTCTCTGGATAATCCATGTTTATTCCCTTAATGGCTGTTATCCTAATGGCTACTGGACATTTGAAACTCTTCACAAGCTCTAAGCTCTTTATAAGAGAATCCCATAACCTTGGTGATATCGGTCTGTTAACCTTTTGATAAGAATCATAATCTGGTGCAGTTAGAGATATGTAAAGTTGAGAAGGTTCAGTATCTAACCTCTTTAAAGCTTCTGGTAGAACTCCACTAGTAACTAAGAATACATTAAAGTTTCTCTTTTTAAATAGTGCTATCATTTCTCCTAGTTTAGGGTATAGGATAGGCTCACCTGAGAGGCTTATAGCAACCATGTTTGGGTTAAGTGCCTCTTCATACTTC
>JAVZMU010000055.1:0-7867 GCA_038883135.1 Nitrososphaerales archaeon
ATGAACATTCTTCAAAGAATTAGCAATCTTTTCCCACTCAAGGTTATGTAGTTTTGCCATCATTATTGCACCAATACCACATTTTTCACCATGAAGACCAATATTTGGGGCAAGTATATCTAGAGCATGGCTGAATAAATGCTCAGAACCACTACAAGGTCGGCTGCTACCTGCTATGCAAGCTGCAACCCCCGCACTGATCAATGCCTCAACCACATCTCTCACACTCTCTTTACTCCCTTCCCTTATCTTTTCAGATTCATCAATTACCAATTTAGCACTTAATCGAGCCAAACTTGCTGCATAATTCCCAAAATATTCACCCTTCTCATCTCTAGCAAGCTCCCAATCCTTTACTGCTGTTATCTTAGCTACAAGATCACCACAACCGCTTGCAAGCAATCTTCTTGGTGCATTCGCTATGATTATTATATCAGCGAGAACACCGATAGGAGGCTTTGCAATCAAGGAATAAGGTTTATCCATTCCCTTTATAGAGGCGAATGGGCTCGATATACCATCGTGAGATGCACTTGTAGGGACGCTGATAAAAGGAAGATCTGCATAGTATGCACTAAGCTTTGCAACATCGATAGACTTTCCACCACCCAACCCTATTAGTATCCTTGATTGAGATTTTTTAGCTAAATCCACTACTTGATTTACAAAATCCATTGTGGCAGAGTCTATAGGATACCAAAGATAAGATAAATCAAAGGAAGATAGAGATTCATTCACATCTTTTTCTATTAAATTCTTAACATTTAATCCAGATACTATTAGAACTTTACTCCCAAACCCTAAATCCTTTATGAAATTACCCAATTCTTTTATAACATTGTATCCAATGAGAATCTTTCTTGGTAATTCCATTAGGTGACTGTTCAAAGCATTCTATAGTTTTAGGAAAACTTATTTAAAGGGATTCCTTAATTATTTATGAAGTTAGTAGTATTTTATTAAACAAAAGGGCGGATTACTATTGGATTCTAGATCTGTTAGACCATTGGTATACCAAGGAACTACAACGGTAGGGATAGTGTGTAGTGACGGTTTAGTATTTGCTACTGATACAAGAGTTACAATGCAAGGAGGCTTTATAGCACATAAGAAAGGGAAAAAAGTCTACAAAATTGATGATCATTTAGGAATGACTATATCAGGAGTTGTTGCAGATGCTCAAAATATATTAGACATTCTAAGATATTACGCTGGTACGTACAAGTTTGAAAGGAGAGCACCAATACCAGTTAAATCTGCTGCAAGGTTAGTTGCTAACGTTTTCTTCTCATCAAGGCTATTTCCTTACATAGCAAATGTATTAATAGGAGGTTACGATGAAGAAGGTGCAAGTATCTTCAATGTTGATCTTTTTGGGAATCTTAATAAAGAAAATTATGTCGCTACAGGAAGTGGTTCTCCGATTGCTTATGGTATATTAGAAAGCGAGTATAAAGATGGTTTAAATTTAGAGAAAGGAATTCTCATAGCTGTTAAGGCTGTAACATCAGCGATGAAAAGAGATGCTATGAGTGGAGATAGCTTTGATGTTGTAACTATAGGTAAAGAAGGTTATAAAGAACTTTCTGAAGAAGAAAAGAAAGAAATTCTCACTAAGATTTTTGGTTAAGATTATGTCTCAAAAACAGAGTACGAACTCTATAGGGATAATGGGCACTATTTTACAAACTATCCCTGCTGAAGCAGAGGTAACTAGAATAGAGTATGAAGGACCGAGAATAGCTCTTTACACTAAAAGACCAGAATTCTTACTAACGAATAATTATATAATCTCAGATTTAGTAAACACAGTAAAAAAACGTGTTACAATAAGGACTGAGAAGTCAATCCGTAAGCCTGAGAGTGAAGCAAAAGAGATTATTATGAACTATCTTCCTAAAGATGTAGAAGTTAACAATATCTTTTTCGATGATGCTTTAGGAGATTTAATAGTTGAGGTAAAGAAGCCTCAACTATTAACTCCAGAAAGAGGATTCAACTTAGTTGAATTAACTCATAAGACTGGATGGAAAGTAAAGGTAAAAAGAGCGGCTCCTATTAATTCAATAAGTATTCAAAGCATATATAATGCTATAAAGACTGCACCAGAAGCTCGTGAAAAGTTTTACAGAGAAACAGGAGAAAGAATCTTTAGATCTAGATTAAGCTCAGATGTTGAAGTAAGCATTTTAACACTAGGTGCCTTTGGAGAAGTAGGAAGATCTTCTTTTCTTGTACAAACGAAAGAGAGTAAAGTACTTATCGATTGTGGTATAAATCCTGGTGCTAAGAATCCTTGGGATGCTTATCCACGTCTCGATTGGGCAGATATAGATCTAGAGGATATAGATTGTGTTGTTATAAGCCATGCTCATCTCGATCATCATGGCTTTCTTCCCGTACTTTACAAATATGGTTACGATGGACCTGTATTCTGCTCAGAACCAACTTTACCTTTAATGACTTTGCTACAGACCGATTATGTAAAGGTTTCATCCATGGAAGGAGCAAAAGCTTTGTACGATCTTAGAGATGTTCGCGAGGTAATAAGAC
Source organism: Nitrososphaerales archaeon (assembly GCA_038883135.1). Lineage (GTDB taxonomy): Archaea > Thermoproteota > Nitrososphaeria > Nitrososphaerales > JACAEJ01 > JAVZMU01. The sequence goes on from JAVZMU010000055.1 coordinate 2,554, forward strand.
ATTGTATAACATTAACATATGGATTAGTCACAGATATATCGCCTGATATGAAGCTTGTCCTAAATAATGCAGGTCATATATTAGGCTCTTCTATGGTACATTTACACATAGGAAATGGAGATCATAACATACTCTACACTGGAGACTTCAAGTTCGGTAAAACAAGGCTATTAGAGAGTGCTGTTAAAGACTATCCAAGAGTTGAAACTTTGATAACAGAGAGTACTTATGGTGCTAAAGAAGATATAATGCCATCTAGAGAAGAAGTTGAGCTAAGCTTTGTTAATACAATTAATGAAACTTTGTCAAAAGGAGGGAAGGTTTTGATACCTGTACCTGCTGTAGGAAGAGCTCAAGAGATAATGTTAGTTTTAGACGAGTATATGAGGCAAGGAAAGCTTATCGAATCACCTATATTTGTTGAGGGAATGATATCCGAAGCTACAGCGATACATGTAGCCTATCCAGAGTATTTATCTCATGAGCTTAAGGCAAAGATTATTTCTGGAGATTCAAATCCTTTCTTCACAGAATACTTCATCAATATAGAGCATCCTAGCAATAGAGAAGAAGCATTACAGGATAAACCCGCAATAATAATGGCAACATCCGGTATGTTAGAAGGAGGACCAGTACTAGAATATTTTGAGGAAATAGCACCTTTAGAGAAGAACAAGATAGTCTTTGTTTCCTATCAAATCCCTGGTACTTTAGGAAGAAGAATATTGGATGGTGCAAAACAGGTGAGCATAATGGAATACAATGGTAAGATTAAGATAGTAGACATTAAATGCAAAGTTGAGAAGATAGAAGGATTTAGTGGTCATAGTGATTACAATCAGATAATAAAATTTGTAAGTAAGCTTAGACCGAAGTTGCAAAGAGTTATAGCTGGTCATGGTGAGAAGAAGAAGACAGAAAACATAACGAATGCTATCTCAAGAATATTTAAAATACCAACACTTCAACCATCTATTCAAGAAGCTATAAAATTGTATTAGTACAAATGAATAATTTTTCTTATTCTCAAATATAGCTTAAAAATAGAGAACATCACTATGCTATTAAAGCGTAAATATACCATGAAAGTCTGATTTTGAATTTTAACCATTTTCGCTTATATTCTAATTAAAATCTTGCTATGAACCTCTCCATATCTTTACACCAGGAGGGGTTATCACTATTCTCTCTTCCCCTAACCTTGCTATATCTCCACCAATTGAAACAGAGAATTCGTAAAGCTCCTCAACTGCTTTTTTAAGCTCTTCTACATCTTTCTGAGCGAGAGGAGTTATTCTTAATATGATTATCATCTTTTTACTTATATCTTCCTTTATACTGGGTAATTCTTCTAAGGATTTTAATGAGAAAGCCTTTAAGTAAATTACTTCTTTAGCTTTCTCTTCTATTGTACTTTGGGACAAACCAATTATTCTTTCTATAAAGTATTATTTATTTGTATAGGGATTTGTTTGTATACTTCCCAAAATTTATCTCCAATATAATGAAGATTTTTTACCACAATTCCTTTTTTCATTTCTTTCATATCAGATTGATCGATGAGAGCTATTCCAACAGCTATAAACTTCTTATAATTACTCTCCTTAACACATACTATATCATCCTTCCTAAAGGTTCCCCATCCAACGATACCAGGTCGCATAATATTTGATCCATTACAAATATGAGGTATAGCATCTCGATCCACTTCAACGTATGGAAAGCTAATTAGAATCTCATTGTTTTTCAAAAAAGGTATTATTAAATCATCAAGTTTTATCGCTTCAAAACTAGGAAATATTAGTAAGCTTTTATGCTCATCAATCTCAACAATTTTCACTTGAGGCTTACTAAAATTTAACTTTAAAGGCCATTTTTTAGCCATTTTATCGATTAAGTTTCTTGCATCTCTTTTAGATAATGTGTAAATTCTCACATTATTTTAAATAAAAAAGAGCAATATGAACTTTCTGTTTTAATAAAGAGTATTAATGCAAGAATCTTAAGCTTTAATGAGTAAATCCAAATAATTTAACATCTTTGCATATAATAACATTTTTTAACATCATATCCTCATACATAAGCGGGAAAATGACAACAGCTTTTGTCCTTATTAACGTTGAGCCTGGTGCTGAAGAAGAGTTACTCAAAGAATTGAAGAAGGTAGAGGGTGTTCTAGAAGCTCATCGTGTTTATGGTGTTTACGATACTATAGTCAAGGTTGAGGCTGAGTCTACAGAAAAGTTAAAAGAAGTTTTGACCTGGAAGATTCGCCGTTTACCTCATGTTAAATCTACTCTCACTATGATCGTTGTAGAGTAATAGATAAAATTCATAAAACTTTACTTAAGAGGTACTAAAAACTCCTTTAATTCATATATAAATAGATTTGATGGCTTTTAAGAGTATAGCCTAATTCAGGAATCTTCCATTATTATAGCTAATTTAACGAATTGCTCAGAAAACCTCAAGTATGGATTTTAAGTAGCTCTCGTAAACATCTTCTGTACTGTAAATTCTATGCACTTCAGGTCTTCTTCCGCAAAGAATGAAAGCTATCACTAGAGTAGTCTTTTAGTATTAAACTTTGCTTTTATAGAATCTTCCATCCCAATGAATTTTGCTTATATTTTGAAAGAAACTTATTGTAAGTAAACAAAAGCATCGATTATTAACAACAATATTTGATTATAATTTTCTCCATTAATCTATAATTTCCTTTTATGGGCTTTCCATCAGATTGGAAAGGTATTCTCATTATTTTAGCTATGGTTGAAACCATATCTATTTGTTTAAAGTCAAAACCTTCTGAAAATCTTTTTGCATTTAATAAACTTTTAATCAGTAAAAAATAAAAAAGATTAGCTTTAATAGAACATTAGGTGTTATTATTGACTAAAGCATTAGTATTAATTGCTCCAGGATTTGAGGAGATAGAAGCATCGACTATTGTAGATATATTAAGAAGATGCAATGTGGAAGTAACAATGGTTGGTTTAAAGCCAGATATAGTTGAAGGTTCGCATAAGATAGGATTTAAAGTTGATAAATTTATTGAAGATGTATCTGTAAAAGATTTTGATGCAGTTATCTGTCCAGGAGGAGCTCCTGGTTATGAGAATCTTAGGAAAGATCAAAGAGTATTGAATATGATTAAAGAAGCTTTTAATTCTAATAAGCTTGTGGCTGCAATCTGTGCAAGTCCAGCAGTACTTTCAGATGCAGGTATTCTAGAAGGAAAATCATGTACTATATACCCAGGTATGGAAGAAGAAATCAAAAAAGGAGGAGGAAAACTAAAAAGAAGTTTAGTTGTAGTTGATGGGAATATAGTAACTAGTAGAGGACCTGCTACAGCACTTCTCTTTGCTCTTAAAATAGCTGAGAAGTTAGTGGGAAAAGAAATTGCTAAAAAAGTTAGGAAGGAAACTCTAGCAGATTTAGCATTAAAAAAGTGAATTTAAATTTATTAAACCAAAGCTTTTAATATCTATGAGAAGTAATATATAATATATTAATTTTTATCTCCATAGAAAGGATAACCCATATATAATACTTGACTCAAGGTAGCATCCTGTTTATAAGAGTGTTTTAGATCGTGAAAGTGGCGAGTTGAAGCATATTTTGGATTATATCTTTGTAAATCATGTGATGCTTTTGTGAAGGTAATATGCTTACAGATTGCTATCCTTCCGCCAAGTATTTTTCAAGCTTCTTTTCGTGGATTATTCTTTGAAGTTTGTGTTTGCCTTCCCTAAGCTTTTTTAGCTCTTTCTTATAAAGCTCCAATTCTTCTTCCTTGCTTAGTTCTCTTCCGATTAAGCCTTTCCTTTGCAACCTTAACATCAAGCAAGTCTATTCCTAGGAGGCTTTTAGCCATACTTTCTCAAGACTTCTATCTTGACTTCTTTAATTATGCTTGATTGTTTTAATGGCTGTGTTACCGTGCTTAGAAATCTGTCACCATAGTATACGCACATAACAAGATTGGCAAAGGAAGCAGCTCCCTATATATTTGGCGAAATGAATCTTGCCTTCTTCAACTTAGGGATCGAGTTTCTGGCAAGATCCTCTAAATAAGCTCTATTCCGGCCGAAGATCAACCACTTACCGAAATGTTACAGATATTTATGGACTCTAGAGGTAACCCAAGACATAACAGACATAAAAAGATAGAAGGCGAAAAGCGATTACTCTACTGGGAAGGCTAAACTTTGAAAAAGTCTTATTCATTTGTATGAGAATAGTTTTAGGATTCGTAGAAAGTATTAAAAGTGAAAATCATAAATATAAATCGAAGGCTTTTCTATTAATATTTAGAGCTTCATTATTACGAAGTACACACATATTGGATTTATAAATTTTCATAATTGGGATAGTAGATAATAAAGGCTATAGGAAATTAACTTGTAAGGTTAACACCAAATAAAATCTTGAAGAGACTCTTCTTAACTTATGTATCAATAAGTAAACACGTCTCTTTGAGCGAGACGTATTCTTGTTTTTGTTCTTATAAAATACTTAGCCTATTTCATCAATTGAAAAGCCTAGATAAGTTTCGTTGAGAAATCCTTTATGGTTGATCGATAGTGAAGAAGTAATCACAATTAGAAGGTCATTTTTGAAAATCACTCACTTTTATATTAAGGTTGGCTTCTCATTCTCTTTAACTTATTCAATAAACCGCCCATTTCTATCAACTCAAGGATAAATTCTGGCAAAGGCTGAGCTTGTGCATATGTATTATTGTTTAAATTCTCGATTTTACCACTCCTCAAATCTAAAATCAATTGATCACCATCTTTAACCCTATCCCATAAATCTTCACATTCAAGAACTGGCAAGCCAATGTTGATAGCATTCCTATAGAATATTCTTGCAAAAGATTTTGCCACTATGGCTTTTATTCCAGCATATTTTAATGAGATTGGTGCTTGTTCTCTGCTTGAGCCACATCCAAAATTCTTCCCTGCAACTATTATCGCATCTTTACTTTTCTCAGTAAAAGATGGATCCAAGCTTTCCATTGCATGCTTTGCTAGTTCTTTTGGATCTGTCAAAACTAAGTACTTAGCTGGAATTATGTAATCAGTATTTATATCATCACCATACTTTATGACTTTACCTGATATTCTCAAATTAATCACCTTTAAAAGAAGTAGGATCAGTAATTCTTCCTTTTATGGCTGAAGCTGCAGCGGTAGCAGGAGAAGCTAGATAAACCTTTGACTTCGTACTACCCATTCTACCTATAAAGTTTCTATTCGTAGTACTTAAGCAAACTTCTCCTGAAGCAATAACTCCAAGATGTCCT
>JAVZMU010000056.1:0-7661 GCA_038883135.1 Nitrososphaerales archaeon
CCAGAGGTCTTTGCTCCATACAGGCATTATATGATAATCACATAAGGGTAAGATGAGTCTTGCTACATGAGTGCTCCATGGTGTATCATCGCTGGTGATTATAGGCATAAGTCCAAGACCATAAGCAATTCTTGCGCCCTCTACACTTGAATGAGTATAGAAAGCGTAACCCTTAAGTTTCTTAGCATACTCTGTCAATTCTTTCATTCTATTGATGGATGCCATGAGCTTGCTATAGGAGTCTTTTCCTCCATGCTTGCCTATAACATCAAAATTCAAGCCAAGAAGCTTTGCCATTTCTTCTGTGCCTGCACCCTCTCTTACCGTAACCTTCACTTCTATATCGAGTCTATCAATTAATGCCTTTGCTAGTCTGACAGATGCTGGATCTGTGCAATCAATCCATAGCTTATCTATAATAAGATACCACCTCTTCTATTCCTTTTTTCAGATCTAGATGCTTTGGCTCAAATCCATAAGACTTTAGCTTATCAATTTTAGGGTAGAGCTTGAAAGCAATATCCTTATCCCTGCATGGCAGATACTCAACACTACAACCCAATAAAGAGCTTATAACCTCTGCAAGATCCTTATAGCTTCTTGGTACACCGCTACCTACATTATACACTTTACATGGTTCTAAATTCTTTAACCCTAGCTCGTATGCTTGGCATAAATCTAAGACGTGTGTGAAATCCGTCTTTTGCTCACCGTAACAGAATACTTTTATGTGCTTTTTGTACAAAGCATTCTCCACAAAAATCTTTACAATACCTGATGTTACGCCTTTACCATAAATTTCGAAGCCCCTAAATATAACACATGGCAAGCCTAACTTACAATATCTTAATACAATGTACTCTGTAGCTACCTTAGATGTTGCGTAACTACTTAAAGGGTTGAGGTTTGAGTTTTCATCAATGGGTTCGTCCTTAGTAGGTAAGCCATACACAGTAGAGCTACTCATATACACGAATCTCTTTACACCTACTCTTAAAGAAGTCTCAAGAACATTCAAGTTCATCATTAGGTTATCTCTTATGAGCTTAAACTCCTCATCCTTCATTACTACAGCGAGATGTATCACATAGTCTGGCTTAAAGTCCTTGAATAATTTATACGTGTTATCAAAATCTGTAAGATCACATGTTAACACATTTTCTTTTGCTACCTTATCTATGCCCAGAGTTTCATAACCTTTTTCACGAAAGTAATTTAGAGCGTGAGAGCCTATGAATCCACTAGCACCTGTAATGATCAGCCTATGCATATCGAGCATCTGTCCATCGTTAATAAAAGATTTATGATACAGATCTAATCAAGAATATGCCATAGAATTCATTAAACTAATTTGATGCTTAGGAAGGCTTTTTTGCTACTATTACGATTTCTGAGCATAGCTTTTGTAGAAAGATGCTGGATTCTGCCAACCTATCTAAGTCTTTCGTTCCTATGAACAAATTATCGAAAACGACTTTCATTATCTTGAACTTCGAATATTGAGAAGCCCTCTTAAACAAGAAACTCAGAAAACCATGAAAGGATACATGCTCTATTAGAAAATTCTTCCTTACCTCATCAATCAACTCTTTTGGATCAAATGGCCATTGCTCAACTGGTTTCTTGTGAATGTTCATGAGCGGATGTGAAACCGAATAATAGATAAATGAGCCTAACCTAGCAAAAGGGTTTTTCTTTAAAGGTTCTTCTATGTATAAAGTGCCATTATCCTTAAGGAGGATCTTGACCTTTCTCAGAATTTCTTTCCATTCTTTAAAATGGTGCAATGCCCACTTGAACATTATCACATCAAAACATTTACCTATAAAAGGTGGGTTATTTCCATCAGCTATTATTAGCTCAACACGCTCACTAAGAGCGTTATGCTTGATATGCTCCTGTGCATAATTTATTGCTTTAGCATCTATATCGAAACCAAAAAGTTCCAAAAATTCTTTGGATTTATTAAGCATGTTAATAGCATACTGCATCTTTCCGCATCCAAAATCTAGGACTTTGCCATTAAATCTCAAAAATAACCTTTCTCTAGTCTTTTCTAGACTTTCCATAGGATATTATTTTAAAATGGGTTAATAAAAAAGAAGAGGTTACAACTTCAAGTCATTAGTTTATCTCGAACCTATGTGTCGTGAGTCCTTAAAGGCATATTTTTTATGTGACTCTTTGAACTGGTATTTAACGAGGAATTCTTCTCAAAAGTTCTTACTTAACTCCTTATTCATACTTAGCTCTGAATCACAATATTAGAGCTTATGTGGCTTTCGACTATAGGAGAGTTAGGACTGTTTTCTTAAGGAAGAGGAGCTTGGAGTATTAGAAAGCATTAATAAATAAGTCTGCTGACGTTAAGATGATTTCCAAAGAAGCTGGGATGAGTTACGGGAGATACGAAAGATTTCTGAAGAAAATGACTAAATTAAGATTTGTTCAAGCGAGTAGCGATAGTCTAAACCTTAAGTTACTGAAAGAGTCAGGGTTGATCTAAAACTCTATAAGAAGTTTCTTATTCCTTTCCTATCTGCCTCTGCATCAGTCGATGTCTCCATAATAAGTAGATGCAACCTACTGTAACTGTGTAAGAAAAAGATATAATAATCTAACTATCTGTTCTAAACAAAATTGTCTGTCTCTATAGGAAAGATAATGGGAGTAAAGATAAGACTACATTACACATGGTTCATCATCTTCGTTTTTATCACATGGACTCTAGCAGCTTTCTACATGCCTGATCAATACCCAGGCTTGACCTATGAAGTATATTGGATAACAGGTCTCATCTCTTCTATAATACTCTTCTCTTCTGTCCTTTTCCATGAACTTTTCCATACCTATTTTGCTTTAAAAAAAGGAATCTCGGTTCCAAGCATTACCCTATTTCTTTTTGGTGGTGTAACTCAGATAGCAGAAGAACCTCAAGACCCAAATTTTGAGCTTAAGATGGCTTTTGCAGGTCCTGCTTCGAGCTTTCTTCTCTCTTTCATATTTGGCTTAGCTTGGCTTTTGGCGCTACAATTAGATTTACCACCGATAATTACTGCCCCTTTAAATTATGGTTGGCTGATAAATGCCCTACTTGGAGCTTTTAACCTCATACCAGCCTTTCCAATGGACGGTGGGAGAATATTACGCGCTGCTATCTGGAAGTTAAAGAAGGATCTTATAGTAGCCACAAGGATAGCTTCCAATGCTGGAGGAGCTATAGCATATCTCTTCATCTTCTTCGGTCTCTTCTTGATCCTTTTTGGCGGACTAATATTGGGGTTTTGGTTCATATTAATAGGCTGGTTTATAAAAAGTGGTGCAGAAGCAAGTCTAAACCAAACCATAATAAGCCAAGCGTTATCCGATGTTAAAATTAGCGATATAATGACAAAAGAAGTACATGTAATCTCTCCTAATGAATTTATATTTGATGCTGTAGAGAAATACTTCTACAAGTATAAACATGGAGGCTTTCCAGTAGTAGAAGACGGTAACCTTCTCGGTATGATAACCATTCAAGACATTCGTAAATCAAACAAAGAGAGATGGAAAGAATTACAAGTTAAAGATATAATGACGAGTTCTGAGAAGTTGATTAAATCTCAACCTGAAGAGCCGGTAGCAAGTGCTTTTCTTAAACTCTCTAAGTATAATATTGGAAGGTTGCCTGTGGTTAAAGATGGGAAGTTGGTAGGAATAATTACAAGGAGTGATATAATGCGTACCATAAGAATAAAGACAGAACTTGCATGTAAAAGATAAAAACTTTGATGTTAAGAATAGAAAGCATATAGTCGAGATGGCTTAATATCTTTTAATTTTATGAAAAATCCCATTCTAAAGCAATAAAGGAAATCTAAATATTGTTGAAAAATCCATCAAGAGGAAAAATTAAGAATACATGCAATTCATCGAAAATGTTAAGAAATTAATCAAAAAATTTAATTGGTAAGAAGGTTTATGTGAATTATGTTGATCATCTCCCAATATAGATCTAAATTAGTTATAGTGATTTTACTTACTTCTTTGTATATGGTAGTTGAGATTATAGGTAGCATATTAACTAATAGTTTAGCTTTAGTAACGGATGCTATTCATATGTTTTCTCATGTTGGAGCTTTGATCATGGCTTTTCTTGCTATTACTTTTGCTACTAAACCACCAACCCCTGAGAAATCTTTTGGATATTATCGCCTTGAAGTGTTAGCTACTCTATTTAATAGCATAATCCTAACATTGCTCGTTCTATACATTTTTTACCAAGCATACCAACGTCTTCTTAGCCCACAAGATGTTTTAGGTTCTCTTATGATAATAATAGCATCTATAGGGTTAGTTATAAATTTGATTGGAGCTAAGCTATTACATCACTCATCAAAAGAGAGCCTTATATTCCGTTCTGCATTTTTAGCTGTAATTACGGATACATTAGGCTCTGTAGGAGTGATTACTGCAGGCATAGTCATCTTTTTAACGAGATGGTATATCGTCGATCCTATATTAAGTGCGTTAATAGGTTTGATCATAATACCAAACATATACAAGCTGATTAAGGCAAGTGTAAACGTACTTATGGAAAGTACACCAGAACATATCTCTCCTAAGAAAGTTGAAGAGACCTTATTGAGTATAGAAGGTGTTACAGGAGTTCACCATTTGCATATATGGACGATAACATCTGGTGTATATGCTATAAGCGCCCATCTCACTATAAACAAACCTGAAGGATGGGATAATATAAGAGAGCAAGCAATGAAAGTTCTTAAAGAGAAGTTTAAGATGGCTCATAGCACTGTACAAATTGAAGATGAAGAGACACATCGCAAGTTACATGTGAAAAAAGAGTAATTATACAATATTATGAATAAAAATTTGGGACTATGCTAGGATTTAGTTGGTGTTGAAGGCATAAGAGAGGTCCTGGTAGACCTATGAGATTCAGATGATCAAAAGCAAATTAGTGTCAGTCGCTTTATACCAGTCTCACCTTAAGGCTCCTCTTTTCGCATCAAAAGAACCTATCACGATGACGCTCGATGAGCTGGAAGCGTTACACGTAGTCGATTATGAAGGTTTAATTCAGGAAGAAGCTGCTATAGGAATGGGAGTATTTAGAGGCATAGTGTGGAGGTGCTTGGATAGCGCCAAGAAAGAAGTGGCAAATAATATTATAGTGATGCGAATGTATTGTAAGGATACTTAGGTTTAAAAGATGAGCAGATTCATACATTGGAAGAGAGACATTCAGTTACTTATCTTGGCATAGAGCTGGTTGATGGTTTGGTAGGGGACTATATTAATCATTCTTCAACATAAGCAAAGAAAATGATACTCTTATAAAGTAAGCCTCAAATTTGTTACTATAATGTTTTCCTATTTATTAATACGCCGGGAGTGGGATTCGAACCCACGAGACCCAAAAAGGGTCACGGGCTCTCAAGGCCCGCGCATTAGTCCACTCTGCCATCCCGGCGTTTCCAAATCCATTATTCTAACTTAAAATCCTTTATTTTAGGGCAAACCTCTTAAGAGACTATTTGATTCTATCTAAAGGGTTAAATGCAAGAACCAGATTTATCAGTTGAAATATCAGGATTTAAGATTAAAAATCCATTAATGCTAGCATCAGGAATACTTGGTATATCCATAGCCTCTTTAAAGAAAGTATTTGAGGCTGGTGCGGGAGCAGTAGTAACAAAATCTATTGGTTATGAGCCAAGAATGGGATATGAAAATCCAACCTTAGTGGAAGTTCATGGAGGATACTTAAATGCCATAGGCTTATCAAACCCAGGAGTGAAAGAATTTTATAATGAGCTATTAGAATCAAAGATTGATGATCTTCCATTAATAGTGAGTTTATTTGGATCTAAAACATCTGAGTTTAGATACATGATATCTCTTCTCGATGAATTGGATATAAAGGCTTATGAGTTGAATTTATCCTGTCCCCATGTTAAAGGTTTTGGTAATGAGGTTGGTCAATATCCTAAAGCAGTTAAAAGAATTGTAGAATCGGTAAGAGAAGAAACAAAGAAGCCAATATTCGTGAAGCTATCTCCCAATGTTAAAGACATAGTTGAGATAGCAAAGGTTGCAGAGAATTCTGGTGCAGATGCTCTAACTGTTATAAATACAATAAGAGCTATGAGCATAGATATAGATACTTTCAGACCCATCTTAGCGAATAAAATAGGAGGATTATCGGGACCAGCCATAAAGCCTATTGCTGTTAGATGCGTTTACGAAGTTTCAAAGGTAGTAAGAATTCCTGTTATAGGTTGTGGAGGAATTATGAGTTGGCAAGATGCTATAGAATTTTTCTTAGCAGGAGCAAGAGCAGTACAGATAGGAACAGCCATTGCATATGAAGGATTAAACATATTCGAGAAGATAAAAAAAGGAATTAGAGACTATTTAATTATAAAAGGAAAAAAGAGTGTTAGAGATATAGTTGGTCTTTCCCATGCTTTTTAATAAGCCAAGAATAGTAAAAGTTTTAAAAGTAATCGATGAATCACCAACAGTCCGCTCTTTAATATTCAAAGACGATCTTTGCTCAAAAGCTAAGCCCGGTCAGTTCGTTATGGTATGGATACCAGGCGTGGATGAGATTCCTATGAGCATATCCATGATGAAAGATAATCTAGCAGGATTGACTGTGAGAAAAGTAGGAGAAGCATCTAATGCTTTATTCAATATGAAGGTTAATAGCATGATTGGAATAAGAGGACCTTATGGAAACAGTTTCACTTCTATTAAAGATAATGTTATGATCGTAGGAGCAGGGACGGGACTTGCACCTTTGATGCCATTGTTAGAGATTCTTTCAAACAAATCATCATCAATATATATGTTAATAGGAGGAAAGACAAAAGATGAACTAATATTTGTGAGTAAAATTAAAGAAATTTTATCAAGAATAAATAGCAATATGATAGTAACTACTGAAGATGGTAGCTATGGTATAAAAGGATTGGTAACAGATGCAATGCTACCTATCTTAAAAGAGAAGAAAATAGATATGATTTATACATGCGGTCCAGAGTTAATGATAAAAAAGGTCTTTGAAATTTCTCAAGAATTTAATATTCCTATTCAAGCAAGCTTAGAAAGAGTGATGAAGTGTGGAATAGGAATTTGTGGGAGTTGTTGTATAGGCAAGTATAATGTATGTAAGGATGGACCAGTATTTGATTCTCAAATGCTGAAAGAAGTTAGAAATGAAATTGGCTTATTTAAAAGAAATCATTCTGGTAAAAGAGTTATGTTTTAATTTTAAAACTTAATGGTTATAAAGTACCATTTTAAGAATATTCTTTGAAGGAGGGTGATATAATAAATGCCAACTCATGGATCACTCACAAAGGCAGGGAAAGTTAGAAGTGCAACTCCAAAGTTAGTTGCTAGACCTAGAATCACACCCATACCAAAAATGAGTAATAGAAGAAAGTTTGTAAAAAGATTTTCATTGAAAAGAAAGCCAGGACAGAATTGGATAAATGTGTGATTTTTATACTTTATGCTAAATATCTGCATAATTCCTATATTTTCCCAAGACATAAAATTTAAGCATTAAATAAGAGTTAAGTAATGCAAATTATCAGAAAAAATTAAAAATAGCTAAAAATATTTACCGATGGATGGTTTTCTTTAAG
>JAVZMU010000057.1:0-7478 GCA_038883135.1 Nitrososphaerales archaeon
AATTGGGTCAAATATTGTGAAAAGGATTCTTGCAATAGCATAAACACCTGCTTTTATGACTACTCCTGATAACATAGCGCTTATCCCACTTGGAGCTGCTGGGTGAGCATCAGGAAGCCAAAAGTGAAATGGTACTATCGATGCAGTCACACCAAAGCCTGCTATTATAGCAACGATGATAAGATATGATATTTGTGGAGCAACCCTTAAAGTAGGTATTATTGCTGCAAGTTGAGATATGTTCAAAGTTCCAGTTAATCCATAAAGAATTGACATAGCATAAAGAGCAGTTAAGGAACCAATAGTACTCATGACAAGATACTTGAAGCTAGCCTCAATAGGTTCCCAACGGTACTTCCTGAATGCCACTAAAGCGTAAGAAGAAAGGCTCATAGCTTCCCAGAATATAAACAAATTGAAAAGATCTCCTGCAAAAGAAATTCCAACCAAGCCTGCAACTAGTGACATAAGTAAGGAATAGTACTTATCTAAGCCTGTGTCATTCTCCATATATTTGACTGAATATATTGCAACGAACAATCCTAAAAGGCAGAATAGAAGTGCCATAAAGACGCTAAATTGATCCACAAAAAAGGATACGCCTCCCATTTGTGGTGGATATTCTATTAAGAAGTAAGTTAGTTGTCCTTGCTTTTGAACTTCTCCATAAATGCCTAATAAGCTGTATAAGGATAAACCAAAGATAATAATTGCAAAGGCATCTCTTATCTTCTCAAATTTTATAGCTCTACCAATAGGCTCTATCAATGGAGTTAATATAGCTCCTGCAAAGAGTATAGCTATAGGCTGTAAAATTATCCATGATACTGCCATACTCACCACCTCAACCTGCTCATTTTCTTAAGATCGATTGAACCATAGTGCCTATACGCTTGTATGATTATCATTAAAGCAAGGCTGGCTACAGCTGCTCCAACGACTATCGATATTACTACAAAGTACTGAGCTAAGGGTAGTAAATTCTTATTCAATATTGTGAAAGCTAGGAAGTTTAGATTAACACCTGCTGTCACAATTTCAAGACCTATGACGGTTCTTATCATATTCCTCCTCACAGCAATCCCATAAAGTCCTATTATATAAAGAAATATGGCAGTTGTAGCATATAATGTAAAATCAGGAGTACTCATGTTCACTCCTCCTCTTCAATCTCTTCCTCAGTATAACCTTCAATTACTGTCTCCTCAATATGAATTTCAGGCTTTTCAACACGAAATAGAGAGGAAAGACCGATAATTGCAGCAAGGATAACAAGAACAAGAAAGATCATGTCATATAATCTATAACCCCAAAATAATGAAAATATGTCTATAGGCAAGGGTCTTGAAATTAAAGACGATGCATAAAACGCTATTGTAAGAAATAAAGGCGAGAGGAATAGTATGAGTAATATTATGATGAGAAGACCAAAAAGTCTTCCAGCTTGAGACATTTTACCACCTTTTAATTGTATGTAATGTAATCAAAATTAAAATCACCACCGCTCCTGCATATATAAGGAGCTGAAAGATAGTTGCATAAGGAGCGTTAAGCATAAGGAAAAGAAGAGCTGTGAGAACACTCATAAATAAGAAGGCTACAACAGAATAAATCACTCTTCCAAGAGTGACTGAAAGAGAAGCTGTGAGTAGTGTTAAACCAATCAAAAATAACTCGTATATTTCGGCCATAGTTAAGTCACTATTACCCCCCTAAATTTTCTAAGATTTAAATTATTCGTTTTAAAAATCAAAAGGTTTAAAAAAGGAATAAAAAATCCTCTATAAGGAGTCGTGAGTGACTTCATGAGTAGCATTTTTGACTTTTTGGCTCTGAGTTTATATTTCTTGATCTCTATTTTAACTCCTATCTCCCTTTATGGGATGGGGTTAATTTTTGGTGAAAGAAAACCAAGTAAAGAGAAGAATATGTCTTTTGAATGTGGACAAGTTCCAATCGGAAAAGCACACACAAGGATTACTGTGCATTACTATCCTTATGCTCTCATATATGGAGTATTCACAGCCTTTGCAATCCTTATGCTTGTATCTGCACCATATCTCGCTGACTTTGAACTGAAAACTATTCAATCCAGCTTAATAGAACGCCCTCTCATAGTAATAATAATTTTAGCAATAGTATTGATGATTGCAGCAATTTCTTTAAAAAATACAAGATTATGGAGGAGTTAAAATGCTCGAGAAAATCAGAAAAAGTCTTATGAACATAAAACTTCTTCGAAAGATTTTCAATTGGGGCAGAGCATGGTCTTTATGGTCTGTACATCTGGAGACTGGTTGTTGTGGTCCAGAGGATATGGCAAGAGCATGTGCAAGGTTTGATACAGAACGTTTTGGTACCCTTCCTTTCCCAACTTTAAGAGAATGTGATTTGATATTTGTAACAGGTTTTGTCACAAAAAAGATGGCAAAAAGGCTTAAGCTAGTTTACGAGCAGATGCCAGAACCAAAATATGTAATAGCTATTGGGCATTGTGCAATTTCTGGTGGATTATGGTGGGATTCTTACAGTGTGGTTCAAGGTATAGATGAGATTTTACCTGTTGATGTTTACGTTCCAGGATGCCCTCCAAGACCTGAAGCTTGGATTCAAGGAATAAGGATGCTACAAGAAAAAATTGCTAAAGAGGGTTTGAAAAAATGATAAGCATAGAAGAAAAAATTGTTGAAGATGTTAAGACAAAATTTCCAGAAGATATTATTGAGGCAAAGGTTCAAAGAAAGAATAGAGTTTCCATATCTGTTAAAAGTGATAAAATTTATGATGTAGGGTTATTCTTAAGAGATGAGCTTGGATTTAATCATATTGCTTCAGTATCAGGCGTCGATTATATTGATATTAAAGAATTTGAAGTTATTTACAATGTTTGGTCGATAGATAAAAAGGTCTTAGTCAGCTTAAGGACAAAAATTCCAAGGGATAATCCAACAATTAAATCTCTCATTAAAATATGGGAAGGTGCACTTTATCATGAGAGAGAGACATGGGAGATGTTTGGTATAAAGTTTGAAGGACATCCTAACTTATCTTTACTTCTCCTTCCTGAAGATTGGGATGGACCACCACCACTTCGTAAAGACTTTCTCCTTCCTGAAACTCCTCAAGAAAAATTGGAGGAGAAGATTAAAAGGGCAGGTGGTTAATGAGTATGTCTGTAATGAAATTAAGCATGGGACCTCAACATCCTATAACAGGGCACTTTAGGTTTATTTTAGATGTAGATGGAGATTTAGTGCTAAAGCTTGAACCAGACATAGGCTATACTCATAGAGGAATAGAGAAATTAGCTGAAAAAAGAACATACCTTCAAAATTTACCACTTATTGAAAGAGTTAATAGCTATTGTGATAGTGCAGGAACGATGCTTGGATATTTAGAGGCTATAGAAGAGTTAATGGGTTTAGAGGTACCTGAGAGGGCGAAGTATCTCAGAGTCATAGTTGCGGAATTAAATAGAATTGCAAGCCATCTATACGCTGCATGCTTATTCTCAGTTGCAACAGGACTTGAAACTATGTTAATGTGGCCTATTAACGATAGGGAGTTAATATTAGATTTACTTGAGAAATTAACAGGGCAAAGAATTACTTACACTTATCCAACTATAGGAGGAGTACGTTTTGATATGCCAGAAGGATTTAAAGAAGAAGCTTTAAAGAGGCTTGATTATTTAGAAAAAAGGACCGAAGATTATTATAAAATGCTACTATGGAACCATACATTCCAGATTAGAACAAAAAACGTTGGCATATTAAAACCATCTGATGCCATAAAGCTAGGGATAGTAGGACCAAACCTTCGAGCTTCTGGAGTTAAGGTTGATGTTAGGAAGGATGAACCTTATGAAGTTTACGATAGATTTGACTTTTCTATACCGATAGGAAAAAATGGTGACTCTTATGATAGATTAGAAGTAAGGTTTAAAGAAGTAGAGCAGAGCATAAATATTTTGAGACAAGCAATAAAAGATATACCAAAAGGACCTATAAAGAAGTGGGCTCCACCAATAGTACCCAAAGGTGAAGCTTACTCTAGAGTTGAAGCAGCTCGAGGAGAGTTTGGTTATTATATTGTAGCTGATGGAACTATGAAGCCCTATAGGCTCAAGATGAGTCCTCCATCTTTCAGAAACTTAATAGCACTCCCTCACTTATGTAGGAATGTACCACTTGGCGATATACCTATAATATACAT
The DNA here is from genome assembly GCA_038883135.1 of Nitrososphaerales archaeon. Lineage (GTDB taxonomy): Archaea > Thermoproteota > Nitrososphaeria > Nitrososphaerales > JACAEJ01 > JAVZMU01. The sequence continues at coordinate 4,216 of JAVZMU010000057.1, forward strand.
AAGCCTTGATCTGATACCTATGGATGTAGATAGGTGATAAGAATGATACCAGTATTGAGCTTTTCTGAGCTTATTGAATTAATATTGAAGGTTTTAATCTTTCCTGGCTTAGCCTTTCCTTTGTTATTCGCAATGATAGTGATTTGGTTCGAACGTAAATTCCTTGCAAGAATAATGCTTAGAATAGGACCTCTTCACGTAGGACCTCTTAACAGAACTGGCTTATTCCAACCAATCGCTGATTTCCTTAAACTGATTCAGAAGGAGATAATAGTTCCAGATAATGCCCATAAACTTCTCTATAATACTGCTCCAATAATAGCATCCATAGTCGCTTCTATGGGTGTAGCCTTTATACCATACGCTCCAAAGCCAAGTGGTGGTTATTGGATGATATACTATACACCATTAAGCTTGTTGGTAATTTTGGCTATTTTTACTGCTAGACCATTCATAATGGTTGGTGCAGGATGGGCTTCTAATAGCAAGTATTGTACAATAGGTGCAATGAGAGCTGCTTTGCAACTTTTAGCTTACGAAGTACCTATTGCACTTTCCTTAGCTAGCATAGTGATAATGAGTAGGACTTTTGACTTAGCTAAGATTGTTGAGGCTCAGTCATCAATTTGGTTCATAATTCTTCAACCTATAGGCTTCATAGTTATCTTAATAGCTATGATGGCTGAGCTTTCAAGAAGACCATTTGATATACCTTTTGCTGAACAAGAGGTAGTATTTGGTTGGCCAACAGAGTATACTGGTGCTCAATTCGCTCTTATAATGGTCTCAGAGTACTTTGACCTTTGTACTGTCACATCCCTCATAACTGTACTCTTTTTAGGTGGATGGAGTGGACCTGCCATACCAATTTTAAATGATATATCTCCAATTCTATCAGGAGTATTCTGGTTCCTTTTTAAGATGGCAATATTAACAGTGATCATAATAATGGGAAGAGGAATTTATCCACGCCTAAGAATAGATCAACTACTTGATGCTGGTTGGACTATTTTGATTCCATTAGCTATTATACAGATAATCATTACGCTCTTAACGGTACAATGGTGGCTTCCATTAGTAGGAGGTGTTTAATGAATGGTCGTAGATATAATTAGACCTTTCTTTCTAGGTCTTTACCATGCTTTTAAGAGGACATTTACCGTTAAGCACCCATTTGTAAGATTAAAGCCAACTGAAAGGTATAGAGGAAGAGTCAGACTAGACATAGATAGATGCATAAGCTGTAGATCGTGCGTTAATATATGCCCAAATAAGGCATTAGAAATGGTCGAGTTCGAGAAGAGATTGGTTCCTCAATACGATGCTGGACGTTGTTGTTTGTGTAACTTATGTGTAGAAGTTTGTCCATCTATGGCTCTTTCTATGGTTCATGAAGTTGAATTTAGTGAGTATACAAGAAAAGGGTTAATATATCCTCCAGATAGATTCAGCCAACCTCCAAAACCTATAACTGGGAAAATCGTGACAGTAAAGATTCTTGATAAAAAACGTGGCGTAGCTCATGGGTAAAAGCTCATAAAAATTAACTAAATGTAAATTGTACGATATAATTGTAATAGGAGCTGGTACAGCAGGATGTATTATTGCTAATCTTTTATCCAGAAAAGGTTTCAATGTATGCATTATAGATTCAAAAAGAGCTAATGATGTTGGAAATAAGGTATGTGGCGATGCTTTAATAAGCAGAGGGCTTGATTCAATAAGCTTTGAAACTCCTAGATGTGCTATAATGAACATAGCATCTGCTTTACGTTTTCATGCTCCTGGTATAAAGCCGATAATATTAAAGACGAAAATCTTTCTTTTAGATAGATTTAGTTTTGGGCAGTATTTTCTTCATAAATCTATAGACAATGGTTCCATTTTTTTAGATAGATGTAGAGCTCTCGCTCCGATAGTAAAAGATGATAAAGTAATAGGAATAAAAGCTAAAGTTGATAATTCTAAAGATGAATTTTACGCAAAATTAATTATAGATGCTAGCGGTATAAATGCTGCAATAAGAAGAAAATTACCAGAAGAATTATTGCCTTCTAAACCTATTGGAGAAAACAATCTAGCATTAAGCTATAGAGAGATTAGAAAATTAAAAGAATCAATCGATACGAAATATTGTGAAGTATTTTATGATAGAAAAGTTGTACCTAATGGGTATTATTGGATCTTTCCTAAGGGAGACGATATAGTAAATGTAGGAATTGGTGCTAGAATAACTAAAATAAACTATAATCTTAAGGAGAGATTCTATAAAAGCATAATTAGTAATCCTATTTTTACTGGGTCTGAGGTATTATCACATGGTTTTGGTATATTACCAATAAGTCCTCCTTTAAGTTGCTCTACAACTTCAGGCTTTATTGCCATTGGAGACGCAGCTAGTCAAGTGAACCCATTTATCGGTGAGGGTATTCGACCTTCGATAATATCTTCATATATAGCTGCTGAAACGATAGAGAATTCAAAAAGCTTTGATCAAGACTATTTATGGAGTTATAACGTAGAATTCATGAAAAGGTTAGGGGTGAAGCATGCTATTTTTGCAGCCTTTGGTTCTTTCTTTGAGAAGCTTGATTATGAAGAGGCGAAAGAATTACTCTCCATATTTGAAGGCGGATTATATAACTTTGATGATTTTGAAGATTTTAACATAAACTTGCTTTTGATAATTAAAGCCCTTTTTAAGGGAGGTAAGCAAATCAAATCTATACAAAAAGAACTAGCCATAATAAAATCTGTTCGTTCAATATACAAGAATTTTCCTGATTCACCTAATAAGTTCTCAGAATGGTTATGTAGAGTTGAGCAATTTTGGAAAGATTATCTTTAGTTTATGACTTAAATGGATAAGAAAAAGGCTAATAAATAGCAAAATGATAACTTTTGGTTAAAATGAAAGTTTGGTCGAGAATTATTAATATTTCATTATTATCTCTTTTAATTGGAAAGAAATTTTGGCTTAAAGTGATACAAATTGAGTGAAAAGGATTATGATGCTATAGTTATTGGTGCAGGACCCGCTGGTTCTTCTGTTGCGAAAAGAGCTGCTGAGCTAGGAATTAAAGTACTTATAGTAGAAAGGAAAAGAGAAATAGGATACCCTATACAATGTGGGGAGCTCATTCCAGCTGTAGAAGAATTTCCAAATATTCTTCCAAGAGCAAAGAGGGGTGAAAAGCTTTTTAACATTCCTGAATGGGTTATATCGAATCGTTGTTCAAGGGTAGCTATTATTGGTCCAAAGA
>JAVZMU010000058.1:0-7463 GCA_038883135.1 Nitrososphaerales archaeon
AACTACAGAGTTCGCTACAAGATTAAGGAAGAGAGGCTTAAGTATAGTGGTAATATCTCAATCGCCATCAAATATCGAAGAGGATATAAGAAAGAATTGCCAGAATAATTTTTACTTTAGGATTCAGGATTCAAAAGATATTGAACTAATAGCTAGATCTTTAGGATACAATTGGTACGCATCTTTAGATTATTTTACTCATCATCTCAACAGTTTACAACAAAGGCAGGCTATTGTAAAGACTCCGTTGTTCGATGAACCATTCATAATAGAAGCACCAAAAGTAGAATTAAAGGCAATCACAAAGAAAGAGCTTAAGGCATACATGCCAAAGGTAGAATTCAGTTTTAGTGAAGATGAACAGGAATTCTTAGAAAGCATAAACACATATCCGTTTATATCAAGAACAGAGAGAAAGAAGCTTCTAGGCTGGGATAAGAAGAAGTATAGAGAAGTAGTTGGAAGGCTAATAGAGCTCAATGTGATAGAGCAGGTTAATGTACCTCTTGGAAAGAAGAGACCTATAGTGCTTTATCAATTGAAAGGAAAGAAGCCAAGCATCAAGCATGAATACTATGTCTACTGGATCATAAAGCAACTAACAAACAAAGGACTAGTATGTAGAGCTGAGAAAGTAGGTCCAGATATACAGATACCTGCTTTAAGCACAGCGATAAACGTTGAGCTAGGTACATCAGATATAGAGAAGAATGTCTATACTGCTTGGAAGGATTTTGACAAGGTAATTGTATGTTCAGATAACTCAGAAATGTTAAAAGGAATTTTGAAGCGAATTGAGCCAAGAGAAGGCAAAAGTATCTTTAGTTCATTAATATGGAATGTTCCAAGCCTTATCTGACTTAATGGAAATTGAAGGTAAGATTTAGAATTAAGGAAAAGAGGAGATAAAAGAGGAACTACTTCGAAAACCCTCTAAATCTCGTCCCCTAAGCTTAGGGGATTATCATGAGATAAGCGAGGTGATTATGTGAATGAAGATATACCTGAACTTTATGCTACGGAGCATGTACCTTTTGAGAAGAAGATTATTTATCAAAGGTATCAGATTAAGGAGATTGGATTTTACTGGTTAATCGCAGAGCTTGATAGAAAGAAGAACCTTGCTTTTGGATATGCTAACTTGAATAATGATATGTTTGCTGAATGGGGATATATTAGCATAGATGAGTTAATTGACAATGGAGCTGAATTGGATAGAAATTGGAAACCTTGCACGTACAAGGATGCTATGAAGAAGATTGCTGAGGAGAGAAAGGGAAGGTGGTTGTATAGCAAGTGAAGCTGATAAATTGTTCAAGTCTTTATTGAATTATGCTAAAGTTAAGAGGGATGAAGGAGTATATGATTTTACAGAGATATTAGCAGGATTTTATAAGCGATTGTTAAACCATGGTTATGATAACGAGGCAAATAGCAAGAACGCATTCACAAAGAGATTCATGAAATTGGTAAAGGAGTATGTTGAGACTGATCCAAGATATCAGAGTAAGATGGATAGCTATTATGAGACCTGAATATGACAAGATATCATGAGAGATTCAGGATTGCCATACTGGAAGCAATGGTTGTATATAACTATGAAGGAAATTATTGAAGAGGAGAAAAATAAATCTGATTTATGATGATTTAAGCTATTTATTCTTAGAAAGATAATTTTCCATTAAAGTGAGATAGTGAATTGGCAAGATATTAAAGAATTTTTAAAACCAGACATTAAAAAATGGGTATTGTTTTTCTTTATTGCTCTTATAGGACACCTATTAGTTGACATTCATCTTGTTAGAAGATATGAGCCACCTTCAGCATTGGAGATATTGTTTGATTATATTCTCAACTTCCCATTAGCTATCTACTTTAACTCTATTTATTCGAATGATATTTTTTATTTATTTCTCATCCTGCAATACTTATACTGGTATTTTATTTCTTGTCTCATTGCTTATTTATATGACAAATTTAAGAGTGTAGTTACCAAAAAGCAGATTTAAAATAAAAACCTAATTACAAGAATTATAGTTCTATGAATCACCAAAATACACATCGCCAACAATACCATCATACATTTGTGGTCTCTGCAAACGATATTCTAGTCTCCAAATTGAAGCGTACTTAAATGCTTCTTCAACTGTAACCCTACTATCGTTGTTAAAATCTCCAGAAAGCTTGCCAGTCAATGGATCAAGTTTGAAGGCCTTCAGAAAGTAGTGTGTAAACACACCTTCCCATCCCTCGCCTATGTAGGGCCATTCATGAGCGTCTTTTAACAGCCACAGACGGCCTAACGCTTCATCACATGCAGTTAGTACAATTCTCCCTACCGGATTTCCCTGCGCCAAATTGGCTGGCACTCCGCCGTCGTATATGAAACCACCACTGAAACTTACATCAAGTATTACCACAAGTTTAGGCGAGTGATCGGCTATCTCATTTATCTTAGTTGCAAATTCGTTATCACTAATCCAAGCTCCTGTATGAGGTACGATATATTCTGGTTCATTTGTGTTCCTTGCTCTACCACCATGAGCGCTAATGTAAATCACCACAAGGTCACCTGGATTGATATTATCTCTTAACCAGTTTAGCGCATTGATAATAGTCTCACGTGTCCCATTTATGTCATCAGTAGCTTTACGTACTTCATCTGTAAGAAGACGAACCTTATCCTTTGGGAAGTTGAAATCATTAAGAAGTAAGTTATAGACTTTCTTTGCGTCATTGACTGCACCACGGAGGTTATCCACGCCTCCATAATCATTTATTCCGATTATAAGAGCCCATTTTGTAAGCGCTACTGGTGATGCTATAATAATATCTGCATAAACCCCAAAACCAGGCCATGGAGAACTATATGCACCACCAGGAAATGCGTCATTAAACTCAAAATTAAACCCTACTACATCACCGAACTTAAGGCTGAAATCATGCGCATCATCGGTAGAATCAAGAGGATGCATTACTTCAAACGAATAATCACCCATGCCGTTGGTGTTTGTATGATAAACACCTTTCAGAATGTCATTCGTTCCCCATCACTTGAATCAGAAGTAAGCACACCGATGTCTGCATCATAATAACCGTCTTGTCCCACATCATAAGGCCATGCTGCAACATAAAGCCAATCATCTCCGTTCTCTGGTAAACCATCATGATCGTTCTCAAAAAGAAGTGAAATTAGATCACCATCATTGTAGTCATCATTTAACACTTTTACTGCTAGATAGAGATATGTATCGTCATTCTTGACATATAAGGAAGCAAGGTGAGTCTCTCCTATCTGAGAAACAAGTGTGAAAGAAACGAGATCTGCATCACCCCACTCATCAGAAGATATTACACCATCGATATCTGGAACAACCGAAGCCCAGGCCGAAAGGACATCTCCGCTATGAGCTTTTGCTTGCGGTGTAAATATCAAGAACGTTAGAGCGTTAGAAAAGATAAGAAGTGAGATAGTTACGAGGGCTAATACTTTCTTTAACCCAGTTCACCGAACTTTACCTATAAGTAGAGACGATATTTAAATTTTATTACATAGGAGCATTGGTTAACTCAATTTTTTATGTATTCCAAAATGTCTCTATTCAAAGATGGGTTTAAAGATACTGTTGCTCCTCCTTTATGAACTAGTAACCATTTAATATATCTTGATAAGAATGGAGTACGATTCTCTCTTGATTAGAGCTTTAGGTAGCTCGCCCAAGCTAAGAATTCTAGACTACTTATTAGACTACAAGCTAAATGATTTCACAAAGAAAGAAATTATAGAAGCATTGGGGATGAGCAAGCTTACATTCTACAAATACTTCAAAGATTTAGAAGAGCTTGGTTTAGTTACTGCATCGAGAAAGATTGGAAGAGCAACTCTATACAAGATTAACCTAGAAAACCCTATCGTTAAAATGCTTATAGAATACGAGACAAAGCTCTCTCTCCAGATAGCTGAACAAGAAGCAGAAAAGATGAAGAAACCAATAGCAGCAAGATAAACCTTCACTTCCTTATTCTTTAAAAATATCTCGTTTACCATAGTTTCATTCTTGTTAAGAGATTTTAGACATATCCACATATCAGGGTAGATTGAAAGATTCAAGGGAGTAAAGTATTGTATACTAACCCCTTATGTTCAAAAAGGAGTTTTTGGCCAATCTTAAAATCGGGATAAATTGTTTCTACAACTTTCCAAAACTTCTTTGTGTGTCTTTTTGTGAGGATGTGTGCTATCTCATGAGCAATCACATATTTTAATGCTTCCTCTGGTAATACCACAGCATTTAATTTAACTAAAATCTTATTTCCCTTGAGTTTTGCAACCCTCTGATTCTTATTGTCAATCTTATCTACAATCTCAAAATCTAAATCTCCAAGAACTTCGATACCCTGACTCTTTTTCATTTGTTCATAAATTTTGAAAAGTTCAGAGTAAAGAAGGTCAGCTAAAAATCCGCTGAGCAAAGAAATTGCTGGTTTTTTATAACTTTTTATAGATATCTCATCATCCTTGAATTGAATTGAATCCCTATCTGCCTCTTGCTCCATTATTGTTGTATTTTTGCCGAGTATCATGATCTTTTTCATCTCATTCCCTCTAGTGCTCCGAATATACCTTCAGTTATCTCGTCAATTTTACTCTTATAATTTCTAAGTTTTGAAAGTAGTTGTAGCCTTATTTCTACTTTTAATTTGCGTCTAACATCTCTCTGCAGTTGCCAACCTTTAAAAAGCAGCTTCTTCTCCTCGAGATGAGCTAAAAGGTCGTTAACAAGAGCGATAACCCTTTGTTTTTCTATGCTTGGAAGAATACTCCTTATTGCCTCATAAAGAGGATACTTGTCCTTCCCTATTTCTTTTTCTTCCTTTTTCCATTCAACAATTCTTTCTGAAATGTCTAAAAGCCTTTGAGCAACCTCCTTTGTTTCAATTTTCTTGTTTCTTAATTCTTCATAAGTTCTCTCAACTTCCTTGCTTAGGTTTATGAAGAAAGGAGAATTAGCATGTACCCTAGCCTCGTGCCTAACTATGTTTATAACGTCTACTGCTGCACCAATAGTTTTTGGTACTGATTTCTTTAGAATCTCTATGTATTTCTCATCTACGCTTATAGATGGGAATATATCTTCTATTTCCTTTACGTCTATGGTTTGTTGAATAAGTTGTACTGTCTTTTTCGAAAGCCTGTCAATTTCTAATTCATTAATATCTTTTTTGTAAACATCTTTGTAATATGCAACATAGATCTTCACAAGCCATGTGTAATCTAACAAATAGTCTTTGAGAAATGGGTCACCTCTAAGCATTTCATAAGATCTCATTAAGTCCTTCATGATCCTCTCAAAATTCTTAGCTTTCTCTAAATCGAGTTTAAGGACTTCCACCACATTACGTAAACTCTCATGAGTATCTTCTCTCTTTACATTTGCAAAAAACTTTGTTGCTTCCTTGATAAGCTCTTTGAATGTTTCCTTTTCTTTATCCAAATCTCTGATAACAACTTTTAAGGCCTTTGCATCACTTGCTTCAAATTTTTCAAACGCTCTTTCAAGCTCTGTCAATACACCAATATAATCATTTATCAGGCCAAATTTTTTGTTTAGGAAAGGTCTGTTAGTCCTTGCTATTGCTTGTAAAATTCTATGTTCCTTTAATGGTTTGTCTAAATACATGGTCCAAAGATTTGGTGCATCAAAGCCTGTGATGAGCATATCAGTAACTATCAAGATTTTAGGCTCTTTCCTTTCTTTGAACCCTTCAATTATTTTGTCATGAATTTGCTTCACTTCTTTGATTTTATGCTCTTTAAGATATCTATCCTGAAGCTTTTGGAAGTATTCCTTTACTACACCTTTATCATTAGGGTTAAAGGTCATTACAATCTCCGAGTAGTTTGGAGGCAGAATTTGATCAATGGCATTTTTGTATAGAACACAAGCCTCTCTATCGATTGTAACTATCATGGCCTTTAGTTCTGTCGGCTCTACAATCTCTTTGAAATGTTCTGATATGTCTTTAGTAATAGCCTCAATTCTTTCTGGTTTTTTGGCAAAGGCCTTGATGACTCTAATTTTCTTCCTTAATTCTTTCTGCTCTTCTGAAGAAAGAGTCTTTATTTCTTCCTCTTCAAACTCTATGAATTCCTCCAATTGCTTTTTGTTAAGATGATATTGCGGTAGCCTTGCTTGATAAGACAAAGAAACAGTAAAACCATCTTTTAAAGCATCTAACATTGAATATCTGTCAAGATAAAGCTCATCCTTAGGACAAAACTTTTGAAAAGTATTTCTTTCTATTTTAGAGAGAGGAGTACCAGTAAAACCGAAGATGAAAGCATTTTTGAAGATACTACGCATCAATGTAGCAAACTTTCCATATTGAGTTCTATGAACCTCATCAGCAAAGACTATTACATTTTCTCTTTTGATCTCTATTCTTTCTCCTTCTTTTTCAAGTTGTAAGAATTCTTTTGGACTAAACTTTTCAATCGTTACTAAGAATATTCCTCTCTTTCCTTCCTTTCCCCATTGTAAAACTTCTATGAGTTCTTTAATGGAATGGACTTTTTCTAATGGGACTTCGATGAACGAAAAATCTTTCTCAATCTGTTCCTCTAAGTCTCTTCTATCTACCATTAAGAAAATGCTGGGTTTTTCAGCTTCAGGGTAATGGAATAACTTCCAAGCTGAGAAAGCCATAGCATAGGTTTTACCAGAGCCTTGCCAATGCCATATCAAACCAAACTTTTTATCTTCCTTCCTCGTTAAAGTGTTCATTACTCTTTGAAATATTCTATTTGAAGCTCTGAACTGCATGTATCTTGCCATTATCTTTGTTGACTTGTCCCTCTCTTTTCTGATAAAAGTAAAGTTTTCAATTATGTCTAGGAGATTTAGCTTAGATAAAAGACCATAGACAGTTATCTTTAGTATATCATCTCCAAACTCATCCAATTTGAAAGGGTAAGGATCTTTCCATATGCTCAAGAAATCTTTGCTCTCTTCATTAAAGGCGTTTGGAAAATAGTAAGTCTTTATGTCATCTGTAGCTATTGAGAACTGAACATATTTGAAAATTTCAGGTGCTTGATCCTCATACCTTTTAATTTGTTTATAAGCATCAGTCCAATCAACCTCTTCCCTTGTTGGATTCTTGCCTTCAATGAGCACTAAAGGAATGCCGTTAACAAGAAGGACTATATCTGCTCTAATATTGCCCTTTAATCCCTCTACTTTGAATTGATTCGTTACTACAAAATCATTGTTCTCAATATTTTCAAGGTCTACTAGCTTTATTACTCTCTCTTTTCCTTCTTTCTGTAATGGAACAACTAAACCATTTCTAAAAATGTCCAAAAATCTCCTAATGCCTTCAAGATTTGCTTGAATCGTTCTTAATGATATAATGATGAAATCTAAATCAGCATCTGTTAATTCAACGCTACTATTTACCCT
>JAVZMU010000059.1:0-7390 GCA_038883135.1 Nitrososphaerales archaeon
AATTCATCATAGAGTATGCTAAGGCTCAATATCGAGCAGGTTCTGATATAGTACAAGTTGGAGAACCTTCAGCGTCAGGAGATTTGATAAGCCCAAAGATGTTCAAAGAGTTTGTGAAGCCAGCATTAACAAAGATAGCCAATGAACTAAAGGGAATAAGGCTTTTACATATTTGTGGAAAGGCTGGACCAATTATACAAGATATGGTTGAATGTGGCTTTGATGGTATAAGCGTAGAAGAAGCAGTCGATATAAGTAAGATAAAGCCTATCGTTGGAGATGTTAAGATTCTAGGTAATGTTTCATCAAAAGGTAAAATGCTCTTTGGTACTCCAGAAGAAGTGAAAGAGGAAGCTTTAAAGGCTCTTAATGCTGGAGTCGATCTTCTTGAACCAGGTTGTGGTATTTCACCACCAGCTCCTCTTGATAACATAAGAGCTATGGTCGAAGCGTTAAAGGAATGGATAGCTAAAAAGCAAGTTACTTAAAAACATAATGATCCATAATTCTAATCTTTTTTATTTGTGAAAGAAGTTATTTTAAATTGAGTATAACTTAACTTCTTTACTCTTTTAGTATTTGGAATATTTTTTAAGTTTTTGATTAATTCTGAGTTCATCATACTTATGATCTTTTTCACAATAGGATTAGGAGACTCAAAAGATTTTTTAAGCAAGACTTTAAGCTTAACCATATTGGAGATCATAATATCCAGCTTATGCATTATCTCGCTTTTTTCTAATCTTAAATCTTGCTTTAAATTCGCTAAGAGCGAAGAGAGTTCTTCATAAACCCTTTCTGCTGTCACGGATTTTTCAGGCTTAAGCAATAAAATAGTTCTTGTAGCCTTATAGCTCTCATCAGTAACCCTCTTAATAAGATTATTTAATTCATCAATAATCTCTTTAAGAGGTTTAGATGATAAATCTCTTCTGATCTTTTTTGTATCTTCTACCAACTTATAGAATTTTTTCAGATTAGAAAGATGTTCCATACTAATCCTTTTCCAAAGTTTAGATTAAAAGGAGGTATGATAAGCTTTTAATGGAAATTGAGCAATACTATCAATGCCTTTAGCACTTATATAAATGATCTTTAAATCTTACATTTAGCTTTATTTGCTTTAAGACCCATAAAAAACTTTCAGAAGAATTGAGTTATGTTCTTACCTTGCATTAATCTAAGTCATTTAAAATGCTTAGCATATCTTTCTAATGGAGTATAGTGGACTACATAAAAGAAGGAAGAAATAATAAAAACATTTATCTCATCACAAGATTTAACAGAACCAACTTATCAAAATTTATATATATATGAAGAGTTTTGATAGTTATGCTTTCAAATATAAAAGATGAGATCAAAAATATACAAAAGGAGTATAAGATAATAGGTAGAGAAAGAGAGTTAGAGTGTGCTATTACCGCAATCTCAGCTGGAAAGAATATTCTTTTTGAAGGTCCGGTAGGAGTTGGTAAGACTATTATAGCTGTGTCTATAGCTAAATACTTTAAACGTGGATTTCATAGAGTGGATGGAGACGAGCGTTATACTGAGCATAAGTTGACTGGATGGTTTGATCCTGCAACAGTTATAACGAAAGGTTATTCTTGGGAAACATTTATACCAGGTCCATTAACTCAAGCTATGGTAGATGGAGCCTTCCTTTTCATAAACGAATTGAATAGGATGCCTGAAGGGACTCAGAATGTTTTACTGCCAGCTATGGATGAAAAGCAGATAGTCATTCCAAAGCTTGGTACAATTACAGCTAAACCCGGTTTCATAATAATAGCAACCCAAAACCCTGAAGAGTTCGTTGGTACAAGCAGACTTAGTGAAGCTCTTAAGGATCGATTCGTATTGATCAAACTCGATTATCAATCTGAGGATGAAGAAAGAAAGATAGTGAAAAAGGAAACTGGATGTAATTATGATACTTTAATAGAGATAGCTGTAAAGATCGTAAGGAAGACGAGAGAAGAACCTGAGATAAGGCGTGGGGCCTCTATTCGTGGTGCAATAGATATTGTTGATTTAGTTCAGCACTTATCAGGAAGCTTTACTTTAGACCTAGATGTTTGGATGAAAGCTACTATTATGGCTTTATCTACGAAAATAGAACTTCAAGATAGATCAACCCAAAGTATGAGAGAAGTAATACAAAAAATAGTTACTTCTGTTCTTAAAGATTATTCAAAAGGTTCAAGTGAACAATCAGCTAACGATACTAGTTCTAAATGTGAGATAGATAGATTCGATTCTTTAATCCTATCTAGAAATTTACCTCTTTTAAAAGATGCTATAAGCAAAGGAGAAATTACAAGAGCAATTTTCCTTATTCAAGAGTCTCCACAATCTATATACGAAATCTTATGTAAAGAAGGTCTTTTCGAGAGCATGTTACAAGCTGCAGAGCGTTCAGAATCGAAATGGTCAGCAGCTCAGCTTTTAATAACACTTCAGGCAGCAAAGCTTGATCCTTTGCATAAGAAGATTGCAAGGAGGATTCTAAATAGAACCATTGTAAGAATGGCAGTTCAGATAGCTGGAAAAGGATTAACCCCTAAAAAATGTGTAGAAGTTCCATTTGAACCTGGTTTAGAAGACTTTAACATAGAACAAACACTTGAGAATAAACTTGGTAAGGTTTTTATCGATTACAAAGATATAGTATCCATTAATAAACAAAAAAAGAAGGTTGCAGTCTCATTAATGTTAGACATTAGCAACTCTATGCAGCAAGAAAAGATAGCTATAGCAGCCTTAGCGGTTGGTGTATTGGCACATAAGTTACATGAAGATTATTATTCGATTATAACTTTTAACGATAATGCACAATTACTCAAGACCATTAATGAACATCTTGACATAGAGAATTTAATTGATAAGATTCTTGATTTACAACCAGGAGGATTAACTGATATAAAGGGAGCTTTAGATAAAGGATTGGAAGAATTAGAAAAACTAGATTTATCTGAGAAGGTAGGAATTTTAATAACAGATGGTTGGATCACAAAAGGAGGTAATCCATTAAGCTCTGCTAGGAAGTACCCTAAACTTCATGTCATACAAGTTCCTTTCACCACAGGTGGAGATTTTGATATGTGTAAAAACCTTGCGAATGCTGGAAGAGGAAAATACGTATATATTCAAAACTTCCATGAATTACCTTGTGCTATAATGAACATACTCAGATGAGATTTTTGAATAAAGCTTCTTGATATTCTTTGAAAATTTCTAGCTTTATCTCTTGAGTTTTTCATCGAATTCCTTTAATTCTTACGATTAATATCATCAAATTTTTAAAACTCCTTGCCATAAATCTTAACGTGGAAAAAATTATTGAAGGGAAGGATTGGTTAAGATTAAGAACTCATAGTGTATTAGAATCTCTAAAGTCCAATGAGGGAGAGTACGTTAGGTTATTAGGTTGGGTAGCATCAAAAAGTGTCATAGGTAATATAATATTCTGTTTAATAAGGGATGGTAGTGGCTTTATTCAAGTTGCTGGAAAAAAAGGAATTACTGATGAAAATGTTCTTGATGCTATGAGAAGGGCTAGCTTAGAGTCTGCTGTAATGGTAGGAGGTTTTATAAGAAGTGATGTGAGAGCTCCTGGAGGTAAGGAATTATCTGTGAAGGAGTTTGAGATAATAGCTTTAGCAGATAAATGGCCCATAACCAAGAGTGCCATAAAATCATCGTCTTTCCTTTACGATAATAGGCATTTATCCATAAGAGGGAGAAAAGTCATATCAATTATGAAGATTAGATCTGAGTTAATATACTCTTCCTTTGATTTCTTTACGAAGCAAGGCTTCCATTTAATCAATGCACCAACATTAGTTCAATCAGCTTGTGAAGGAGGAGCAACTCTATTCAATTTAAATTATTTTGGTAAAATCGCTTTTCTCACTCAAAGTGCTCAACTCTATGAGGAAGCTGCTATATGTGCTTTGGAAAAAGTATTTGTGCTACAACCTGCTTTTAGGGCAGAGAAATCAAAAACAGCAAAGCATTTAACAGAGTTCTGGATGCTTGAAGCAGAACAAGCTTTTGCTACTCATGAGGATATAATGAAGCTTGAAGAAGATTTGCTATATTATATTACTAGTAGAGTGTTTGAAAAATGTTCTGAAGAGTTAAAGACTATAGGTAGAAAGTTTTCACCACCAGATCCACCTTTCCCAAGAATAACTTACGATGAGGCTAGAGAAATTGCTATGAGTAAAGGAATAGAATTTGAGTGGGGTGATGATATACCAACAGAGGCTGAAAATATTTTATCAAAAAGCTTTGATAAGCCATTTTTCATAACTGGCTATCCTTTAAGTGCTAGAAGCTTTTATCATATGGTAGATCCTAATGATGAGAGAATAACTCTATCTTCAGACCTAATAGCTCCTGAAGGATATGGTGAGATAGCAACAGGTGGACAAAGAATACATGATTACAATACTTTATTAGAAAGGATAAGAAAGCAAGAATTACCTATAGAATCCTTTTCATGGTATCTTGATCTTAGAAAATACGGTTTACCTCCTCATTCAGGCTTTGGTATTGGTATTGAAAGGCTTTTAAGATGGATTTGTGGTTTAAAACATATAAGAGCATCAACTTTATTCCCAAGAACTATAACTAGGATAAACCCATGACTTTCTTATTGGCACAGATTAACATTAATATCTATCTATTAGAAATAATTAAGTAGCATGAGTGAAGAGGAAATAGAGTTAGAATCCATTGAGGGTATAGGACCAGCAACGAAGCAGAAGCTTACAGCAGCTGGCATATATAACATATTGGATTTAGTATCTAGAGGTCCATCAGAAATTGCTGATGCAGTTAATATCGACTTAAGTAAAGCTATAGATCTCATTAATAAGGCAAGAGCAAGACTTGTTGAATTAGGAAGGCTTGAAAAAGAGTTTGTATCTGCTACTGAACTTTACAAAAAGCGTCAAGCTATTGATAGAATAAGTACTGGATCGAAAAATCTTGACGATTTATTGGGAGGAGGTATTGAGACTCAAGCAGTAACAGAGTTTTATGGAGAGTATGGTTCAGGAAAGACTCAGATATGTCATACTTTATGTGTTAAAGTTCAGATGCCAAAGGAGCAAGGCGGATTAAATTCTGGAGCTATTTATATTGATACTGAGAATACTTTCAGACCTGAGAGGATAGCAGAGATAGCAGAAAACTATGGTTTAGAGCCTGAAGAAATCCTTAGTAAGATAATAGTAGCAAAAGCGTATAATAGTGCCCATCAAGAGCTTATAGTGAGAGAGGTTGGGAGAATAATAGAGAAGGAGAAGATAAGGTTGCTAATCGTAGATTCTGCTGTTGCTCACTATAGGGCTGAGTTCTTAGGTAGAGGAACTTTAGCAGAGAGGCAACAAAGGCTAAATAGATTCATGCATAACTTATTAAGAATGGCTGAATTTCACAATTTAGCAGTAGTAGTAACAAATCAAGTTCAAGCAGCTCCTGATGTTTTCTTTGGCGATCCATCAAAACCTACAGGAGGACATGTAGTAGCTCATACAAGTACTTATAGAATTTATTTAAGGAAAGCTGGCAAGAATAGGATAGCAAGAATGATGGATAGTCCCTATCATCCTGAAAGGGAAGCTGTATTCATTCTAAGTGAGAAAGGAATCGAAGATCCGCCTGAAGATACTCCTAAAAGAAAGTGAAGAAAGATTATATTAAAGCATTTACATCACTTTCTCAAATTGATAGATAGAAATATGTTTTTAGAATAATTTAAAGATATGCATGTTTAATTCTTAATTATGGAGCAATCCTTCAGATTAGATTTTAAAGAGCTTAGTCATGAAAAATTAATTAAGTATGCTGAGTTTCTACTAAGGCATTATAGGCTTGTAAATGCATCTGGTTTCTTAAAGTGAAGATAATTTTGGATTAGAAATAGCTTCAAAACTTAATGAAGAGATTTGGGCTAAGCTTGGCGAAGTTTCAGCGAAAGATATTATTAATTATATGAGCATTAAGAAGGGAAATTTAGAGAGTTTATTAAAGGCTTTGAAATACTTTCCATGGACGATAATAGCTAATTGGAAGATAATAGAATATTCAAGCAATAGAGCTGTAATCTTAGCTGATAAGTGCCCTCCACAAGAAGCAAGATTGAAAAACAGTAGGTAGATCTTTCCAATGTAAGGCTATGCAGCAAAAATTTTTCGAGAACTTTTCAAAAGTATTCGATAGTAGAATTAAGGTAAAGTGCCATAACGCCACCAGATCCTAAACCTTAGGGCTATTGGTGTAAATGGGAATTTTTAATTGAATAATTATTATAAGATTTGCTTACCCATGCTTTGCCTTTTAAGCATATTAAATATAGTTTTAGCATCATAATCAGATATAGAATTTTCTACTGTATCCCAAAACTCTAATAACTTTTCTTTACTATATCCTTTTTCCTCATACTCTAAAGCTTGAAAAGCCATTTCAAGCTTGTCCATTTCTTTTACGATTTTTGCTTCTATAGATGCTCCATCTTGAAATTCTTTCCAGATTTTAGAGTATTTTCTTCTCATATCCTTTGGTAATAAGGATAAAATTTCCATCATAGCATTATTCTCTAAATTTCTTTTTCTTAATTCCTCTTTTTCATCCTTAGGATGTATTAAATCTCCAATTACAGATTCACATACATCATGAATTAAAGCCATCTTTAACATCTTTAATGTATTGAGTTTTTTCATATCTCCAAAAAGCATGCAAAGAATTGCAGTTCTAAAGGAATGATCTGCTACAGATTCTGGTTCTTTAATTCCTACCTTTTCCATCCATCCCGCCCTTTTTATATTCTTCAAATTGCCTATTAGTTTAATGAAATTAATTATACCTTCTTTTTCCAAATCATTTAATCTAATAATTTTAAACTCTTAAGATTTTATTTTTAGAATGTAATCGAGGCAATTTAAGTTATTTGTTTAGAAGATTTTAATCAATTTTCCATTCTTTAACTACTTCAACCATAGCTCTTATATTATCTAATGGAGTTGGTAATAAAATTCCTTCTCCTGCTTCTAATAAGTCGACACCAGATTGTAAAGCCTTTTTAACTTCTTCTTTTATAGCATTTGGAGTGTTTAGAGCTAGGTTTTTGGATTGAATGTAACCTAAAATTTTAACATCCCCTATCAAATTTTTGATTCTTTTTACATCAATAGCCTCTTCTATGCTTATCCCATCAAAGCCACAATCAGCCATATCTTGTATAATAGGTCCAACCTTCCCACATATATGTAGGACTTTTAACCCTTTTAATTCTTCAGCTATCCTTATTAATGCTGGTTTGACATAAGTTTTAAACATTCTTGGATCTATCATATCACAAGATGCATTAGGTTCGCAT
>JAVZMU010000060.1:0-7272 GCA_038883135.1 Nitrososphaerales archaeon
GTATAGTCGCCATAATCAACACATTCTATAGAATGTACAGCAAATATATAAGCTACACTATCTGATGTTTGATGCACATTCACGACATGTATTAGAATGGTTCTAAATTAATGTTCATCCAGCAGCATTATAGTAGAATAATCATACATAAGTGAAAGGCAAAAGCATCTGAATTAAGTCTAGGCACACTTTTAAAACCGATCAAGAAATTTTAATCGATGCCATCAGTAAGGGAAATCTGATGCATGATATACCTCTATTTGATTTCTTCTAGATCTCAATTTTTCTATGAAGCCTTCTTTATCTAAGGAAACTAAGATGGCATTATTGTCTAGTGCTACCTTAAGGTATAGGGCATCTATCGCGTATATGCCGTACTTTGAGCATAAAGGGTATGTTGAAACACAGAAGACCTTATCACAATTAACTAAGAGCTTTGGATGGATCATTCTGTCAAGTTGCTCTCTTGCTTCGTCTGCTACATTAACCCCAACCCTTCTTGCTAAAGTTCCACCCTCTTAATACACAATTTTAGCACATTTTACGCTGTAAAATTCATCGCTCTTTAGAGCGGCTATGAAGACGTTAGAATCCAGGGTTAGTATTCGCTTGATCGCTCTCATGATATCTTGACCTTTTGATCTCATCTAGCACCGTGGGAGGACCAACCCATTTCTTTGAAACTGTTTCTCTAAGATTTAGGAAGCCTTTTACGCCTTTCCTCATTCTCTTTAGATCTTCTTCACTCAGTAAGACCATTTCCTTCAATGCTACGAGCTTAGCGAGAAGCTCAGCCCATGTTTTACAATTTAGTTCAACCTTTAACCTTTTGAGTTCTTTAAGTAAGTCTTCAGATAAACCCTTTATTAAAATCGTCGCCATAAAGTAGTTATCTGGATAATCTTAAGTATTAAGTTTATCAAAAAATTATAACCTTAGTGAGTATGAATTAATCATATACAAAGCAAATTATTTGTAAAGTGTTTTCTTAGCTTCCTCAGCATTTCTCTAATTTTTTTCTCTAAATTAAACTTTTCAGAATTTTGGATATGTTTTATAATTTTAGTGATAGAGTTCAATAAGTAATCATCCTTAAGACTGAGAATGAACTTTATGAAGCGTAAAAACCTATAAAAAATTATCATAAAAGCCTATAGAAAGGAGACTTGGTTAGTTAAACTTATAACCATCTACCTGAAGCAGAACCAGATGTCCATCTTGAACTAGACGATAAAGGAAAAATCATAGGAATTAAAATATGAGATGCAAAAACTGATATAATAAAACAAGTGTTATTACTCCTATTAGACTCTATCTATATGCTTACTTAGCAGAACTGGCATTATTCTCCTCTTACCGTTAATCTCCAGAAGGACATGTGTTAAATCAAGTTCATCATAGCCCTTGGCTGTGGAGACTCTTACCTTTTCGCCTACGAGTATAAGGTTAAGCTCTTTGGCAATATTTTCTGGGATAATGGTAAATATGGCTTCAGTATCTATAAATGCTTTCTTTTTGATGAGCTTCTTTTCTTCTAGACTTCCAATTCCTACATTGATCTCTATATGCCCCATAACATCAAAACGGGAAGCTCGTTTATAAGGGTTGTAAAGAAAGCTTTTCAGCAGCTATTCGGTCAAGGTATTTGTAAGTAGTACTGATAATGGAATAATAAGTAAAGAATAGCACGCAATGCCTAATTCTGGATAAATTTTTATTCATAAATTCTTAATAATGCTAGAATCTCCTTTTCAAAGATGTTTTATCAAAGTCTTTATCATTCGAAATTATTTCTTTTGCGCTTGCTCTCAGTGCTACACTCAGATGCAATGAATCTTCATAATCAAGATCGTAATCTTTCATTAAGGCTATAGCTTGGATAAGATCCTCATGCTTTAATGAATTGATCATCAACCCTCTTAGATTTGTTATAGAATCGATAACTCCTTCTACTAGAGATTTATCCTTCAAACTCTTACCAGTTAAACTCGAGATAATTATTAATACTTCATAAATTGTTAAAGTAGATGTGATGTATTCTCCATGTTGTGCATTCTCGATCTTCTTAATCCAATTATATGCAATTTCTCCAAATAAAGGATGTTTACCAAGCCAATAGGTAAAGATGTTAGCATCCACATAAGCTCTTATGATTGCCACCTCTTCATAACCTCGACTATGAATTCATCAAGGTCTTCAGGCCATTTAGCTATTTTGTAGATCCCAAAATATTTGTCAGCTATTGGCTCTAGAGGTTCGATAATAACCCTCTTTTCTTTTACCATAATTTTGACATAGCTTCCACTCTTTAATTCAGCTCTTTCCCTTACCCTCTTTGGAATGACTATCCTTCCTTTCTTATCTATTTTTGCTATTGACATAAACCCACCAAAAATTATATTCCCACTTATATAAATATTCCCACCTAAAAAATCGTTGAGAGTAGAAGAATTAAACTATAAGTGAAAAGCCACAACACCATTCTTCATTCCAAAGTAAACTTTATCCCTAGTTTCTGTAGCAACTTTGTTATGAGAATAACATATCTCTGCTGTCTATATGATTGAGTACAGCCTATATAGAGGCCTAAATCTGCTTTCTTTACAACTTCTATATCGTTAGGAAGCCAATTCAATCTAGCATTTGGAGCTTCGTCATATGGATTGTATTTTGTTTTCACTCTTGGTATATATCCAATTTGCTTGCTATAGGGTTCCATCCTCATTTCTACTAGCCCCATTCTTATACTCTCTCAAAGCTCCGGAATATCTATTAAAGAACCACAGATAGTACTGCAAGCTCCATAAACTGTAAAAGCATAGAAGCTTTCTTTATTTCTTCAATAAGATTTTCTATAGGCTTTAATTTGGAAGCTTTTCTGAGAAGATCTATCTTCTTTACTAGTGAAAAGATCAATATAACCAATCCTTATCTCGGCTACATCTTTTAGTTGTAGAAATACTTTTAATATACTTCCCTTTCAGTAAATTAATCCACATAATTTCTATTACGATATCTGAGATAGTGAAAGGTATTTCCAAATAACTTTAAGTGGTTAAATCAGAATTAAAAGGAAATTGTTGGTTCTGCTAACCTTACTATATCCTCATAACTTTGAAGAAATTTATCTATATAAGTCATTCGTGGCGGGATTATTAGACCTGGATTAACTTTAGTCCTTATTAATTTGCAACCTTCTTTAATATGCACGGCATTTCCTATAACAGACATTGAGCTAATATATGTAGGATTTTGACAAGTCGACTCTATCACAACCTTTCTACCCACAATGCTATCTGATATTTGTGCACAATCTCCAATTCTACAAGCATCCATAATAGCTGAATTTTTTATATTTACTTTTTCCCCTATTATACAAAAGTTATCTATGTTTGAGTCTATGATTCTCGTGTAATCACCTATCCTTGTATGTCTTCCAATTAAAGCTGCTCCTTCTATGTATAGCTTATTCTCTTTACATTTCCTTAGTATTTCCTCTCTCCTTTTCACAGACTCTTTGCTATATCCTTGAACCCAAACGTTCTTATCTTGGAAGAGTCTCTCTTCTGTAACCCTTATATCCAAAACGCCATAAAGAACGTCTTTCATAGCCTTTAAATAACTCTCTGGAGTACCTAAATCATACCATATTTGCAACTCATAACCATAAACAGGTATGCCTTTATTCACTAGATAAGGAATAAAGTCGTAGCCAAAATCTAACCTTCCTCTTTGCTCTCTTATTTTCATTACATCTTCACTTTCAACCTCTTTTCTAATTTCTGGTGAAAGAAGGTATATACCAGCATTAACGTAATTACTTGGAGCCTTATCTGGTGAAGGTTTTTCAACAAACCTTTTTATTCGCATATCTTGTCCTAATTCTGCTACACCGTAATCCTTAACATTCTCTACCCTAAAGAGAGCTATACTCATCATAGCTCCTCTCTCTTCATGTTTCTTCAAAAAATCATTAAGATCGATTTTAAAGATATTGTCCCCTTGCACAACGATAACTGGATCTTTCACATCATAGTATTCCATGTTCAGCCTATATGAATCAGCACTTCCTAAATCGTCCAAGTTAGGTTGATGTTTAATGTGTACTCTTGGTTCAATTTTATACTTTGCAGAAAAACCAACACCCTCGCCATATTGGTCGAAAAGGTTTATGTAATTTATGTATCCATTTTCTCCAAAGATAAAGTTTCTAACACCTTGCTCAGCTAGTGTAATCATAGCAAATTCAATAAGAGGTCTATTTAAGAATCGGATGCAAGGCTTAGAAACATCTTGAGTTAATGGTCTTAACCTTAAAGCCTTACCACCAACAGGAATAAAACATCTTAAATCTTCTATTCTCATATCTTTAATAGATTAAAGCTTAAATTTAAATCGTTTTGGAAAAAGAATAATGTTATTATGATTTATTTTAATAAAATATTTGGCTTTATTTATTAAAGCTTAAGATTTGATGATTTGAAGATTCATACGTCTGCTTATCTTGATAAATCCAAAGTGATACATAACAGAAAAATACTAGTACTATTATAATAACATCGATGGAGGAAAAATCTGAAGAGGATAAGGACTGGAGAGAAGAGGTAAGTAAAAATTTAGATTATTACTTGGATACGAAAGAAGGTCGTAACGAATTAATAGAGATGATAAAAGCTGAGACGATACGTTTACTCCAACAAATAAAAGGTAGGCAGAGAATAAAAGAACACATTTGGCTTTCAAAATTTTGCTTAAATTGTTTATACTTTACTAAGAGTAAGGGAGGATTTATGAGATGTACAAAACTAAATGCAAGAATAGTTAAGCCCTTCTATGGCAAACCCATTTGGGCTGTCTTCACAACTATAAATGGAGAAGAATCTTTAATAGTTGATATTGATTGGCATTCTAAATCCATCGACGTTTCAGACATTTTAGTGGAAGAAGCTATTAAGAGGATTAATAATGGTTATCCATATCCATGTTTCGAGTATAGCGAGTAGCTCAGATTACTTACACACAGCAGGCATAAGCATAGAATAAATTTGTAATACCTAAAGAACTTATGATTCCTAAGATAGTAAGTATAGGTTGATTAAATCGAGAATTAGAAGGAGTAAAAAGTTTTTCATTGGAAGAAAATATGTAGTTCGAATCTCTTTTAATTATTCAAAATCTTTTTGTGTTAAGACTTTAATATTGTTTTCCATTAAAATTCTCTCTGTTTTCTCTGCATCACTCACACGAAGAATTAAAGCTAAATTCCCGTTTATTGGTATTGCAGATGTGTAAGCATAATCAATGTTTATTTTTTTACTACCTAATAGATTTGCAATCTTAGATACACTAGTTTGCTCTGTTATAGGGATTACTACTACTTGATTAATACTTTTAGCAAAACCCTCTAACGCTTTAATCGATAATTCGGGTTTGTTAACTATTAGTCTAATTATACCAAAGTCTCCAACATCAGCAATACAAAAAGCTAGTATCTTAGCTTGTGCATGCTCTAATCGACTGGTAACTTCAGCAAACCTACCTGGTTTATTCTCAACAAATACACTAATTTGTGTAATTGGCATATTAAGTTAACCCCCTTAGGTCTAATACTCTTTTCGCTTTACCCTCACTTCTAGGCAAAGAACCTGGTTCGACAAGATCGACCTCAACATGTAAATTCAAAACAGAATAAATTTCATTCTCTACTTTCTTCTTGAGTTCGATCATGTCTGAAGGTTTATCTGAAACTGCGTTTGGCTTAACTTCAACCTTTACTTTCAAATCGTCTAAAGGACCTGATTTCATTAAAATTATCTGGTAATGATCTCCTAATTCTTTCACTCTTCCTAAAACATACTCTATTTGACTAGGGAAGACGTTAACACCTCTTATCTTTAGCATGTCATCATCTCGACCTTTTATGCGTGAAATTTTAGGATGAGTCCGTCCACAAGGACATGGTTCTAGGTTTAAACATGAGATATCTCTAGTTCTATATCGAAGTAATGGCATTGCTTCTTTATCGATCGTTGTAACTACAAGTTCTCCTTCCTCACCAGGTCCTAAAACTTCTCCAGTCTTTGGATCTATAATCTCTGGTATGAAATGATCTGCCCAAATGTGTAAACCATCTTTAATATAACATTCAGCAGCAACACCAGGACCACAAAGCTCACTTAAACCATATATATCGTAAGGTTCAGGTAATAACTGATCCATTAATCTTTTCCTAACAGATTCAGACCAAGGTTCAGCACCAAAAACTCCAACACGTAATTTTAAATCTTTTTTAGGATCTAATCCCTCTTGAATTATTGTCTCAGCTATATATAATGCATAAGATGGTGTGCAAGCAAGCACAGTTGTATGCATATCCTTCATGAGTTTTATCTGTCTTTTCGTATTCCCAGTACTTGATGGAATTATAGCAGCCCCAAGTCTTTCAGCACCATAATGAATTCCTAAACCTCCTGTGAAAAGACCGTAACCATAAGCAATTTGAATCACATCTTCTTTCTTAACTCCCATCATGTTTAAGCATCTTGCATTTAATTCACTCCATTTATCAATATCGTATTTAGTGTATGCTACAACTGTTGGATCACCAGTAGTACCAGAGGATACATGAAACCTTACCACTTTATCCATTTCTACGTTAATAAGACCAGTAGGATAATTTATTCTCAAATCATCTTTCGTAGTGAAAGGTATTTTAGAAAGATCTTCTAACTTGTTAATATCAGAGGGTTTAACTTGAGCTTGTCGAAGTTTTCTTCCAAAATATGGGTTTTTATCATAAAGTGATTGTACAGTTGCTCTTAACTTCTTCAACTGTAATTCTTCCAATTCTTTTCTGTTAATTCTTTCAATATCGCTGTAAAATAACATATGATTCTCCATTAAACGCCCCCTTTAACTCATGATTGTCTATCTTAAATTCTTATCAGTTTAATATCTCATTTTATGATAAATAGTAGTACTTAAAAAGAAGAGTATCATGAAAAGAAATGTATATTAATAAAGCAAGAAAAGGAATAAAACGCCCTTTGATAAGAACACCTTTGCTTGAGGTAGAAAAAGTGACAAAGAGTTTTGGAGGCTTGATAGCAGTTAGGAATATTGATTTTCAAATAGAGCAAAAGGAGATCGTAGGGCTAGTAGGACCTAATGGAGCAGGAAAGTCCACATTATTGAAGATTATAAATCGATTCTATAAGCAAGACTCAGGATCTATAAGGTTTGAAGGAGAAGACATCTCAAGGTTAAACCCAC
>JAVZMU010000061.1:0-7011 GCA_038883135.1 Nitrososphaerales archaeon
ATCAATCAATCTGCAAGTATTCCTATATTTGGTGCTGATCCAGGACTTAGCGAGTCTAAAAAAGATGGGCTTAGAGCGTATGCTCATGGTTTTGTTAGGGAAGGAGTAGGAGCAGGAGGAGCAACATTAGCAGCAATGCTGAAATCCAACGGTAAGATAACGACTGATGTAATAAGAGATGAGATTGAGAAAAATTATGAGAAGATAGTGGAATCAAGATTAAAGTTAAACCTTCTTTAGGGCTTCATCACTCCACTCAGTCAAGTATTTAGCCAATGGTATTCTTTGCTTGTATAAAGAGTATAGAAAATGAATTTTATCATGATCTTTACTCCTTTTCTTTCTTCATCTTAGTCTCAATATGCTTTCTTCTTTTTTATTAATCAAATAATTTAGGAATTTTTACAATTAACATATTGAAAAGAATCTTAAAGGGTTTTGAGTTTATAAGCGAAGAAGGTTAATCTTTTAATGCAAGCAATTCTATCAAAGTGTTCCTTGGATTCCTTTTAGCGATAAAAATACGAGGATAGTCTAAATAAAAAGAGTACTATCAAAAGGTCACCATATTTATTCCCTAACTTTGTATTTACAGAGAGAAAAATACACTTCACTACTATCTCATTTAACTATTATCTTCACTCTTTTCCTTAATGTCTCATCACAAGCATGGCAATCATCAGCATCAACATCTGGCTCAATACATTTATGAAGTTCACATAATAGTTTTGAAGCTCTTAAATAATCACAAGCTTCTGTTATTTTAAGCCTAAACTCCTTTCGACTCATCTTTCCTTTAAAAAGAAGATATGCGATCTCATCCGTTATATGCTGAATTTCATCGATGTTATCTAATTTTAACATTATAGCTCGCTTACCTTTTATATAATAACTTACAGCAGCTTGTGTTATTTCCAACTTTTTAGCAACCTCTTGTTGAACTAAACCATAATCTTCCATGAGTTTTTTTGCAATCATCGCTCTTAAAGCAGGAATAGCGGTTTTGTAAACTATCTCGTAAGGTAATATCATTTTTTCCATTTAAATAATAGCAAAGGTATTTATTAAATATAACTCATGATTCTACATTTTCCTTAGTATGGTTATAGCTCTAGTCAAATTTTTATGGACATAAACTTCATGTCTTTCTTTTAACTCAAATCCATCTAAATTACTTAATTTGATGGTATTAGGGTGAACTAAAACACAATACCTTCCTTTAGGTATTATAGAATTTGCCTTAAGGATGAAATCTTCTAGTAGATTTAGAGTGTTTATTCCTCTCGATGATGCACATCTTCCATATGGAACGTCTGTTACTATTGCATCTACCTTCTCTATTGGTAGTTTTAAAGCATCTGAATTTAATATTCCTAGGCTATCTAGCATGTAATGCTTTAAGTTATTCATAGCTCCTTTGCACATCTTCATAGATATATCTATCCCAATGGTATTTATTCCAATGATTGATGCTTCTATCAATATACTCCCTGTACCACAAAAAGGATCGAGAAGCAATTCTCCTTCTTTAACATGTGATAAATTTACAAGCCCTCTTGCAAACTTAGGATAAAGTGCTGAAGGATGAAAGAAAGGTCTTGCTCTAGGTCTTCTTAATCCCCAACCTCTTTTTTCATTTATGTAATCTGTAAAGCCTAAGAGAAAATTGTCATCAAAGATTATACCAACTATCATCTTATTAGGATTCTTTAATGAGACTTTGGCATTAGGTAACCTTCTTTTAACAGCAGAACCTATGATAGCTTCTATTTTTCCTGATAAATGTTGATTGGATAAATTGAAGACAGATGCAGAAAAACTCACAGAATCATCCATAAACTCATTAAAAGCTATAGCATTAATGGTTCTTTCTGCATCTTTTAACTTACTATAAGTTAAAAGATGAGCACCAGCATTAATATATGCACTTCTCTTTAAAACTGTATTTAAATCGAAGGTTCCATCTACGATTATAACTCTCTCATTAACTATCTCGAAACTTGCTTTATTATCATAAGTCTCTATAATAGCTCTTAATTCTGCTTGGGGCAAAGTGCTTCTCTCTCCTGAAAGTAAGAAGAATTTTTTATTTGCCAATTTTGTTTAAAATTCATTATCATTATTGTATTTATAAAGAGCTTATTTCTAGTAATACGTATGTAATATTGAATGGCTATTGTAAACTTTAGGGTAGATGAAGAGATAAAGAAAAAGATGGATAGGTTAAAGTACTTAAACTGAAATGAACTTCTAAGGCAATATGTGAATAAAGTAATAGAAGAAGAGCTTAGTAAAGAAAGATTTTAGGCGAATAAAAAGAAGCATTAAAACTATACATTAGCTTAGATTCAGAACCTAAAGTACTAGAATGGTGCTGAGGTAATGATGCATCAGCGTAGATTAAGAAGGTAGTCTTAAATGCATCCATAGTTATCAAATGGTTTAGCTTTGAAGAGTATAGTGATAAAGCATTAAAGCTTATAGAGATGTATGAAGAAGGCTATAAGAAATATTAGCTCAAGCTTGCTTCTCTATGGAATAAACGCACTTAGATATAACCCAGGATTTAGGTAGAAGATTTACAGATAAGGCTCTATCTTTTACAGAAGGATTTAATGGACCTCTCTATTGAGTTAGCTTCACTTACGGCTTCACAATCTATGATTCATGTTATATAGCTATTGCAGAAATCTCAGCTAAACTTTCTACACTACTAATGAAGAATTAGTAAGGAAGGTTTCTAAAGAATTTGTAAAACACATCAGAGAAATTACCTAATTTTTACTTCACCTTTACGCATTTTCTATAACAGTCTATACTTAAAGTAAATATAAGCTTCATAAACTAATCTATCTGGATAAAGCAATAGTCTATAGTAAGAATGCTCTTCTTTCACGTGGTCTTAATAAAGTAAATTTCCACAGTAAATCTATAACTTGATTAAAGCTACGCTTACAGCTAAATCACATATGCCAATTCTGCCATTTAATTCCTTTATGTGTCTGTTACTAATATATAGAACTCATAATAGAGTAATTCATAAGGTAGAAAGGTAAGATATTAAAATTGGGGTTATATCGATTTTACTTATAGGGCTTGGTATAGTATTGGTTCCTATTACTTCTTCAACACCTGCTTTTTTAATTCTATCTAAAGCATTCTCAACCAATAATGGATGAACACAAGTTGCAAACACTCTTTTAGCTCCAGATTCTTTTAATTTCATTGTAGCAAGCTCTATTGTTTTACCACTGCTTATTATATCATCAACAAGAATTACATCCTTATTCTGAACCCGTTCTGTCATATCCTTAAATAAAACTTCACCAGTAATTTTATTTCTCGATTTATTGAGGACGATATAATTTATCTTTAAAATTTTTGCAAAAGCTTCTACTCTGATAGATCCACCAAAGTCTGGAGATGCTACTATCGCTTCACTTAAATTATAATTCCTACTAAAGTATTCAGCAATCAAAGGAATCGCAGATACACTATACGCTGGTATGGAGAAAAGTCCTAAACCTTCTACATTATGTATATCAACTGTAACTAATCTTTTAACTCCTACAGACCTTAGTAGATGTGAAAATACACCTAAACTGACTACTTCTCCTTGTAAAAATGCTCTATGTTGCCTAGCATAAGCAAGGTATGGAATTATTGCATGAACTTCTGCTCCATCTTCACTAAGCTTATGGGCTAAAAATAATAGCTGTAAGATATGCTTATCGACAGGAGGGTATGTCGATTGAACTATTGCAACTCTCTTGTTCATAACATTGCTCTTTATTCTAAAATAGCTTTCACCATCTGGAAATAGCTTTGAATCGATATCTAAAATATCTGCTCCAATACTTTTAGCTAGGTTTATTGCGAATTCTCTCGATGCTGGTCCTGGAGCTATTAACCATTCTTTTTGTGAAGATTTAGCCATATCAATGAAGATTAATTTAGACTGCTTTTTTTCCTTATCGTTCTTTAGAAAGTTCTATAAGGATCCAATACATATATCTTGCTAAAGAATAAAGGAGTAGCTATAATGGAAAAAGAAGCTATGGCTTATAAAAAGCTTGAGAATAATTATGTAAAATGTAATTTATGTCCTAGATCATGCATAATAAAGAGTAGTAAAAGAGGCGTATGTAGAGTTAGAGAGAATAGAGACGGTACTCTTTTCACTTTGATATATGGTTTAACTACTGCAGAAGCTATTGATCCAATAGAGAAAAAGCCTTTATTCCATTTTTGGCCTGGTAGCGATACATACTCAATATCAACTTTATCATGTACATTCTCTTGCCCATGGTGCCAAAATTGGGAGATAAGTCAAGCTTCTCCTGGCGAAGTTTATGCTAATGAACTTACTCCCGATGAAGTCGTAAAAAGGACTATTAAATCAAGATCCTTATCTATATCTTATACTTATAATGAGCCTTTACTTTGGTATGAGTTCGTTTACGATACATCAAAACTAGCAAAAGAAAACAAACTTCAAAACATATTGGTTACTAATGGCTACATAACAGAAGAAGCTCTCTTACCATTGGTTAATTTCATAGATGCTGCCAATGTCGATATAAAGGGCTTTACTGAACAATTCTATCGAACATATTGTAAAGGAGATTTAGAATCTGTATTATCAGCAACAAAGTTAATGAAGAAAAAAGGGGTTCATATAGAAGTCACAAATTTGATAATCCCTGGCATAAACGACTCTCCCGATGAAATAAGACAGCTTTCTGCATGGGTGAGAGATAGTCTTGGAAAGGATTGCCCTCTACACTTCTCAAGATTCTTCCCTCATTATAAGATGGTTGATAGACCTCCAACTTCTTTCGAAACTTTGTTAAAAGCTAAGAAAATAGCTGAGGAAGAAGGGTTACAATTCGTTTACATAGGAAATGTTCCAGGAGAGGGAGAGAATACATATTGCCCAAATTGCAAACATCTTTTGATAAAAAGAATAGGTTTTGATGTGCTTAAGGTTGATCTATCAGAAGAGAATACATGTCCTAAATGTGGGTTTAAAATCAATATAGTAGGAAGCGCTAACGTTAGAACATTTGGAAGATGGTTCTAATAGCAAGTTTAGTTAAGATAATTTCATACTTAATAAGAGCGTATAAATAAATTTGACATATATTCTAAATGGTCAATGTAATGAGTAGCGAGATTTCCGAGTCTAAACTTAGATCAGAGTTAACTCTTTTTGATGTAACAAACCTTGTAGTGGGTGCAATAATAGGAGCTGACATTTATATTGCTTCATCTTTCGGAGCAGGATATTTAGGTCCATTATCACTTCTCGTATGGATTATAGCTGGAATCATAGCTATAGTAATTGCTTTATGTTTTGCTCAATGTGCTGCTCTACTTCCTAAAGTTGGAGGACCTTATGCATATATTAAAGAAGCATGGGGAACCTTTACAGGATTTATTTTTGGTTGGTCTCTTTGGCTTGCTGAGTGGATATCACTAGCAGTTTTTCCAGTTGCCTTTACTCAATATTTAATGTTCTTTTTACCAAATCTTGAACTAATTAATCAAATAATCATTAAAGGGCTATTTGTAACCTTCCTTGCACTTACAAATATCATTGGAGTTAAGGTTGCAGGTAGAACAAACGACATTCTCACTATAATCAAACTTGCTCCTCTAATTCTTTTTTCTATTATTGGTTTAATCTACATGATTTTACATCCTACTGTGATTATGTCTAATTTTTCACCCTTTTCCCCTTTAGGATTTTCAAATTTTGGTAATGCACTCGTCTTAATATTTTGGGCATATGCAGGTTTTGAAATTTCAACAATTCCAGCTGAAGAAATAAAGAATCCAAGTAAAATAATTCCTAAAGCAATAATACTTGGAATTTCAATTGTAATCATTTTCTATTTAACAACAAACATCATACTTTTTGGGGTAAGATCATGGACTCAACTAGCTTTGGATACAACACCCATAGCCTCAGCGACTACTGCAGTACTAAGTACAGAACCTACATTAGAATTAATATGCGGATCGATAGTAGGAGTAGGAGCTTTAATTTCTATTGCTGGTTCTGATGAATCAGGGATGCTAGGCACTTCAAGACTCGGATATGCACTTGCTGTTGACGGTCTTTTTCCAAGAATCTTTGCTAAGATCCATCCAAAATTCAAGACACCTTATTTAGGAATTATAATTCAAGCAGCTACAGCACTAATAGCTTCAATTGTTGGCAATTTAAGTATGCTCGTAGCTACTTCTGTTTTCTTACTTGCATTTACATATGCAGCAACATGTGCATCAATTTTCTTTTTACGTAAAAAAGGTCTAGTACCTAAATTCAACTTCAGAGGATGGTCGATTATTGCTATCTTAGGAGTTATCTTCTCCATTTACTTAATTTCACAGTGTACAATCATTCAAATAATAGTAGGATTAATCTTAATTTTAATCGGAATACCAATTTATATTAAATATTCTCCAAAGAAGGAAATTACAGAACTTAAAAGAGTACTACTCTCTAAAGAATCTATCTTAGAAAGGATACATAGACAAGAACAAAGGTTTTTAGCGTATATAATATATCATATAAAAAGAGCATATAGAAGAATTACTGGTAAGATTTAGAATATCTTTATGATAGCATAGTTCTTAAATTGATAATTCATAACAAACATGATGAGTAATGCAAAGAATTAAAGGCATGAAGATCGATGAAATGCTAAGAGCAATAAATAGAATAGAAAAAATGATAGGCTTCAATTTATCTAATGTTCAAAAGATTTTATTAACTACTGATGGTTCGATCACAAGAATTCTAGAAGTTTTGACTGGGAAGCCTGTTATAATAGAAACAAAAATTAAAGAGTCCATAAAGGCTGATGAAGATTTAGCTAAAGAGTTGAAGATAAAACCAGATGAGATTATAAATTATAGAGTTGTTCATCTAAAGAACCCCAATGATAAAGCATTAATATTTGCAA
The DNA here is from genome assembly GCA_038883135.1 of Nitrososphaerales archaeon. GTDB lineage: Archaea > Thermoproteota > Nitrososphaeria > Nitrososphaerales > JACAEJ01 > JAVZMU01. Next base: position 6,975 of record JAVZMU010000061.1, read on the forward strand.
GATCATGGACTCCTATAGAAAGATTAAGTAAAAAAAT
>JAVZMU010000062.1:0-6960 GCA_038883135.1 Nitrososphaerales archaeon
TTTCCCTGTTCTCGACTTAGAAGCGAAACTTACCTATAAGGCGGTAATGGGAGTTTCATCTGGCTTCGGACAACTTGCATTTGAGGTAGGATTATTCTTCGATCCTATCCTAAATGTCCCCTATATCCCCGGTTCAAGCATCAAAGGTGCCGTTAAAGCAGCGAGCACATTGCACAAAGTAATTCCTGGAGAGCTGCTGGGGGAGCTCTTTGGTAATGGCTCGGTCGGGCGCTTAGACTTCTCGGACGCTTACCCTATAGAGAGGGGTCTGAAGGACTATATCCTCATACCCGATGTGCTGACGCCACATTACAGCAAAGGAGGTGAAGACATTCTTAGAGAAGACCAGGTTACGCCGACTCCTATCCCATTTCTATCCATAGCTCCAGCCACTAGGTTCAGATTTCTTATAGCGGATAGGGCACATAAAGTCGATCACTCATTCTTGGAAACGTTTCTCAAAGCTGTAGCCGTTGCATTCTCACTAGGGGTTGGTGCAAAGACAGCCCTAGGCTATGGTGTCTTCGAGCTGGTAAAGGCCTCCATAATAGAAGGTGGCACAGATGCCTAAGGATGTTTTCTTTAAGAAGAAGGTAGCAGCACTTCTGCATGACTCCCCTAGCAAACCTTGGATCATATCGGGGGAGCTCAGCTGGCTAGGGGGGCACGAAAAAGATGCGAAGTCACTAGCAAATGAACTCTTCGGAGAGGAGATTGCTAGTCTTATTGACGATAAAGAGGTGAAGGATTCCGATAGGCTTGCGGCATCGTTTGACAGATGGATTCTATCCTTCTTGATGGGAGGGGGTTATAATCATGGCGCCTTCGTTACCAAGGATGTAAAGCTCTTCAATCTATTCTACCGCGAGAAGCCTTACGAAGCTCCCCTTCAACCACCTCCAAAAGAGCAGCGACAATACCGTGAGCAGCTGAGCAAATTTGTGGAGAGCATAAAGGCCACTCATGAGCAAGTGTTAACCAACGGAGGATGGCATCTAGCCTACAACACTTTCTATGCCATCTACGAATACCTGTGGTGCAGATACTTCGGCACTCCAGGCCCCGCTGACACCCGAATCCCGACGCACACGGTCTTCGACCATACCTATGCAACCGCCTCGACCTTGAATGTGGTGGGCAACGGGAAGGTAGATGGATTCATGGTCTCCATCGATCTTGGAGGTATCCAGAACTTCATCTCCGCATCGAGGAAACTGCGTGATTTATGGGCATCAAGCTGGCTCACCTCTTCCCTTGCATGGTCTATCGTATTACCCTTCATTGAAGCTTTTGGGCCGGACATCTTGGTTCTCCCCACGGCTAGGGGAAACCCCTTCTTCTACCATACGCTAGTCAGTATGCTAAACGAACGAGGGTTAGGAGTAGCGAAGATACCTGATATCAAGAAGGCCGCCGAACTCGCAGGCTACGATATCAGTTTAGGATACCCTGAACATGCAGTAGTGCCAGCAACAATAACATTAATCCTTCCTAGCACAACATCCCATCCAGAGAACGGAAAGCTCACCGCAGATGGTAAAGAACTGGAACTTTCTGACGCAAAGAAGATCGCTGAATTCATAAATGAGCTCTACCTTTCAAGGTGGAGAAAACTGGTCGAATCTGTCCTAGAAGAAGTCATCAAGACACCTGAACTTGAGTTTTTAAGACAGGTTTTCGACGATATGTCTCTGAATGATTCTGCTCCTCTGCCGCTTCGACTGGCTGTAGCCGAAATAAAATCAGATCTCTCTTCTAGGGAAGCTTACCTTGCATACCATAAAGCCTTTAGAAATGTTTCAAAAACTTTAAGGGAAGCAGGGAGTCTAAAGATTGCCCCAGCCGCAACACTAAACTTAACAGAATATACCAAGAAATATGAACAATACTCTCTCGCAGAAGACGAGCGAAGGTTTTATACCTGCTCAGTCTGTGGCGAAGTCCCTGCAGTTCCAAAATCCTTAGAAGTTGCAGAAAAAATCAACTCATCTGTCGAGAAGAACCTGATTACCTTAGAGGTTATGGGAGGACGACGGACAGGAGAACGACTATGCCCCTTCTGCCTGATTAAGAGGCTTTCAACGACCAGAAAGGTATTTCCTCGAGTCTTGAAAGAGTTGCTTAAGAAGCATCAGGACCCTGACCTTCGACGCTTCCCTAGCGTCTCCTCAGTTGCAGCGATTAACTTCAAGAAGGCCATAGTGGACGCAGCCATAAAGAATCCAGATCTCATTCTCCCACTTCTGCGTGAAATTGAGTCCGGAGAAGACATCAACGAACTGCAGGTCCCTAAGGTAGCATATAGACCGGAGCAAGAACTTCTCAAACAGATTGAACAGAAGTTTAATGGAGATAACTTGCAGGTTCTGAGCACACTGGCGATTGGAGATGCTGAGGACCTACTCTTGGTAGGAAAGCAAAGAGCTGTGGTTAGTAAGCTCGCTCAAGCAGTAAGGAAAGTTTTGTCTTCAGAATCAGTGTTAAATACTTACTACGCCATAATCAAGGGCGACGGAGATGATGTAGGAAAAGTCATAAGTGGCGACATTGGCGATGTAAAGGCAATACCTTCGTTCGTGAATCTCTTTCAATATCTTTCCACTGTTACACCAAACAAAGAGTTGAGGGAGATCCTGAGAATTATTGGAGATGCTTTGCTGAAAGAGGATACCGATGGATTATGCCGAAATGAAGAAGTGCTGAAGATCTTACAGGAAGCAGCTCAACATCTCTCAAAAGAGCTTGGCCGAGAAATAATACATGAAAGGATATGCAAATTGTTGGAATTACTAAAGGAAAATCTCAAATTCAAATCTGAGGACAAAGAGAAATGGAAGAAAAGGTTTCTAGTCTCGCCTGCCTATCATGCTTCCCTTAGTAGAACCTTAATGACGCTAGCCACCCGCACTTCAAAGGAAATATCAGATCGTGACGGATTCGTAGTTTACTCGGGTGGAGACGACGTCCTTGCTGTGAGCCCAGTAGATGCCGCCTTGGATGCCACATTGAAAGTTCGAATTGCGTATGGAGGAGAGCCTTACATGGGCTTCTTAAAGCAGAGTGATACTGAAAAGGATATCTTTATTCCATCGTTTGGAGATCTTGGCCAGTCCTTCTCCATCACATATGCTCACTATAGGTATCCTCTCTCCCGTGTGCTGAAAGAGGCAGTTGAAGCCCTAGAAGATGTAGCTAAAGAGGTTGAATGGTTACAACATGATTCAGTATGGCTGAAGAAGGACTCCGCTATGGTGACATATCTGCCAAGAGGCGGTAATCCCATACGGTCTAGACTTCCATTCAGAACTAAAGGTGAAGAGTTAGGGAAACATATCAAAAGAGCTATCGATGTAGTTGAAAGCATAGAGAAAGGTCTAATCTCAGCCAGCCTGACCAAGGATTTAGATGACTGGATGAGTAGAATAAGTGCTACTTACTCTACAGGTGTAACAGAGCTGCCCAAAAAAATAATTGATTATGTCGTAGATAGAAATATGTTAAGTGAGAGCCATCCATCAACTGGAACCAATGCAAAGGAAATGCTGGTAAAAGGTTTGGACTACTCCTGGCGCTATAGCTACGAGTCAACTGAAGAAAGACAACAAAATCTCGATAAGAGGCTACCTGAATCTGAAGGTGAAAAAGAGACTGAAGAAGAAAGACGACAAGACCTCGATAAGAGGCTACTTGTTAACGAATCAGGAAAAGTCCTTCAAGCAGAAATCGGAGCAAGAAGAGGTGTAGAGTCTTGAGAAGTATCTTGTTCCGAACAATGGAGCCGATGATGTTCAGAGGGGCTTCAGAGTTCTCTCCCACATCGCGCGGCCCACAAACAGGTGCGTGGAGCAGACCGCTTCCCTCACCATCCACTATAGCAGGCGCCCTAGCTACACTGATCCTCCAACACGAAAATCGTTCTCCTCTAGGAGGAGAACTATCGAGATGGTATGAGGAAGTTACCGATTTCCTAGGAGGAAAAGGCTCTACCGTGTTGAGGGGACCATATTTGATAGATGGTAAGGGTAATGTCTATGTTCAGTATAAGGATGGACTGCTACTGCTTAATGAGCTCGAAAAAGGTTTGACAAAAAGTGACTTAGTTGAAGACACAAAGGAGCTCGACAAAGAAAAAAAGAAGTTCGAGATTGGATATATAGATTTAATCGGCATCAAAATTTCAGACGGGAGTAAGGCGACTGAGGCAGGGCTGATCTACAGCGCTAGAATGGTCGATTATGGAAAGATTGGCGGACAGAAGAACGATAGCTGCAGTATAATGATCGAGGTTCACAAAACCTCCGATTCGCTAGAGAATGCTCTTAAGACACCCAAAATCATACGACTTGGGGGCGAAGGGCGATTAGTCGAAGTAATGGCTGAAAAACTTCAGCCGATCAGCGAATTTGTGAGGGCGGAGGACTGCAGAACTAAACGGCTAAGACTTTATGTAACAACACCCATGCTCTTCGAGGCATCCCCACGCCTGGTTTCTAAAGAAGTCGGAGTCGAAACAGGGACGGTATTCTTGAGCTCACGCCTAAATGAGAAAGTGAGTGCCTATCTAAGCGAAGTCCAATTTAAGGTTGCTTCTATCAGGATAACAGGTAGTCTAGGGATACTAGGGGGATTTAGCGTTGCCAGAGCCGCGCGAAAACCTGTTTACGCAGCACTGTATCCAGGCTCCGTTATCGAGATCACCCGTGACTTACCATTTTCAAAAGAAGACTGTTACAACCTCTATGTTGAAGGGCTTGGATTGTTTCGGGATCTTGGATACGGGACGGTCATACCCATACCAATCGCCAACCATGTGTAAGATATTGAAGATTGTAGTTGGACAGTATGTAAGTTGTGCATTTCCTTCTCCTTGGGGGTAGCCCGAAAGCCGCTACCGTCAGGCTCAGTCACTGTGTATAGGACTATTCACGATTCCCTATCTTGAGTTGTTACTGTAACGACTCTCCCCAAGATCTCCCAATTTTTCATTCTTTCAGAGTGAAGAGTTCCAATGCAGCCTGTGACTCGGTTCTTAGCTCGATTTCCAATCAATACACTTATAAAATCATATGGGGGCGTTGAAGTTCAGCTTGGCTCTATTGACTACGGTCATGGGTAGACTGGACTACTACGAAGCTACCTTTACCATCAACTCTACTAAACACACTGGAAGGCTTCCTTGTGAAGCCATATACGAGTTTTTGTCATCAAGCAGTAGAGACACATCTCTCCTTATCTTTGTGCCTGAGAGCCTTGGAGTGAGCCTGAACGATCATCCTTCTCCATTAGATAGACTTCATGCCCTGAAGACTTAGGCAGCAATTTCATCAAAAGTTAGAGGCGCTGATGCCCTCAGTCGATAATAATAATCTTCAGTTCTAACCCAATCTCAAGGTGAGTATAAGAGCAAGGATAAGGCGGTTACAACAATATTTGAGAATACCATCACAAATATATCTTCATTTATGTTTTCTCAACTTCTATTATCCCTAAAGAAGACGAATGAGAAAACCCTATTTGTGGATATATCTACTGGCCAGAACGTTTACGTGACATCACTTCTCGAAGCGGTAAGAGGAGTCTTGGTTTATGATAAGTTGAACAACCTCCTTCAATGTGATAAAGGTATTGATGTTAAGATAGCCTATGCACCTCCAATTTTTATAAGAATCAAGAAGCACGAATTGAATTTGATCACTAGACATCAAAACCTTCTTCAAACTGCCGATTAAGGAAAAGGACGTAAACTTAAACAAACTTATCAAGTTAACATATAAGAACAAGTTAACATAAAAGAACCAGTAAAGACCCTCTGTAGAAGCCAGAATTTACGATAAGATAAAGGATCTTAAGACTCACCTTACCATCAGGAAGACTAGCCTACAATGCGATAAAATACAATACACCCCTCGTCCTCTTCCATGACCAAATGTCAAGTAGGCTGAGGCAGTTCGAGGAGTCAGACACTTCCCCGAGCGCCTCTACGGAGTGATAAACAAAGTTGAACAACAGCATAGAGAGGTTCACAAAAGTAATGAAACGACAAAAGTATCAAGGAACTACCGCATAAGTAAGGATCTTTACATCAACATCCACTTCCATCTTGCGCTGCTGAATTCCATACACAGCTTCTGGGAAGCAGGAAATAGACAAAAAAGAGCCGAACTCAAAAACATCCGTCAGACCTTTACAAAAGTATATACGAGCCTAGGGCTAGGACTAAATTCAAAGTTCCTTGAAAGAGACTGCAACGAAATTCTAACAGATGTCAAGAATTATCAAGGCGACTTGACCCAGGCTAAACTATTAGAAGTCTCCATGGCTTAAAAACCATGGCCTCATTGAAGGCGACCCCGTAGGCGCCGTGCCAAGCAAGTTTCTATCCTATAATAGTTCGATTATAACGCAATAAAGGTGGGGGCAGCCCTCGGAGCAACAGGCGTGTTTCTATCCTATAATAGTTCGATTATAACGGTGACAATAGATGAGTAAACCAGTCTTCCTACCCCGGTTTCTATCCTATAATAGTTCGATTATAACGCGACAGCAAGAATAAGTGAGCCACCCAACTTGCCTGTTTCTATCCTATAATAGTTCGATTATAACCTAACTCAAACTGTTAAAGGTTCGGGTTGGGTGTTTTGTTTCTATCCTATAATAGTTCGATTATAACAGCAATGGCCCGTTCTCATTCCCCCTTTTCGATGAGGTTTCTATCCTATAATAGTTCGATTATAACACAATCTGCCTCGTCCCCTTCGCGCCAAGATGCGGGGTTTCTATCCTATAATAGTTCGATTATAACACCCCTCTTACGCTCAACCCAAATGGGCATACTCTTGTTTCTATCCTATAATAGTTCGATTATAACATCCAAATGGTGGTATCTACCCCTCACAGTGGGCGAGTTTCTATCCTATAATAGTTCGATTATAACTCAGGTCATGGTGAAGTTTAGGGCCA
>JAVZMU010000063.1:0-6924 GCA_038883135.1 Nitrososphaerales archaeon
CAGGTGAATCATATTGAGGTAACCAATAATAATTTGCAGAGGCTAAAAGTGTTATAATAAAAATAGCAGAAAAAACTTTTACCTCAGGCCTTAATGCATAAACTTTTCCCTTCTTTTTTGCGATTGTAGGCACTGTAGGCTTAAGTAAGGATGATGATAACTCACTAAAACCTATGCCAGCAAGTATAGAGAATGCTATAGAAGCATATACCATAAGCCTAGAGAAAGATGATGCTATGTAGATTGATGTAATTCCTAGAATTAAAGCATAAGCTGAGAATATATTTCTCTTCCTTAACATTATGAAAGCTCCAAAGATACCTAAAAAGATTAAAGCCCAAAATGAAGTGAAGAAATAAACACCTGATGTAGTTTGATGTTCAGCTACTGACTCAACTAAAGGATCGGTAGTTCTTTGGAATGGGAATATGGCTGTAAGGTATCTGCCACTAATTCCAGGCAATAAACCAATGCTTATTATAAATAGACCGAGTAATGCAAAAGCTATTAAGGAAATTATTAAATCCTTTTTATGATCCTTCGGCTCTCTCACGCTTTTTATGTAATGACCTAGCATGGCAAAGGCAAGACCTGAAAATAGAATAATACCTGAGCTTAAGATTATACTCGGTCCAGGTCTTGGAAAGGCAGAGCTTAATAAAAGGTTAGATGCAATAAAAATGCTACCAGAATATATCACTCTCTTCAAATCTACATCGAGAAAGGGAGAAATTAAAAATACTAGCCCCATTACACCATTAAAGTATTGAACTCCTCCCCAAGATGTATTTGCATAGCCAAGTAAAAGACCTGCTAATATAGCTCTCCATAAGATACCTTTTCTTTCTACCTTTTGACTGAATATTGAAAAGAAGAAATAAAAAGATAAAACTGCCAAGAATAGAGCAAAGGGTTCTGATTTAAACCAACCAAGGTTACCTCTTTGTATCAAAGGAGGAGAGAAGGCTACTATTAAAGAGGCGAGAAGACCTGCACCAGTGTTAAATATCTTTCTTGTAAGAAGAAATATTGGAAATACTGTCAAAGCTCCAAAGAATACTGGAAATAAAACAAGGAAATCATAAAGGGAAATGTTAATACCGATGAAATGTTTAAAGAATAGGTATAGCATGGCTCCAGCAAGATGCAAGCCTGCTTGAGATGTAGCAGCTACATCACGACCTTCTGGATACCAAGTCATATAATCGTGCCATAGGAAGTAATTAATGTTCGGATCGTTTGAGAGGATTACTCCTAGACCATATTTCTCAGCATTGTTTACGATGAAATTTGCTGCATAGTAATCATAATAGGGATCGAATTCATTTAAGTAAAAGCCGAACTTAGCAGGTGCTAATCTTATCATTAAAGCTGATGAAAAAGATATTATGAGCACTAAAGACATCAGTAAATTTCTCCTTCTTATTATAGGTCTTTTTACTATCTTTTGTAACGATGGAAACTTGATTTTAGGGAGCTTCAATTAACCTACAGACTCTTATGAGATAGAGGTTAAAAAGCTTCCTCTAATATTTGATTCTTTAATTTCTCTTGAACTTTGCTAGTAACAAACAATATTTATATCGTTTACATCATAAAAAATTGAGGTTAAAATTGTCAGCTATTAACGTTGATTCAGAAAATTGGGATTTAGAAGTTAATAAATCAGAGAAGCCGGTTTTGGTAGAGTTTTGGCATCAACATTGTGTATGGTGTAAAAAGCTGAACCCAATAATCGATGAGTTAGCTAGCGTCTTTTCAGAAAAATTGAAGGTTGCAAAAATTAACGTTTTATCAAGTGAGAAAAATGCTCAAGTTGCTGAGTATTTTGGAGTTATGGGTACACCAACGCTAATCCTTTTCTGTCGTGGAAGACCGATTGAATCTATAGTTGGATATCGTAATAAAGAAACTCTTTTTATGGAAATTCAGCGTATGATAGATTCATATAAGGATTGTTTTGAAAAGCATACACCATTAGAGAAGCATCTTCCATTTTATGGTTAAGATAGTGTAAGATAGTCTTAATTTCGCATAATTTTTAATCGTACTTAAGCATGAACAAAACAGACTTTAAGAGCTATGACTTAACTCATATGGGAGGTGTGGCTATTCTTTTAGTAACTCGTGTTCGATATTTATTTGACAGAATAAGAGACTGTAAATGATTTCCAGTTATGTATCTTTACCGAAGTAATCTCATTAACATCAAGCTGTTGAAAGAAAAGAATAAATTGTAGGAATGAGCAAGCAACGATCATGCTTAGAGCGAATACATATTTTGGAACATTTCCTTAATGTTTTACTCATAGGACTTGTCTTTTAAGTTAGGTTTCTCATATAAGCTTATCAAGATGAGTGGAAAAAGCGTCCTTTAGAGGAGTAAACTTTATTTTCAGAATGCAAATCAAATACTCAGTATGAGTTTTTTTAAACTTCCTAGAGGGATGAGAGATTTAGAGCCTGAGGAATTTGAATTAATAGAAAAGATAAGAAGTATTTTTTTAGAAGTAGCTAAGCTTTTTGGCTTTAAGCTTATGGAACCTTCTCCTATCGAACTTTTAAGCACTTTAGAAGCAAAGAGCGGGCCTTCAATATCGAATGAGATCTATTGCTTTAAAGATAAAGGAGGAAGGGATGTAGGTTTAAGGTTTGATTTAACAGTAGGATTGACAAGATTTGTTGCTTCTCGTCGTGACCTTCAACTACCAATAAAGTTATGCTCCTTTTCAAGTATGTGGAGATATGATGAACCTCAGTATGGAAGGTATAGATGGTTCTATCAATGGGATGCAGAGATATTTGGATCAAAGAGCATAGAGGCAGATGCAGAAATAATCGAATTTACAAGTTTAATTTTTGATAAATTAGGATTAAAGAATTGTATAATAGAGATTGGGGATAGAAGAGTAGTAGAAGAGTATTTGAAGAGAGAAATGAAGACTAATGATGAAAATTTGATTTTAGAAGCCTTAAGGGCTTTAGATAAAGTGAAGAAGAAAACTATTCAGCAAATCATTGATGAATATGCTGATAAAGGAATAAATGAAAATATCATGAGTAAAATAATAGAATTTGGCAAATTAAGAGGAAAGCCTGATGATATTATAAATTCATTAAGAGAGCAAGGAATTCAGAATCTTAATGATCTTATAAGCTTGACAGATTCTCTTGATGCAAGAGGAATAAAAAATATTCTTTTGAGCATGGGAATAGTTAGAGGTTTGGATTATTATGATGGTATAGTCTTTGAAGTGTTTGATGAGAAGAATATTGATGTAGGAGCTTTAGCAGGAGGTGGTAGATACGATAGTTTACCTAAGATTTTTGGAAGACAAGATTTAGCAGCAACAGGTGTTGCAGGAGGTGTTGAAAGAATAGCAATTTTATTATCTAAAACTAACATGATTAAGAGTGAAGAATTACCATTGATATATGTTGCATATACAAACAAAGATTTCATGAGAATTGTTACTCAATTAGCGTCAATGTTAAGGAGAGATGGAATAAGGGTTGAATTCGATCTATCAGGAAAGAATTTGAAGAAGCAGATGGAAATTGCTTCATCCTTAAATGCAAAATATACATTGATATTAGCACCAAGGGAATATTCACAAAAGAAGATTGTTGTAAAAAATATGATGGATGGAACAGAAATACAGATAGGAATTGATGATGCTCTATCTTTTCTTAAGGATAAGATTAAAAACCTTAAGTGAAAAATATTCTCTTAAGAAATATGTAGAATCAACCTTTAATGACTTCTTTTATAATTTCAAAATTAGGCTCTATTACTATTGGCTCTTGATAGAATTTCATAGCGCTATTAGGATCTTTTAAACCATGACCTGTTGCAACACAAACTATATCTTCATCTTTATCTATTGAACCTAATTCGATCAATTTCTTAAGACCTGCTATACTAGATGCACTAGCAGGCTCTACAAATAATCCCTCCTTTCTCGCTAGCAATCTTTGAGCTGATAAAATCTCTTCATCTGTTACAGATTCAGCAGTACCTTTAGATTCTTTTATAGCATTAATTGCTTTCTTCCAGCTTGCAGGCTTGCCAATTCTTATAGCAGTAGCTACTGTATTAGGATTATCTACAGGCTTAATGAAATCTCTTTTTTCTTTTATAGCTTGAACTATTGGACTTGCACCATATGCTTGAATTCCAATCATAGTTGGTAAATTTTCTATAAAGCCTAATTCGTAAAACTCTTTAAAACCCTTCCAATAAGCTGCTATATTTGCTGCATTTCCTACAGGAATTATTAATCTATCGGGAGCATGCCAATCGAGTTGTTCACATACTTCAAAGGCTGCTGTCTTTTGACCTTCTATTCTAAATGGGTTTATAGAATTTAACAAATAAAGCCCAAGGCTCTTACTAGCTTCTATAATTATGGATAATGCTTTATCAAAATTTCCTTTTATTGCTATCACTTTAGCACCATATATTATCGATTGAGCGAGTTTTCCAATTGCAACTGCACCATATGGTATTAAGATTATGCTTTTTAGTCCTGCTTTCGCAGCGTAAGCAGATAAAGATGCAGCAGTATTTCCAGTTGATGCACATGCAACCTCTTTTGAATTGAATTCTTTAGCCTTTGTAACTCCTACCGTCATTCCTCTATCCTTAAAGGATCCTGTTGGATTCTCTCCTTCGTTCTTTACATATAATTTTTTTATTCCAAGTTCTTCTGCTAAATTACTGCATTTATGTAATTTTGTACCTCCCTCATTAATGGTTACTATCTTACTTTTATCAAATATAGGAATAAGCTCTGAATACTTCCAGACTGAGAGGGGTTTTAAAGATAAATCTCTTCTATTGATTAAATCTTTTACTTCCTCTAAATCAATTTGAACTTCAAGTAAATCATTACACTTCCTACAACTATATATTATCTCATCTATGCTATACTCTAATTTACAACCTATGCAAATTAATTTGAACATATCAATATAACCAAAATCATCATTATTAAAATTCTTTAATTATCAAATTTCATATTCTGTCAGGAGTCTCTATTCCTAATAGGCTAAAAGCAGTCTTTACTACGTTCTTAAAAGCTTGAACTAAAGCAATTCTTGCCTCTCTTTTCATTTCATCCTTTTCTTGTAATACAGGCTTTTTCTCATAAAATACATTAAAATTTGTTGCTAATTGATAAGCGTATCTAGCAATAATCTTTGGTGAAAGATTCTTTACAGCCTCCTCAACATAAAGATCGAACTTTGATATCATTTTTATCAATTCTAGCTCTACAGGATCGTTCAATGAAGAAGCGCTATCGAGAGTAATTTTTGGTATTATTCCAGCTTTTTGAATTATACTGGCTGCTCTAGCATGAGCATATTGAACATATGGACCAGTCTCACCTTCTAAATTTAATGATTCACTTAAATCAAAGATTATCATCTTGTCTAAATCTTGTTTGATTAAATCGAAGCGAAGCGCAGATAAAGCTACTTTTTCAGCAATATTGTTAAGCCATTCCTCATTCTCATTCGGATTTCTTTTTTTAGTTTCTTCATAGGCTTTTTTATGTAAAGCATCAAGAACATCATCAGCATTTATGTAAACTCCTTTTCTTCCAGACATATGAATGAATTCTTTTTCCTTTACTATAATTCCAAGCTCATTAGCAGTTTTTTTACTTAATGAAACTACTTCATAACCAAGGTGCAAATATTTTTTTTCTAATTTCCCTCCTAAAAGAGATAGAACATATGAGATTATCTTTTGAAGTCTACTTTGCCTAACATCGATAACAGTTATAGCAAGATCTGAATTACCGAAAGTAGGATGATCTTCTCTTCCTTTTCCTGATACTGTTGACCATAAGTCTTTACCATTGGGTTGCTTTGTGAATACATCATATTGAAAAGGATCTTCTATCAAACCTATTTTCCATGCAGCGTAAGGTATGTCTTTAGCAATATATGTCAAAGTTCCATCACTTCTTATGAGGACTTTCTCATCCTTCTCATCTTCCGTTTTTATGATCCAGCATCCAGAAAGCTCTCCTTCTTTTACAAATTGAACTATTCCTTTATCCTTAAGTTTATTGAACAGTAAATCCCAAAGCCTTGCTTCTATTATATGAGATTCAAAGTTTAGGCAATCGTAACTAGCTCCTATTCTCCAACATGTCTTGAGTTGCTCTTTTAAGATTTTTTTTGTCAATTCTTTAGCAAAAATCGCGATTTCTGATTTACCTTCTTCTATAGCTTTCAATACTTCTTTCTGCTTTATAATAAGTTCTGGCTTCTCAGAATATAGCTCATTAACTTTAACATAAACTTCATCTCCACAGTAATGATCAAACTTCATTCCTTCTGGTGGCTCAAGAGAGAAACCTGCATACTTAAATCCTACTACTATATCTGCTATTTGTAAGCCTGAGTCATCTATATAGTTTAATACTTGAACATCGTATCCAGTGAACTTTAAAATTCTATAAATTGAATCGCCAATAACAAGGTTTCTTACATGACCTATATGCAATGCTTTATTGGGATTAACGCTTGTATGCTCTATACAAACCTTCTTTCCTTTCCCAATATTCAATGAACCATAATCCTTTTTAGAAATTGCATCAAGAATTGATCTATAAGCTAAATAAGGGTATCTCACCTTGAAGTTAATGTAACCAAGCTTATGAACTTCAAAATCTTCTATTAAAGAATCTTCAGGTATTCTTAACTTATCACTTATGATCTCTGCTACTTCTAATGGATTAAGACCTAGCTTATTAGCTATTATAAAGGCAACGTTTACTGATAGATCTCCAAACTCAGGTCTTGGAGGCTCGATAATATCAAAATCTATCATAGGATATTCTGCTTCACCTATAGCTATCTCTACACATTTTTTTACATGCTCTTTAAATTCTCTAAAGCTCAATTCTT
>JAVZMU010000064.1:0-6730 GCA_038883135.1 Nitrososphaerales archaeon
TATCAACACTCTGTTTAACACTTATAGCATCAAAACCTATATTGACTATCTCTGGTATGAATTTCTCTACATCTCCACATAAATGCATGATTCTTATCCCTTTTAAATTATCAGCTATTTTTATTAAAGCTGGTTTAACTAATTCTCTGAAAGTTTCAGGACCTGCTTTATCAGGCGTCCCTAAAGGTTCACCTAAAGATAATACATCAGAACCTGTAAGAACCTTATTCCTCTTAAAGACATTATTGTTACTATTCGATAAGTTTAAAATATACCATATCTTATAGTATATAATTCAAATTTTTTGTCTTCATTCTAAAATGGAAATAACAGTTTTAGGTGCTGCAAGAGAAGTAGGAAAATCCGCTTTCTTAGTGAAGAGTATAGATAGTAAAGTTTTGTTGGATTTTGGCGTTCAGCTCACAAAAGAACCAACGTTTCCTATGCATGTTTCACCAAAAAATATGGATGGGATTCTCCTTTCACACGCTCATTTAGACCATAGTGGTGCAATTCCTTTATTTTATGTATCTGGAAGTATAAAGTTATACACTACAGAAGTGACATTAGAATTAACAAAGCTTCTCATAGAAGATTTTTTGAAAATATCGGGCTTTTACTTGCCTTTTGAATATATAGACTTACTGTCTATGATGAAGAGCACTCACAAGCTTAAACTGAATGAGAAAGTCAATATAAATGGGTTTGATGCCACTTTCTTAGATGCAAGTCATGTACCAGGAGGAGCATCCATTTTATTGGAAAGCAATAAGAAAAGACTTCTTTATACAGGAGATATAAATTCAAGAGGTTCATCGCTTCTTAGAGGTGCTAATACAAACTTTGGTGAGCTCGATGCAATAATAACTGAGAGCACTTATGCAATGACCGATCATCCAAATAGTGAAGACGTAGAAAGAGAGTTTATTGATTTTGCAAAGGAGGTTGTTGAGAGGGGAGGTACTCTGTTAGTTCCAGCGTTCTCAGTAGGTAGGGCTCAAGAGATAGCATGTGTGCTGAAAAAGCATAACTTTCCTTACCTCGTAGCCATGGATGGTATGGCTTTGAAAGTAAATGAGATACTTTTTAGATATCAAGAATACCTTAAGGATCCATTCCTTTTCCGTAAAAGTATAGAGAACATTGAGTTCATAACAAGTTGGAGTCAGAGAAGGAGAATAGTCAAGATGCCATCAGTCATAATTTCCCCTGCAGGAATGTTAGTTGGAGGAGCTGCTGTTTTTTACAATAGTGAAGTATCAAAAAAACCCAGAAATGCTATAGCCATAGTTTCTTATCAAATACCTGGTACACCAGGAAGGACTTTATTAGAGAAAAAAGTGGCAATAATAAATGGTAAGCCAAAAAAGGTCAAGGCTGAGATCCGTCGTTTTGACTTCTCATCTCATAGTGGTAGAAAGGAACTCTTCGATATGATCAAGAGAATAAAAGGTTCTCCTAAGGTTTTTACGGTACATGGAGAAAAAGAGAGTTGCATAAAATTCGCTGAAGAAATAAAGAATGAATTTGGGCTGGATGCTGTTGCTCCCAAGACTGGAGATACCTATATTATTTAGCTAGAAGAATTTATGATTAACTTCTGTTTTTTAAAGGTATGTGAAAGGAATGCTCAAAAAGTCAAGAATTAAATTATTGATCAAACCTTTAGGCGACTTGGATCTTTTGCGTTTTTCAGACCAGTTAAAGGCAGCAGCTAAATTATACGGATGGGAACCTGAATTATTTTTAGAAAGAATTCCTCTTCAGGATGAGGATTATATAGCTTCAAGACAACAGTATGATGCTACAAGAATTCTTTCTAAGCTCTTAGAATTTAAGAAAAAAGACAATAAAGTGATTGGTATAACTTCTGCCGATATATTTGTGCCAGGTTTTAACTTTATATTTGGATTGGCTGATGCGAACAAAGGTGTTGCACTCCTCTCAATAGCAAGATTAACATCTTTTGGATTAGGGATTGAAGAAAATTTAAGCCTTGTAAATGAAAGAGTTTTCAAGGAAGCTACTCATGAACTTGGACACCTTTTTGGCTTAGCTCACTGCTACGAACCTAGTTGCATAATGAGTTTTGCTAATAGCATAAACGATGTCGATAGAAAATTACCAATATTATGCTCAGATTGCTTGGGTAAGATTAAGAGTCAAATTAAATGGATTTAACATT
This sequence comes from Nitrososphaerales archaeon, assembly GCA_038883135.1. Lineage (GTDB taxonomy): Archaea > Thermoproteota > Nitrososphaeria > Nitrososphaerales > JACAEJ01 > JAVZMU01. The sequence continues at coordinate 2,186 of JAVZMU010000064.1, forward strand.
TCCTTTTTCCTTCCTTGTAGTAAGCAACTTAACCTTTTTACCTTATATTAATGCACACATAACATAGAGGTATTAAAAGGAGCTTTTCAAAAACTTTTTCAATAGCTATTTAACCCATTATGCTAGTAAGCCAAGAAGGAATCATGAAAGGACAAATATTTAATCTTTCCATTATTCTCCCTTAAAGATCTTTAATGATCAATAAGTAGAAATTTTTATTTTTGTTCGTTAATTGTTAATTTATCTCTTTTACTTCAACCTTAATGTCCTTTAAAAGATTACTTGCTTCTTCCTTTGATGTAATAAAGGTATAAAGCATTTTTGGAGTTCTTAGCTTTAACTTTACCTTATCACCCATCCTTAAAACACGACACTCTTTTGCTTTTTCCAAAAGCTTCTTAAAGTCCTCAGCATTAAAGATCTGCTTAGGCATAATATCACACTATGAGTGATAAACCATAATTCTCTATATTATTAATAATTTAAAAGTTTCATACGTATTTCTTTTCGTTATAACAGTACCAACGTTTATATTGTTGTATGTAGGTTAACGGTTTTCCACAAGTAGGACAAATAGGTTGAGTAGTCTGAGTTGCTGGAGTTGGTATTGGAGTTACAGCCTCGATCTTAGGTTTTAGAAGAATAAAATCTCCTACTGCTTGAATATCTTCCCAAGGAAAATCCTGAATCTTTCCATCCTTCAACTCGACAACTAGATACATCTTTGTTTCTCCAATAGCAAAAGAAACATCTTTAGCCACTCCAATTAAATTAGCCTCACTATTAATAACTTGCATACCAATAACTTTTTCTTTTGTTATAGTCTTTCTTTCCATTTTAAAATCGTTTATGAGTGTTATTATTTTTATTTATAAACTTTTAGACATAACTAACGATAATGTCTGAATAAGTCTTTATCAAGTTTGAAAGGTATGTTCAGCTTAGTCGAACTCACAAGCTCTTACTTTCAGCGTAACAAAAAAGCAAAGAAGGTAAAAGGTGCTATCCACCCTTCTTTATATGTTTCAATGGAGTTGCAGAAAGGTAGCTAAGGTGTTAAGTATAGCTTTGAAATTCATAAGCAAATCCACAATCCATAAGCTATCTAAATTGAATATAGCGATAGACAAGATGAAATCAAGGTTTTTATCCTGATATCATCCAGTACCATTATATTTGTAATGCTCATGAAAATCTTTGACAGCTTCCATAGAATCTTTCACTTATCAAAATAAAAAAATGTGAGACTTTACCGAAACTTTCTTGTTATATGATTTCTTCCCTTACGGTACTAACCATCCAAACTGCCACGTAATAGCTAGGATGAAGTTTATTGCAGTACAGATAGCTATGAGTCCTCCGCCAGCCTTAGCGTTCATACCGAATGCAGGAAGCCCTCCACCAAAGCATGCAATGCCATACAGAAAAACAACTAGACCTAGAGATATGAGAGCTAGATTCCCAGCAGCGACGCTACCCATTATATAGAGTCCATAGATAACTAGAAAAATTCCATTGAAAAGAACCACACTACTTAAAGTTTTTGCTTGAACTGTATAAAAGCCGGCTATGCCTACTGCTGTAAAGGTCATGCCAGCTATACCTAGTATTGTTGCACCTAAGTAATCTCCTGTATAATACAGGATGAAGCCATTAAGTATTGTAACCACTCCGGGGAGAAGACCTGCCTTAAAGGCTGTTCCAGCATCACCCTTACCTAATAGTGCATATGCAATTGGAAAGAAACCGAATGCATAAGCTAGTACGGCCCATGAATATATTTCTAGAGCCATGAGAATTTTTCTCCCTTAAAACTATTTAACGATTATGGGTAATTTTTCCTAAATATTTATTAATAATGATAATTTTATTTCCTTTTTTTAAAATTTAGAGTAATTTTATGAAGATTATGTTATAAGATAGGTTATGAAATAACCAGTTAGATAACTCTTAAATAAGAAAGTGAAAAACAATAATATATGAATAAAGAATTAGAAATTAGTTGTAAGCATCTCATCCTAACATCAAAGAACTTCGAAGAGGTAATAAATTCAGAAAAGCCTACAATAGTGGATTTTTGGTCTAGTTCGTGCTTCTCGTGCAGATTTATGCTACCAGTATTTGAGAAACTTGCAAATAAATATAATGAGAAAATGAACTTTGGTAGATTGAATGTATTAGAGAGCATTGGAAATAGAGATATAGCAGCTCGCTATGAAGTTTTCTCAATACCATCTTATGTAGTTTTTATAAAAGGAAAACCGGTGGATAGAATAACAGGCTTAGCGAGAGAAGAAGACCTAGAAGAACTTATTAAAAAGTACATTGTGTAAGATAATATCTTCCTCATGAAGAATTATTTATAACAAATGTTGAAGCCTATGATCTCTGTACCTAAGTCTCTACGATCGACTTCTATTCCAAGCTTTTTCATCTTCTCTTTGATACATGCATCGACAGGTGGGGAAGGCATGGCTGCTACAACACCATATATCTCATCAACATCCTTAAGTTCAGGTACAGATAATGGAGGGAATAAAAAATAAGACATTTGTGATAATACTTCAGATACTTTATCTTTGTAGATTACAAAAGTATCGCCAATAAGGACGACATCTTTCCTCTCCTTAAATTTTTTTAATTCTTCCTCACTTCTAATCTCTTCTCCTATAACTTCACCCATAGAAATAAGCTGAATTTTCTCAGGAGGCCAACAATACTCATTGGTATGGAGGATAGCAAGAACTACTTCCCTTTTAAAGACTTCTCTCATACCTGCATTGAAACCTCTACCCATCCCACTAAGGACACATTTTTCTGCTTCTATCTCACGCTCTAAAAGAGTTTTGCACTCTTCCTTTTCTAACTCACAAACTGCAAGAACGCCTTTTATATTTTTAAGGATTGATGTAACCTTATCTATTACGGATTTTCTAATAGCATTACTCACTCTATTGCACCCCTTATTGTTCTAATATCTTTTGGGTGTGATAAAAACTCTTTTTCTATGTTAAGAGTTAAGGAATTGTTAAGTTACATCTAAAGGATTATTACCTTTCAATTGCTAACTATATAGCATCTTCTTTCTAACTAAAATTTTATTAATATAGTTATCGTACATTAAATTCATGAATGAAGAAAGATATGGTATAGCATTAGACATTGGAACTAGTGGCTTAAGGGCACAAGCAATAGATCTAAACTCTGGGAAGCTAATATCTACAGCTATAACTTTGAGACATCCACTACCTGGAGCAAATGTCATGGATCACTTACACTTTGCAATAGAGACAAGCATAGAAACAGCTCACGCTGTAGTAATTGACGCAGTGAATAAACTCATCAAAGCTTTGGACATCAACCTTAATAAAGTAGAGCGATTAGCAGCAAGTGGTAATCCTACTCAATTGTCAATCTTCCAAGGTATAGAGATAAGAGATCTTGCATACTGGGGGAAGCATGCACTCGAGAGGTATGGAGTAAAACCACCAACAAGAGATGCAACGATTATAGAAGCAGGAAAATTAGGAATCTTAGTGAATGATGAAGCTAAAGTATACATTCCGCCTTCTGTTAAGCATGAAATAGGTGCTGATGCCCTAGCCATGTTGTACGAAGCAAAGATATTTGAAAAAGGAGAGAATGCCTTCATTACAGACTTTGGTACTAATGCAGAAATGGCTCTTTGTTATAATGGTGAAATATATACAGGTTCTGCAGCAGCAGGTCCTGCAATAGAAGGGCAAAGAATAGAAAAAGGTATGTTAGCCGCTCCTGGTGCTATAAGTGATGTAAATGCTTCTGCTCTTGGGTGGAGGAATTATGTTCTGAACGACGAACTTATGGCATGTGAGGGAGATATAATTATTCCATCAACAGGTAAGGTTTTAGAACAAGGAAAGATGCATGGCAGGGCTTTAGGAGTGACTGGAACAGGTGTGATAGCTATTACAAGCTTAGGAATAGATTTAGGTCTTATAACTTTGCCAAAGATTAATTCAGTGGATAGAAAAATTCATCTTCAAGATGGGATTTATGTAACTGAGAAGGATGTAAGAGAGGCTGGAAAAGCATTAGGTGCTTTTAGAGCTGGTTACTTTACTCTGGCTGAAGAGGCTGGTATTCTTCAAGATGATGTGAATGTAGTATATATGGCAGGAGCATCTGGCTTCTATGTTGATGCTCTTAAGTCTTTAAATGTTGGGCAGATACCAAGATGTTGTGAGATTATCTACCAAGTAGGGAATACTTCTCTTGCATTAGCAAGAGATATAGTTCGTAAGCCAGAACTGATCGATTTTTTACAAGACATGGCAAATCAGATAAGAGGAAAGCATATAATGTTCCCAGAATCTCAAGTATTCATGCAAGTTTATCCTCTCGAACTTGCATACTGGGAAGAAGGTATGCCTTTATGGCAGTATGAACAATGGTTAAAGAGATATAACTATCAAGGTTTTCCAAGGAAAGCTAAGAATCCAAAGGTCTATAAAATATTCAAAAGGGATATCCCTGATCTAGGTGAAAAAGGTTTGAGAATAATTA
>JAVZMU010000065.1:0-6646 GCA_038883135.1 Nitrososphaerales archaeon
AGAGAAGATCTCATCTTATACTAAAGGTAAAATTCCTCTTGCTGTAGGCTTTGGTATATCCCAACCATATCAAGTTAAGAGTATCATAGAGGCAGGAGCAGATGGTGCAATAGTAGGTAGTTCTTTTGTAAAGATAATTGAAGAAAGTATACATGATGAGAATAAGATGCTAAATAACATAAGAAGGTATACAAATGAATTAAAAAGAGCAACTATTTTTGAGGATGTAAAAAGCTTAAGCCAATAATATAAATTCACTTCTCGATTGTTAGTATAAATAATATTTATCTTTAAGTTTTAAAACAAAAACTTTAATTTAAAGCCATTCTTAATACTGAAGCAGGAGATATGCAGACTACAAAACCTTGTTCTCCTACATGTGTATTCTTTAAATGTGGTCGCAAAGCTTTACAAATAAGAAACTCTAGACCTTGGTGCAGTTTTACTAATGATTACTGTGATGCTAAGCTTTGTGCATACGTACAGTGCGTAAGAGGTAAGTTGGTCTCAGGAAATATGTGTGGATTATTGGTCAAAAGGTTAACTGTAGATAAACTACGTCCTGAGGATTTTGGTATCGAGATAAAACTCAAGGGAAAGCTTGCAAAACGTTTAGGTGAAGATAGGGATATAGTATAAAAAATGAGCCGTGTTGGCGTGTAGCCTACGGCATTATAGGATGCTGGTTAAATTATTTGCCCAACTGCATAGCTTGGTTTAACTTGGGTTATCTTTATCTTAACGTTATCTCCTTGCTTTGTGTTTGGCACGAAGATAACGAAGCCTTGAACCCTCGTTAAACCATCACCACGTCTACTCATTTCCGATATGGTGACGTCCAGCTCATCACCAACCTTAACAGGTTTTGCCCTGAAAAAGGTTCTTGGAAACTTTCGACGTGGATAGCCTTGCTGTTGGGATTGTTTCTCTTCTTCAGACAATCGTTGCGTCCTTCCTTAACGAGCTTTTGTATATACCTATATTTAAGCATTATTTTAAATCTAATTAGTGTTAACGTTGGAAAATTATGTTAAAACTGGAGACAATGTTTTAATCTACTTTACAAATAAAAAGAAGTGGTTAGTAAAAGTTAGTGCTGATACGAGGCTCCATACGCATCTAGGTTACATAGAATTAAGCTCTATTATAGGAAAGGAATATGGTTCGTCTATAAAAACGAGCTTAGGAGAGAGATTATGGATACTTAAACCAACTATTATCGATTTAATCTATAAAGCTGAAAGAAAGACTCAAATAGTCTATCCAAAGGATCTTGGGATGATAGCAGCTATAACTGGTGTATCTTCTGGCTCTATAGTAGTTGAGGCAGGTACTGGTAGTGGTGCACTTACAACATTCCTTGCAAATTTAGTCAAGCCTAATGGTCATGTATTCTCATATGAGATAAGACCTGATTTCATAGAGATAGCAAAAAGGAATATAGATAGAGCTGGTCTTAGCGATTTTGTCACAATAAAACTAGCTGATGCAAAGAAAGGCTTTAATGAGAAAAATGTTGATGCAGTAATAATAGATGTAGGTGATCCATGGACTATAGTAAGAGGGGCATGGATAGCTCTTAAGGGTGGAGGAGTTATCGCTTCTATATCCCCAACAATGAACCAAGTTGAGAAATTTGTTAGTGAGCTTATTAATACGGGCTTTGTGAACATAGAAAGCTTGGAATTGCTATTAAGGAATCTTGAAGCAAGAACTGGCATGACAAGACCTTCTTTCAGAATGATAGGACATACAGCATATCTCACTTTTGCAAGAAAAGTATTACCAGAATGAGTGTAAAGGTTAAATCCTATATTATTATTGTTTAAAGGCGAGAAATGGATAAATTTGAGATTATTGAAGACATAGTTTTCCTTTCATACCTTGCTCCTTTATTGATTAATAGCTTTTATGCTCTTTACATTTGGCTAGCTTTAAACTTACCTCTTAATGAAATATACATTAAAGTAAACAATGATAACATTATCTTATTGGCAAGCATACTTGTAATAATTATAGCATTCATAATAGAGGTATGGGTGCATCCAAAAGATATTAGAATTAAGAAGATAAGAGAAAACATCTTAAGAATGAGAATTCTAGCAATCTTATTCATAATCTTATCTTTAATTTTTGTTTTAATTGCAATTATTTATTCTTCTAATACCTTTAATGCTCTCGATCTTTATTTAGAAGGAAGATACGCTATACTATACCCTCTTTTCCTTCTAAGCTTGTCTCTTGTTCTATCTAATCCAATAAAGCATTACTTAAAACTCTCTTTATTAATCTTTGAGATTATTCCTATAGTCTTAATAATATCGTCTCCTTTGTTACTCTACATCTTTTGGCGCTTTAAATTATCTTATAATATCGTCTTCTTCATTCCTCTTTTAATGTTCATTATAGGAATTGCTTTATTCTTATATGGCTCAAGGTTGAAGGAAAGAGTAAAACTACATGATTAATATATTTAAGGGAGATAAACTAATTATTCATTAAACTCTTCTAATCTAACAATATCTTTTAAAAGATTCTTCAAAAAAGATGCATATTCATGATCTTGAAACTTAATAACATCATATGCATTAATTTGCTTTGCTATAATTAAACCTAGTAAATGGTAACAAATGTCATCCTTTTCGCTAAGTACTTTATAATAAAAATACTTACAAGAGCAGTAAGGTTGTGAGTCATCGACTAGTTGATCTCCTTCTCTTCCAACGACTGTCCATATCTCTCGCTCACTTGGAAAGAACTTATGAAGTTTTACGCTTTTATCTTCCAAAAGTTTTAGAGCTTTTTCTAACTTTTTACCGTAATGAGCATATTTAGCATAAAATTCATCGTAATTTGGGATCAATGGAATGATTATTATTCTATTAGAGCATTTTGATATATATATTTACATGATAAGGTTTAATCTATTCAATTCCTATATAATGTCTTTAAGAGCCTTTGATTAAAATAAAAAGGTTAGCATACTTAAGACAAAACTCAAATGCTTCTATAGGTATTTTTATTAATCTTAACAACATCTAGAAGAATCTTAAAGCAAAATAAATAAACATAATCTGTTTAGCCTTAAATTAGCCCCGGTAGCTCAGCTGGAAGAATTTATCCAAAAGCGATTGCCTTGTAAGCAATAGGTCGCGGGATCGAGACCCGCCCGGGGCTTTTGGTTTTCATCCTTTCAAATTTTTACTCTTCTATGTAAATAAAACTACACAATAATATTATTTAAAGTGGAAATCTTAAATATGACAAACATTCAAAATTAAATGAGAATGAGTTACAAAGAAGATTTTATTATAGTTACAACACCTAGCGTAGCAGGTTATCGTATAAAGAAAGTTTTAGGAATCGTAACAGGCTTAACTCCTAGAACTAGAGGAGTTGGTGGAAAGTTTATTGCTGGCATACAATCTATTTTAGGTGGAGAAGTTTCAGCTTTTACTTCTGAGCTTGAAAAGGCAAGGATTGAAGCTATTGAAAGAGCAAAAGATAACGCAAAAAGAATGGGAGCAAATGCAATAGTAGGTTTAGATATAGAAACCTCAGAAGTTTTTCAAGGAGTTGTAGTAATCTCTGTAACAGGTACTGCTGTAATTATAGAGCCAGAATGATTAATTATTTAGAATATTGAATTTAAAAATGAATTAATTCTCTGTCCACAAATCCAATGGCTTGAAAGCCTCTGAAATTTTAATTCTCATCCCATCTTTTGCTGCTATTGTATCAACTCCAGTAATCTTTACCATTCTCTCAGCCTCCTTTTCAGGTGGTGCTTTTAACATTCTAGTACCAAAATGTGTAATTAAAACCTTTTTTGGAGATGTAAGCTTAACCATCTTTATTGCATCATCAATACATAGATGATAAGGAAACTTTTGGTTGCTAGGTCTTAAGACACTCAAGATTAAAAGATCGGCATGCTCTGCACCCTTTATTATTTCTTCATTGAATTCTGTATCTGGAAAGTAAGATATTGAGTGCTTTTCATCTTCTAATCTGAAGCCTATAGTATAAGGATCTGCATGAATAGATTTTAAAGCTGTTATCTTGATCTTATCGTAGACAATACTATCACCAGGGATCATCGATTTAACGATCTCGGGTAAACGCTTATGATAAATGGAAATAGCAGGATGCCCTAGATCATTAACATGCTCTAAGACGCTCTTCGATCCAATTAACAATCCTCTCTTCACATTCGCTCCTCTTGTAGCTGCTTCTATGTAAATTTCAGCATCAGTATAATGGTCTGGATGTCTATGGGAGATCAATATGCCTTTCACTGAGAAAGGATTTAGACCAAGCTGATTGAAATGAGTAATAGAGCCAGGACCAGGATCTAAAATGAATATGCCATTATCCATGATGAAGGCAAGTCCTCCAGTTCTCCTCTCTTGCTTTATAGTAACCATTCTGCTTCCGCCACTACCCAATACAATTAATTCCTTTATCATTACTAAAGTATTGTTTGGATCCATTATTAGCCTTTTAGAAAAACGTTTATTTTTTAAAGTAAATAAAATAAATTTAGGATGAAGCCGAGGTGACGGAACCAGGTTACGTACCCGCCTGCAGAGCGGGGTTATAGGGGTTCAAATCCCCTCCTCGGCTCCATAAATGATGCCCAAACCATTATCACGTGGGGATTTTCAATGATGCTACTTCTTTGGCATCTTCTTGCTCTATCTGTTTTAGTAGTTCCTCTGCTCTTAGCCTCGTTGCCTCTCTCACGAAATCAGCAACGTTAAGGTATAGCCCGTCTTGTCGATGATCTCCTTGATCTTATTGTGGAACTCTTTTGGGATAGATACTACCGAAAACTCTTTTCGAGGCATGTTATCACCCGTATATTACCTATTATAATAGGTAAATCACTATTTATAACATTATTTATGATCATAACCTAAGACGATTCAAGCAAGGTTTATATACTTTTTCTTTTTTAGAACATGGATGGACTAAATGGTTGAAAAGAATAAGGTAAGATGGAATAAGGTCAATATCCCTCAAGAAATGCTTGATTTAATAGATAAATACCTCAAAACGGAGATGGCTAAACAAAGGGGTTTAACGAGTCGGAGCGACGTTGCTATCGAGGCTATTAGAAAATTCTTAGAGAGAGAAGGCATGTATACGCCTAAGCCCCGCTTTGAGCATCTTAATACTTATGAAGATCACGTAAAGATATGGGATAATAGACTTAGTAGAACAGCATCAGTCTACTTTAAAGAGGATAAGGTTCTGTGTGATATATGTGAAAGCGACGAGTGCATTCACATAGGATTCGCTCTATCAATACCTGAAGTGGTAAATGCCCTTGAGAGGCATGGTTATCCTATACTCGGTAAAGTCCTAAACAAGGCTAAAGAAATAAATGAGAAGATAAAGGATTAGACTATTCCTTCTTTTTAGCCTTCTCGGACATTACCTTAAAGGTTTCGGATTCTTGTAATTTAGCGATCTCTTCGATGCGCCTTCTTACGGCATCACGAACAAAATCATTTCTCGATACATAGATAAATCGACCGTCGGCTATGATCTTATCTATCATCTCGATTATGTCCCTTGGAATTGCTATGGGTTGGTAATCTTGCCTACCCCCTTCCTTCTTAGCCTTAGTTTTAACAGACAATTTATAGTCCCTATAATATGCCTATAATACATCTATATATTTTTATACTAAGCATTTTGATATTACCTGTATATCACTAATAATATTTAAATATCGACGAGGATATAGGCATGGCGACCATGTCCCAAACAAGGTCGCTTATCACCCGAGGGGGTGAAGTGCCTATATCCCCGTCGGATAATGAGAAAGGCACATCACAATATAAAGGCGTCGATTTTTTAGTGACGCCGAATACGAAAGGATAAAAGCGCAATGGATGTTCGGAATACTACCAACGAATACGGAGATCAAAGCCAAGTTCTACCTTAACCACATACCAAGCCGAAAATTCAAGGTCGCTATAAAGGATCGTAAGATGCTGTGCGCCCCCAAAAGAACCTATGAAATGAACCTAATAGAACTCATACAATTCTTGATCTCCTATATCCCTGACTCATATGGGTTCGTCGGCGACGCCTATGTGAGCGACATAGTGAGGATTGAGTAAAATGGCAATATCAGAAAGTGTTGAGATAGTCTGGGAATGCCAAGACTGTGACGTAAAACTGATATCAATTAATGGCAAACGAAGTTTCGATACAAAATATGGTATAAAGCCCTACACTCAGTCGTGGGATCGATTCATTAGCCTTGACAGAAACTGCAAGCATGAACGCAAGGTATGGAGCGACAACTATTGCCGAGTGTGCGGTAAGAGGCTAAGCAACCCCAAGTCCATCGAACGACAGATGGGTCATGTATGTTATGGCAAGACCAAGAAGGCAAGGCTCGATATGGCAATAAGAATTATCCCTAAAGATCAGATAGAGAACTTGCCCAACCTACTACCTAATAAGCAAGAAAATAAAGAACAGTTGCCACCGCCACCCCCTAACGGTTTACCCAACGGGCTCCAAGCCAATGGTGGATCTCCTAATGGTTATGATGCTAAAAGTGGGGGAGTTGAAGGTCAGACCTTTAATCCAAGCGATCTCTTTAACGATAAGACTCAAGCCGAAT
>JAVZMU010000066.1:0-6416 GCA_038883135.1 Nitrososphaerales archaeon
ATTCGATTCGTCAGCTTAATAAGGCATACATAAACTCGTATCCGTCTTTGAAATGTAAGCGTAACCCAAAAATCTTTCAGTTAAAGTTATAGCCTTGACCGAATAACCAACTCTTAGCAAAAGACTTCTATTTTCATCTTCTCCAGATATTTTACCTTGAAAACCTGAAGGAGTGCTATCTATGATGTGCGTGTGATGGTGCCAATGCAGTGGTAAAGGTTAGTCTTGTCGAGGATGTAAAATCTACTATGCTTCCACATCATTATCGATGCGGGGGGTGGGATTTGAACCCACGAACCCCTAAGGGACAGGGTTTTAGGATTATCATTCTAAGCCCTGCGCATTCAAGAAAATCAGTTTCTCTTTGACCAGGCTTGGCAACCCCCGCTCACATATTTTACTAATAAAGTCATATTTATGGTTAATTTATTATGCTTGGAATTTGCATCTTAACTAACCTAATTTCTAAGTTCTTATTCAAGCTTAGTTGTCTATTCAGATCATGAGCGTATTTCCTCAAGTTCGTTAATAATTGTGAGAAAGGTAATAGCCCGGGCCAGATTCGAACTGGCGTCACCAGGTAACCCCTTTTTAGATCCAGAGCCTGGTATCCCTAGCCCTTGGGGTTGACCGCTAGACGACCGGGCTATCCAGATTCATTTAGAAATGAATGAATTAAAACTTTTTCCAACTTAAATTATAGTAAATTCTAAAAATATATCATCATTTTGAGATTTTCTCTAGAACTTTGCCTTTAGTTTCTATTCCCAAAGTTAAGACAGATATAGCACCTAAAATATGTACTACAGCAAATATAATGAAGGTAAATGAAATACCTTGTGACCACCAAAGATAACCTGTTATTATCGGTGCAAAAATTAATGTGAGCCTTCCTATACTTGCAGATAATCCTGAGCCAGTTCCTCTTATACGAGTTGGATAAAGCTCAGGCGTGTAAGCATAAAGACCAGCCCATGCACCCAAGTTGAAAAATGAAATAACACCCATCCAAAATAGAACGAAAAATATTCCAGTAGCCTGTCCAAACAAGAGGCTACCAAGACTGGCAAGAGTAAGATATATAATTAAAACAGGCTTTCTCCCTAAAGAATCTAGAAGAAAGGTTGCACTATAGTATCCTGGTATTTGTAACAAAGTAACGATTAGTACAAAATAAAGAGGTGTAAGAAGCTCCTTTGCAGCTGTAAGCTCAACGTAATATGAAGGAAGCCAAAGGAATATCCCATGATACGTGTAGACTAAGACTGCCCATAATAACCATAGCATCGCCGTTCTCTTTCTATACATAGGAGACCAAACTTCTTTTAATGCAGATATTGCTGAAGATACAGAATGAGAATTTTTAGAATTTTCACCATTAAACATTATAGAAATAAGTCCATGTTTTTTGAGAATGCTCCATGCTTTCTCTTTCATTCCTTTATTCTCTAAGTATCTTATAGACTCAGGTACAAACTTTAATATCAAAGGAATAAGGACGAGGGGAATTAGTCCCATTAGGAAGGTAAGACGCCAACCTAAGGACTGTCCATAACCTTGAATCAAAAGAAATGGAAAAATTATTGCAAGTACTGCACCATATGCCCAAGCAGATTCTATTAAACCTAAAAAGCATCCTCTATGCTTTGCAGGTATATATTCTGAGACGTAAACTCCTGGTTGTGGTAACGAACCTCCTAAACCTATTCCTGCTAAAAATCTAAAAATAGATAAAGATAGAAAATCCCATGCGATAAAGCATAGACCTGTGAAAACTGTCATTAACAAAACAGTTAATAAAAGAGCTTTTCTCCTACCTACGAGATCGGCTATAATTCCACAGCTTAGAGCGCCTATAAACATACCTATACCTGTAAGACTTAAAATAAGGCTTTGTGTATGTATATCTAAAGCCCATTCTCTGCTTATAGCAGGCAAGATAGGCGAAAGTAGCAAGTAGTTCATGGCTGCAAATCCATAAACCAAGCTACCAACTATCAATAGCATATAGTGAAAACGAGATAAAGATGCTTTCTCTAGAAATTCTATCAAGCTTTTCTCCATATTTCAATCTAATTCTATTGTCAGAATAAGAAAAGAATAAAAGTATGTTGAAAGTGGCAAAAATGAGACAATAGACCTACTTTTAAGGAATTATTGCCGGTGAGTGTATGGAGTTAATATTCTACAAAAAGGCTTTGGAAAGTATTATCACTAACATAAAAAAGGTTCTTGATGAGTTTAAGATGGATTACAAAGTAGTACAAGAGATATTTGATCAAGACCTTGAAGCTTCTGAGCTTTTAATAGTAGTAGGTGGAGACGGTGATGTTTTACAAGCTTTTCATAAAATTAGAAAAGCGAGAGTACCTGTACTTGGTGTTAACGACTCTAACGAGAGTAGTTTTCTTACTGAAGTTAGCATTAAGGATTTTCGTGAAGCTTTTAAAAAGTTTATAGATGGAGAATATAAGATAGAAGAAGCTACGAGACTGAATGTAATAGTCGATGATAAAGAATTACCTCCAGCTTTAAATGAAGTTGCGATATTCTCATCTAAAAGTGCTACACTTATTGAATATTTATTGATTGTTGATAAAGAAGTGATTTGGAGGGATTATAGCGATGGTATAATCATCTCCACTCCAACAGGTTCTACTGCCTATTCCATGTCTGCTGGAGGACCGATGTTACTTCATAGCGCTGAAGCATTTGTAATAGTTTCTGTAAATTCTCTAGATGTGACAAGAAGACCTTTGATTGTCTCCGATAAATCACATATAAAGATTAGCGAAATAAGCAGTACTCATGGATGTGAAGTAATAGTTGATGGCACATATAGAGTCAAAGTTAGAGAAAAAGTTGAAGTTTTCAAGTTTCCTGAACCTGCGAGGTTTGTAAGACCATATGAAAGTTCAAAAGCTATAGAAAAGATAGTTAAGAAGGTCAAGCTTGCAGAGGAACTATTGAAAATGCCCCCAAGTGCAAAACTAATCCTTAAAACATTAGAATATGAAGGACCTTTAACCCAAAAAGATTTAGTGAAAAAAACTATGCTACCTGATAGAACTGCAAGATTAGCTCTATCACTACTAATAGAAAGAGGATTGGTTAGAAGAAGATCTATGCTCAGAGATGCTAGACAGAAAGTATACTATATTCCTTAGTTAGAAAATAGGAAGCATATGGAAAAATATTCTACACAAATTAGGTTTTACTTAGAAGATTAAGTTTAAATATCGTTACTTCCTTCTCCTTTTAGCGATCAAAAATGCCTAAGAAGAACTCTAATTATATTGCCCCCGACGATCCAGTCGAGTCAAAACCTGAGGCTACAACTCAAGGAACAACTCCAACTCCTACTGAGAAGGCACCAGAAGCAAAAATTGAAAGAAAATTCCCTCCAAACCACATATTCGTTGGAAAGAAGCCTATTATGAGCTATGCCATGTCCGCTCTGATTCAGCTTACTCAAAGCGACAAAATAATTATTAAGGCTCGTGGAATGGCTATATCAAGAGCAGTAGATGTAGCTGAGATAATAACAAAAAGGTTAGGAAACAATGCTTTTGTAGTCAAAGACATAAAGATAGACACAGAGCTAGTAGGTTCAGGAGAAGAAGCAAGGAATGTCTCTACGATTGAAATTGTTGTGGGCAAAAAGTAGAATCGTTTAGATAAAACAATCTAGGATAACTCATATAAAATGGCTCATATAAGTATTGAGTCTGCCTAGAGATTCCTCTGTAAATTTAAAAAACTCCACAGAATATTTTTTATATAAATTTAAGTAAAGTAAAATATTATGCATTCTTATACGTACTCAAAAGGTAAGTATTGTAAAATATGTGAAAGGCCTTATCAATACTTATCTAGAGCTATTAATGTTTGCCCATCTTGTATTCGTAATAACCCTGATTATGCATTAAGAATCTCATTAGAGAATCATGGGAAGGTTAGAAGAATCTTTAAACTTCCTGAAATAATTCCTAAAACATCATTTGGTATACCTTGCAATTTATGCTCAAATGAATGCAAGATAGGAATAAACGAATCGAGTTACTGTGGTTTAAGAAAGAACGAAAAAGGAAGGCTAATAAGCCTTGTTAATCCAAATAGTGGATTGTACCATGCATATCTTGACCCTCATATTACTAACTGTTGCGCTGCATGGTTCTGTCCAGCTGGAACTGGTGCAGGATATCCGAAATTTTCGCTTTGTAAAGGTCCTGAGATAGGCTACTATAATCTCGCTATCTTCTTTTATGGTTGTAATTTTGATTGTTTATTCTGTCAGAACTGGTCTCATAAAGATATAGATTCTGCACCATCTAATACTATTGATGATTTAGTTGAGCGCACATTACGTAATCCTAAAATTACTTGTTGGTGCTTCTTTGGAGGATCGCCAGAACCACAACTCCCTTTCGCTCTTAAAGCTTCTGAGAGAGTTCTCGAGCAAATACCAAAGGATAGAGTTCTTCGCATCTGCTTCGAGTGGAATGGTTGTGGTCATCCGAGTTTAGTTAGAAAAGCTGCTGAGCTTGCTTTCAGAAGTGGCGGAAACATAAAATTCGATTTGAAATGTTTTAATGAAAATATGAGCTTAGCGTTAAGTGGTGTATCTAATAGGCAAGCTTTTAATAACTTTGAGATGATTGCTCATGATTTCTATTCTTTAAGAAAAGACCTACCAGTCCTTACTGCTACAACTTTGATGATTCCAGGATATGTTGATGAATATGAAGTTGAGGAAATAGTGAGATTTATAGCTAATCTTGATCGAAGAATTCCTTACAGTTTATTAGTATTTCATCCAGACTTTTTGATGAAGGATTTACCTATAACACCAATAGATCAAGCTTTAAGATGCTATAAAGTAGCTAAAAAGTATTTAGAAAGAGTAAACGTTGGAAACTTAAACTTACTTGGTTATCGAAGTTTAGAAGAATTTACAAATTAAAAAAATAGAATGGTTTTAATTTTTCATTTACTCTATTAGAATCTTTCTAGCACGTAACTTTTCTTTAAAAGGTACTTTAATCTTTAATAATCCGTTCTCGAATTTAGCCTTTACTTCATCAATACTTATATCATGAGCTAGAGTATAGCATCCTGAATATATCACATCCTCCTTATTAGCATCAACACAAAATCCTCTACTCCAGAAATAAAGATTAATTTCTTCTTTCTTAGCTCCAGGAAGTTCTACCTCAATATCATAACCTTCATCTTTCTCATCATGACATATACTCACGCCAGGAAGGATGGTAATTTTTGCTTTTTTTTCTTCAGTCATTTTTATTAACAATTATTAATAAAATTACTAATTAACATTTTCGCAATAAGGTAATAGAAATGAAGAATTTAACAAAGTTATTAGATGAAGTAGAATCTTTGAAAGTAGACTTAATAAAAATTGCATCTCTTTTAATAAAAACAGGAAGTGAAAACCCTCCAGGAGATACATCAAAGGTAGCAATTGTAATTGAAGATTATCTCAAATCCATAGGACTAAGCTCAAGGCTTATAGAACCTATGAAGGGGCATGTGAATGTAATGACGAGCATTGGTAGTGGTGATTATGGACTTATACTTTGTGGGCACATAGATACAGTACCAATTGGTGATTCGAGTAGGTGGAGTTTTGATCCTTTTTCTGGAGAAATAGTAGGAGGGTGTATTTTAGGCAGGGGTGCTACAGATATGAAAGGAGGAGTTGCAAGTATAATTACAGCTATTAACGCTCTAATCAGACATGAAAAAATATTAAATGAGAGAATTGTTTTAGCTTTGTTCTGTGATGAAGAGACAGGAGGGCATTATGGAGCTCATTGGTTTATCCAAAATCAATTGATAAAAGGTAAAGCTATGATAATTGGTGAACCTTCGAATTATCACAAATCAGGTCATGTAATAATAGCTGGAGAAAGAGGAACATTATGGTCGAGATTAAAGTTTGATGGTTTTCCTCATCATGGAAGTAGACCTATGCTAGGAGATAACGCTATAATGCATGCAGTAAAAGCTCTCTCAAAGTTGAGAAGTCCTATAATATCAAAAGTAAGAACGCCTTATGAAGCTGTAAAGCTTGTAAGATGGGGTAAAATGGTACTAATAGAAGAGTATAAAGATAGAAAGAATCTAAAGCCTCAATACGCTATGGACCATTATACACTAAACATTGGTGTGATAAAAGGAGGAGTGAAAGCTAATGTTGTGGCAGATTCATGTGAAGTAGAAATTGATTTAAGGATACCTATTGGAGGAAGTAAAGAAGAAGCAGAAAAGATAATTCGAAGTCTAACAAAAGAAGGTAAAGTAGAATATTTTAACTATGCTCCACCTTCTTTTACTCCTCTCGGGAGTAATATCATTAAGGTTTTAAGAAAAGTCAGTCGATCTGTATTTAAGGA
>JAVZMU010000067.1:0-6356 GCA_038883135.1 Nitrososphaerales archaeon
TAACAAGAGTATAAGCCCTGAAGACACAAAGAAAGCAGTAAAATTGCTGAAAGAGAATGATATATTTGCTCAAGCAACCTTCATAATAGGGGAAAGGAACGATTCAACCGAATCTATAGCAAAAATGAGAGAATTTGTGAACGATTTGGATCCTGATCTAGCGATATTCATGATACTGACGCCTTTTCCAGGGACAGAAGTATATGAGAAAGCTCAGCAGAATGGATGGATCGAAGACAAAAATTGGTCGAATTATGATATGGTTCATGCTATAATGCCTACTGAACATCTATCAAGAGAGGAAGTTCAAGAAGAACTTTATGAATGCTATCGAAGTTTTTATGGTTCTTTTAATAGAAGATTAAAAGGCATATTCTCAAAGAACAAATTGAAAAGAAGAACCTATAGATACATGGCTAGTCAGGCCATTATGAACCAGTTAAAAAGTCTATTTTAAGGTAAGATTTTCATGCTTGGAAAGATTTATCATCGTTTCGATCTTTTATTGCTACTAATTCTCTCATTCTTAGGACTTCTCATGTTTGTGATTACTAGTTTCTCTTTACCTTTAAGCTATGAATATTTTTTATTCCGTAAGCTCATAATCGGTTTAGCATTTGGGCTGTTGTGCATCTTAGGAATTATAGCTGCTATTTTACCAAAGGAGTGTTCAAAGATATTTTATTGCAAAAAGGATATTACTCGAGAAAAGCCAATTAGTTCTAATAATGCTTCCTTTATCTTTGGCTTGAGAATAGTGCATGGTCACCATCCTAGTTGTGAAAACTTTTCTTCTCATGAACTTCGAATAAAGGATAAGTCTTTTTGTGCTGGTTGTACTGGTTTGATTATTGGAACTTTGTTAAGTCTCTTCGGAACTATTATCTATTTCTCCACTAATTTATTCATTCCAACCTTTTTCATAATCATCGGTCTTTTAGGAGTTGTTCTAGGTTTGATTCTTCCCTTACTTAATCTTAAACAGACTATTCTCCGCCTCTTTATAAATGCCTTCTTCATCTTTGGAGTTTTTCTAATGTTGATCGGAGTTGATAGTTTAGTTCAAAGCGTCTTTTTCGATCTCTTTTTAATTTCATTAAGCATCTTTTGCCTCTTTACAAGAATATCTTTCTCGCAATGGAATCATCTTAGAATCTGCCATGAATGTGGAAACAAATGTAGATTGAAAGCAGCGTAAATTACATCTTATACATTTTAAACAAAAAGGTTTATTTGTTCTAATGCATACCGAGTAATAATGAGATAATGTCGAGAGAGGATGAGATGTTAAAAGAGCTTAAGCGTATTAGAGAATTGCTTGAACCTAAACCTTCACCACTCCCAAAAGGCTTAAGAGAAGAATTTTTGAACTTTATCTCAAAATACAAAGTACTAGGTCTGGCAGTTGCCTTCATTCTCGGTATATACTTAGGTGCATTAGTTCAAGCTTTAGTGAACGATTTGATCATGCCCATAATTCAGTTAGTTACGCCTGCTACTCAGTAGGAATCAATTGAAGTCGGACCCTTCAGAGTTGGGCATTTCATCGGAGCTTTGATAACCTTCTTAATCGTTGCTTTTGTAATATTCATCATAGTAAAAATGACTAAACGTTGGGGAATAGAGTAGCCTAGTAATTTTTTATGCCTTAACTTAATAATGTTATCATCTCTAACTGATTGCCTTAAATATTACTTTACGATTTACTATTTTGATTAGATGGAGTTATTCGATTTAGTGGTTGGATTAGGAATCGGCTTTACTATTGGTTCTTTTATATTCTATACTTTACTAAAATTTTCTAAAAAACAAAAAGAAAAGACTGAAACTCTTAGCATCAAACCTCCTATTCCAACTACTGGAGAAAAACTTATTCAAGCTCCTGAACTTGAAAAAGCTCGTAAAGAGTTGAATGCTCTATTGCTTGAGAAAGAGTTACTATCTAGTGCTTTAACAAGAGTGTATGAGGCTGAGGTCCAAAACAAAATAACAAAGGAAGAGAGGGAACAGCTATCCAATAAATATCGTGAACAATTGAAAGTTGTAGAAGAAAAACTGAGCAATGTTGAGCTATTGATTGAAGTTGGAGAGTTAGAGAATCTTAAAACTGAATTAATAAGCTTGTTCGAGAGAAAGATGGCACAAATAGAAAATAGATTAAATAAAGCAAAAGCTAGACTTGAGGAAATTAAAGCTCCTACTCAAAAGATTCCTACTCCATTAAAAATAGAGCAAAAGGAGGAAAAGCCAAAGATAAAAACAGAAGAAGCAAAAGTTGAGGATAAAGTCAAGGCTTTAAGGGAAGAAGTTCTTCAAGCCTTAGATAGATTAGAGCAAATAGATATTGAAGGATAAAATTCAATTAAGAGTAAATTATTAATTCTTTTTTTAAAGAGATACTTTTGGGTGTTATTATTGAATGTATTCGATGCTATAAAATTAAGGCGGAGCATTAGAAGATACAAGCCAAAGGAAGTTGAAAAGGAGAAGCTTATACGTATAATTGAAGCTGGTCGTCTCGCACCATCAGCTACAAATAGTCAGCCATGGCATTTTATTATAGTAAAAAATCCTGAAATAAAGAGGAAACTAGGAGAATCTTATCCTAAAGAATGGTTTGTTAATGCACCAGTAATAATAGTTGCATGTGCAGATCCTAGTAAGGCTTGGGTAAGAGGGGACGGAGAGGAGTATTGGAAGGTTGATGTAGCAATTGCATTACAAAACATGATCCTTTGTGCAGTAGAGGAAGGTTTAGGGACTTGTTGGATAGCAAATTTTAACGAGAAAATTGTAAAAGAAGTTTTAGGGATTCCTCAAGGTATACGTGTAGTTGCCATGACTCCATTAGGCTATCCTAATGAGGTAAAAGGAGAAGTTAGAGATAGAAAACCTCTTGAAGAGATTTTACATTTTGAACATTGGTAGGCTATAAATTATGGTGATTAGAATCATATAAAGGTGGTAAAATTAAAATCTGAAATTATCGATAAAATGGCTAAAGAAGCTCTTGAAAATGTAAAGAATAATATGATAATTGGTTTAGGGAGTGGTTTTGCAGTATCAAGGTTTGTTAATGCTTTAAAAACATTCATAGAAGAGAATCAAATTAAGGTCTCAGTAATACCTTCCTCACTACAAATACAGATATTTGCAGAAAGAGCAGGATTAAAAATCTCTCCATCAAACCTAATACCATTTATTGATTTAGTAGTTGATGGTTTAGATCAGATAGATAAAAGATTCAATATGATAAAAGGAGGAGGAGGTGCTCTTTTAAGAGAAAAGATTTTAATGAGAGCATCAAAAAAGGTTGTAATCTTAGCTAATGAAGAAAAATTTGTAGAAAATTTAAATAGAAAAGTACCTATAGAAGTTCTTCCTTTTGCTCGAGATTTTGTATCGAAAGAATTGGAGAAGATCGATGGAAAACCTGAGCTAAGAGTAATGGAAAAAGGTTATCCATTTTTTACTGAGAATGGAAATCTAATCTTTGATACAGACTTTGGGATTATTGAAAATCCTCCTTTATTACTGAGTAAGATAAAAGATATACCCGGAGTTATTGAAGCAGGAATATTCACAGAAAGAATAGATTTAATCTATAAAGGTCATAAAGACGGTACTATAGAGAGGATAACTCCAATTCAATATAAGTTAAATAATATTATTTAAGTTAATTTGCTGATAAATGATCATGAGGATAGTTGTTGCTATAACGGGAGCAAGTGGTGTAATATATGGTAAACGCCTTCTTGAAATTCTCTTAAATAAGAATGTTGAGACTCATTTAATAATAAGTAAAGGAGCAAAAGAGATAATTGAAAACGAGCTTTTATTAAAAAAAGAAGATATAGAGAGATTAGCAACTTATGTCCATCAAATAAATGATCTATCATCACCATTATCGAGTGGATCTTTCATTACAGATGGTATGGTAATAGTCCCATGTAGTTCTAAAACTCTAGCAGGAATTGCTAATGGTTATTCAGGAAATTTGATTCTAAGAGCTGCAGAAGTAATGATAAAGCAGGGAAGAAAGTTAATTCTTGTCCCAAGAGAAACTCCTATTAGTGCTATACAGCTTGAGAATATGTTAAAACTATCAAGAATAGGAGTTGTAATTCTTCCTGCAATGCCAGCTTTTTACCATAATCCAAAAAGTATAGATGATTTAATAGACTTTATAGTAGGAAAGATTCTTGACAGCCTTAACATAGAGCATAATTTATTCAAGAGATGGTCTGGCAGATATTAATTAATAAAAAGCAATTATTTTATTACTCCCTTATAATATTCTCTAAGAGTATTTGTTATGTCAACTTTTGGCGTGAATGTTCTTATGGCTTCTAGCCCGACCTCATAAAATTTATCTCTATCCTCTTGATACATCTTTATAATTCTCAAAAGTTTTGATTTAAATTCGGCATAATCTTCCTTATTTATTTCTTCAGCCCTTGGATCTGTATAAATATCTACGAGTTCTCTTATGTCTTTTCCGAATAACCAACCATTTACACCATCGTTTATTATTTCTAAAGCTCCACCATCACGTGATGATAAAGTGGGTACACCATTCACTCCAGCTTTCATATAGCTTGTTCCACAAGCTTCCCAACCTGAAAAAGGTGTGAATAAATTTAGATCTGAACTTTTCAAAAGCATCTTTGCCATTTTTAAATCATACATTGGAATGAAGAAGACATTACTGTATTTTTTTGATAGCTCATACATTTGCTTCATTCTCTTAATTCCATCATAATCATGAGGATGAGCTTTTCCGTCCAAAACATAAATTGCAGGTAAATCTTTATTCTCCTCTATAAAGCATGATACAAACTCAGGACGTTTATACTTAACAACTCTCCTTGAACAAGATATTAATATTCTATCTTCATCTTTAATATTCTTTAAATGCTTTAAATAATTCAAGAACTTTCTCTTAAGCCCCTCATGAATTCTCTTAAAGGCTTGAAGATTTAAAGCTCCATTAAGATATAGCTTTCTAATCTCTGGATCCATCCATCTCTCAAGATCTATACCATTTGTTATTTCTTTGATTTTAATTGTATGCTGAGGGAAGACTTTCTTAACTATGTCGATTTGTTTAGCAGATACTACAAAAGCCTTTTGAACTACACTTAATCCTACTTCAGTTAGAACGACTTGAGGAGATACAAACTTAGCGCCAATTTCCTTTTCTATAAGTTCTTGAGGAAATACAGGATGTCCCCAAGGTCCTGGTGTATGAATCACAAGCCTGTAAAGATTATTCATACGAAGTAATATTGGAAGGAGGGCAGAATAAGACTCTTGAAGATCGATGTAATCTATTTTCTCTAATCCTATTTTACTTTCTATGAACTTTGCTGCTGCTTTACTCAAAAAAACACATTTATAGAACTTTTCCTCTAAGCTATTTTCTATATATAGTCTATCTGTTAAAACCCTTGCCCATTCTGGATCAATAGCTTCAAAGAAAATTGCTCTAGCTGATTTATAGTTGTATTCCCAAGGTCTTACAACAACTTCCTCTTTTTTTAAATTGATGATAAATGAATCTAAGGGATTAAGCTTGTCTAGAAAATCTAAAGGTTGATTTTGTGCTATAGGGATAAGTTCGTTTTTATGCTCTATGTAGTCTACATAGCCACCTCTATAAAAAAGGGTTAGAACAATGTAATCTATTCCCATCCTACCTAATGCATAAAATTTATCTCCCTCTAATACACCTAAACCTCCAGCGTAGGTTTGTCCTTCCTCAAGTGCTAAGTCCATAGTAACGCTAACTATAACCATTCTTTCTAACCTTCATTAAAAGGATGGATAAATACTTTTGATATGAAAAATTAAATAAACAAGAGAATTATTTTTAACAAATCGTTAAAAGAGGCTAATTAGATGAGCATAATAAGCTCAGAAAAAAGTATCTTTAATCTTCTTGAAGATAGCAATCTTGATTCAGAAGTTAGAGAAGCATTGTATAAAAGCCTTGAAGGAAAAGAAATCAAAAAGGAAGAAGCTTATCATATTATAAAAACTAATAATCTTAAAACATTATTTTCTGTAGCAAGCATAATTCGAGATAATAGTAAAGGAAAGAGAATAACATATTCAAGAAAGATATTCATACCTTTAACAAATATTTGTAGAAATAAATGTGGATATTGTGGATTTAGAAAGGAGCCTAAAGATAAAGATGCAGAGATTATGAAGCCTAACGAGGTTTTATCTTTTGCAAAATCTGGTAGTAAAGCTAATTGTACAGAAGCTCTTTTCACTCTTGGAGAGAAGCCTGAGCTAAAATATTCAGAAGTTAAGCAGGAATTAAAAAGATTAGGTTACAGTAGCACTTT
>JAVZMU010000068.1:0-6323 GCA_038883135.1 Nitrososphaerales archaeon
CACCATTTCCTAATGATATTTTGATGAAATTCTCATTTAAAACAAAGATTTATACTTTAATTGTTCTTTCCTGAACAAATTAATATTTATGAATTAGGATATCTTATGTATGGATTTATCGCCATTGATATCATCGTTTAGTATAATCGCCATTACTGAGTTCGGTGATAAGACTCAGCTTGCTACTATTACTTTATCAACAAAATATAACCCTGCTTATGTTTTTCTGAGTGCTCTTTTAGCAGTTTCTTTAGTTGATGGTTTGAGTATATTGATTGGCGTGACTCTTGCTGCTTTTATCCCTATATCATTAGTAAGTCTTGGATCAGGTATAGTCTTTATAATATTTGGAATCCTGACTTTAATATCTAACGATAAAGATGTTATCGATGTTAAGAATCAAAGGCTTAATTTTATTACTTCTTTTTCCCTAATCGCTTTAATGGAACTAGGTGATAAAACCCAATTCTCAATTATAGCTCTTACTGCAAAGTATAATTCGCCAATCCTCATACTTATTGGTTTAATTTTTGCATATGTTATATTAATGGGAATAGCGGTTATTCTAGGTTCAAATCTTGTCAAGTTTATTCCAATTCGATACATAAAGATAGGCGCATCTACTACTTTTATATTATTTGGAATAATATTTATTCTTCAAGCAATAACCAATTTATTCTCATAATTGAATTAAGTTTTAAATGATCAATCGTTCCTTGAACGATTACTAACTAAGTACTCCACCAGATAAGATTCGGTGAAAGATCTCTAATTTACCAAGCTTATTAGATATTCTTAAGATAAGAGTATCCGAGCATCAAAAGGTAGAATCCCTATGACTATGCATTTATTACGATACTTTAATAGAAGGAAACAGGATCATAGTAGTATAGATGATGAACTTAGCTTTATTCTATAATTACCTCTTAAGAAAATTCCAAAAACATAACTCTTTTTATGAATGTCTCTCTATAAATCCTTAAGATATTTTCGTTGATTCATTAAACATTGTTAACCATACTTTTTCTATCTAGTAAGTAATCTACCTACTAAACCACTCTATAGAGTAGATAAAGAAGAATTTTTGATACTCTTCCCCATTACTTATAAATTCAAAACTAACTTTCAACTCTCTAAGATTCATTTTAAGATATAATGTAAAGGCATGATACTCTGCCTTCTAGGGTATTAGCTTAACTGATTAAAATGCTAAATAATATCTTTTATATGAGTTATCTGTAATAAATAAGCATGTAGAAGAAGTGATTCTTTTGAGTTGGGATAATAGAAGGCTTGAATTGATTAAAGAACTTGGAAGAGTTCTTGTTAAGACAAATGCTCTTAAATTTGGCACTTTTACTCTCACAAGTGGAAAGATGAGCTCTTATTATATCGATCTTCGTATAGTACCAAGTCTTCCTGAGATCTTCAAAAGGATAATAGATGCTTTTATCGAAGCCATTAAGAATATGTTGAACTTGGATAAAATAGATGCTATAAGCGGAATACCTACTGCTGGGTTAACTTATTCTACAGTTGTAGCCTATAAGCTAGAGAAGCCTCTTCTATACGTCAGAAAAGAGTCTAGAGAGCATGGTACTCAAAAAAGGGTTGAGGGATTGTTGAGACCTGGCTGGAAGGTTTTAATTCTAGATGATCTTATAACCACAGGTAACTCAATTCTAAGAGCTGCAGAAGCTATAAGAAGTGAGGGAGGAATAGTTGAGAATGCTTTGGTTCTAATAGATAGGATGGAAGGAGGAAGGGAAAGATTGGCAACCTTGAATATAAAGCTTAATGCTCTTGCTAAGATAACTGAGCTTGCAGATCTCCTTTATGATATGAACATAATTGGAGACGATCAGAAAAAAGCGATATATAACATGATTAAAAACAATAAAAAAAGTATAGCGTAATTATCATTTAACCTTCTCTTTAAGTTTATTCATGTACGCTAAATAAACTTATTAATATCAGAGTGTATTCTCCAAATTAGAGGTGACTGTTATCTCTCAACTAGCAGAAAATGATATTAAAATATTGAAGACGATTTATAATATAGAAAAGGCTACACCTGAGGAGCTTGCCCAGAAACTAGGCGAACCTCATACAGCTCGAGATTTGATTGCCCATCTAAACCGTTTGGAGAAGGAAAAACTCTTAGAAAAGGTTCGAGAAGATCCATTAACATATAAATTATCTGGCTTAGGTCTTATAGCTATAGGTGCTTTACCTGAAAAAGCAAAGAGAGTCTTTCTATCCGTACCTTTAGACAAATGCTTCTTTTTCTATACAGGAGTAGGTCTGGAAAACTTTACAGGAATCTTTGCTTGTAGTCTCTTAGACTTTAAAGAGAAGGTTAAACTCATCGATATAAAATCTTTAGAGTTTCACATCCCAAGAAACGATATAGAAAAATGGGTTAGAGATGTTTTAGGAGATGTAGAGTTAGCTGAAGATATTGAACGAATCAGACAGTTAAAACTTGAGGGCGAGCTATTGAGAAATCGTATTTTAAACGTGATTGATTTTCGAATTAAAGAATTAACTTCTGTCTTCACTTTCATGAAAACAAAATTTGTGTAGTAGCAAGGGTTATAGACTTTATGCTATAGCTAGGCATAAGGCTTACATAGATCCATCCTTTTAGTAACAATGGTTTGTAGAAAAAGGTCGTAGCTAAAATAATATAAAAATAGGCTATAAAAATATGTTTAGTAGATCATCAACCCTTTTTCTTCGAGTAAGCTATGGAGATTGTTAACGGCTTTATAAACATCTACTTCCTTTCTAGCACCAGTACAGACAAGCTTCCCACTCGCAAATAAGAGTATGACTGTTTTAGGATCGATCATCCTATGGATCAAGCCAGGAAATTGTTCAGGTTCATACATAGATCTCTCCAACACTCTAGCTGCTTCTTCAAGGTGCACTTTCCCCCCAAGGCTTGCTGAGGCTACTATATTCTGTATTTCTATGATTGGATCATTAACTATCTCAACACCACCTTTCCTTAGTTTGCTGACAACTGTCTTAACTGCCTTTATGGCTTGATCTTCAGATTTTGCACCTGTACAAACCATTTTACCAGAACTAAAGATAAGCGTGGCAGTTTTGGGTGCTTTTAATCTGAATACAAGTCCTGGGAACTGATCTGGGCGATATTCAACATCTGGAAAAAGCTGTGTAATAACGTTTAAATCAATGGTTTGATTAACAGTAGCAGAAGCAACTACATTTTCTATACTTACGATAGCTTTTGTGATAGGCAAGAGGATCACTTTAATTATAATTAACTACTATTTAAAAAATTACTTTATGCTTTCTTTTGTATAGCTTTCTGGGTTTTATCTTCTCTATGGCTTTCTTCATTACATCTAGATCCTTACATACCATAACAGTATGTGTATAATAATCGCCTTTCTCTATGAATGTCTTTAGATCTTCAACTCTATTTGATTCTTAAATGATATGTTTTACTTATCTTCATAATATAGTGAGCATACTTTTATCCCTTAAAAATAATAGTTGTAAAATTATCTTTTTCCTTCTTCTCATATGATAGTTCCATAATAAATATCATCACGATTATAAATAGGATGAGTATGTAATTAACTGGGTAAGGGAAAAGTAAAGCAAGATATCCTAAATAAGGAATCTTGAATCCTGTGTATTTACCTATATAATGCTCCTGCGTAACATACCATGGATCAGGATAAGGATTAGTATAATTGTTATCACCCTTAGTTATCAGCACTTTTTGTCCATTATAAATTCTAATATCATATATACGGTGTACTATTATATCATTAGGATTCCATGGACTATAAAATACTATTATATCGCCTAAATTTAAATTATCAAAAGGCTCAGCCTTAACTACTATATAATCACCAACATTCAAAGTAGGAGCCATGCTATTGCTTGATACACTGAAGAAAGGCGTGGATGTTCCTAGAGCGATTCTTGGCAGTAGCCAAACCATGCCCATTATAGCTAAGATAATCATGATGTAAATTAACACTTTAAGCAAACTTTTCCTATCGTTTTGGGATTTTTCTTCACTCATACCATAATTCTAGCCTAAACTTAATTGTTAAATAGATAAATTTTTACATTATGCTCAAGAAAAATCGGATAGAGGAGATTAAGACGAGACCTGCTATTTTAATTAAACTAATTCCATTCATTATAAATGGTAAGTATGATTTGATGGAAATTGCTTCTAGATGTGGGCTAAGTTTCGAAGTTTTAAGAGAGGTATTGATTTTTCTTGAGAAAGAGAATATAGCTAAGATAAATGGGAATATTGTTCAATTCAATAAAGGAGGAAAGTTATTAGCTTCAATTTTAGCATTAAAGCTTGGTTCAAGCATAGATGAAGTCTCAAAAGCTTTAAGCTGGAAAGATTTTGAGGAATTCATCTCTACCATAATGATTTATAATAATTACATAGTTCATCAGAATTTTAGGCTAAAACATCCTAAGATAGAGATAGATGTATTAGCATTTAAAGATAGAAAGGGCTTGGCGATAGATTGTAAACATTGGTATCGCTCGATAGGATTATCAATTATGTCAAAGATAGTAGATGCTCAGATAAAAAGAGTTAAGAAGTTTATAATGAGTGATGAAGCTAAAAAGTTTAACGTTTCATACATAATTCCTGTAATAGTCACACTATATAGTGAACGAGACCTTTTTATAAGCAAGGTTCCTATAGTACCAATCGATAAGTTCTCTAATTTTCTTAATGAACTTGATAGTATGCTTGATAAGATTTTAATTATCAGATGATTCATATCCTCATCGATTTAGCCTTTCTTTCGATTAACTTTAAAAGCCCAAACAACGCTAATGCTAAATAGAATATTAGAACTACAGCGAATAATAATTGAGACTGAATAGGATAGTCTGAAACCATTACGAGCATGGCTAAAAACGGTGAAGCGCCAATATAAGCACCAATTATTGGTAGGATTATAACAAAAAAGTAACTAGCAGATAAGCTACCTTCTTTGGGCACACTTATCAAGATTAGAGTTAGAATTGCAAAAGCAGAAGAAAAGGAAGCAATAGCAAGTGCACATAATATGAGCCATAAGGACGATAAGCCAATAAAAAGGAGAGATACGATTAAAAATCCCCATGGTAGGATTAAGGCAAGTACCAAAAGAGCTACAAAAAAGGATTTAAAGTAATCAACTATTCGTCCACCAGAAGTTAAAATTATCCATAGATTATCTCTCTCATAAGAATTCCATGACATAGCTAACATTGAAGGAACTAAAGCACTATAAAAGGTCAAAGTAAAAAGAATCGACTCAATTTCTCTTGCACTTGGAGTTGATGAGAAATTCAAGGATAAAACACTAATTGCTCCATAAATTACGAATAATATGATCAATGGGAGTAAGCTTCCATCCCTTATTATACGTATAAAATGCTTTTTTATCATAAAGCTTATCAATGAACCTTTTGTAGGGTCTAAAGTCAGAAAGGTCGTAATGGGTCCAAACTTCTCAAGCATTCTTCTCTGTTGAATAGATTGAGCTTGAGGTCTACTTTCAAAAAAGGATAGCATCACAGTGGGTTTTACATAGTAAAAAAGATCCTTTCCTGATATTATATTATGGAAAATAAAAGCAATGACGATGAAGACTCCTAAAAGGTATATATTTGACAGTTCAACGGGACTTTGATTCAACAAGTGAATGATTGCTTTTGCTGCAAAAGTAGATGGATAGGGTAAATCAGAATATTCAAAAGGAAAAAAGTGTATAAAATTTAAGCTTGGCAAAAGAAGAACTATTATTATTGATATAATCAAGATCTTAGTTCTCTTATATGGTGCAATAAGGCTTAAAATACCAAGAGATTGCATACTCAATAGCACTAAGAAGACAAATATCTCATAGATAAGAGATGCGATTAAAGCAGTCAAAGCAGTTATGCCTAACCTTAAAGCCAATCCTATTATTAGAGGAACAAAGGGAAAAAATAGAAGATGAAGGACTATGAATTGGAAGATTAAGTCTGATAAAATATACTGTCTTGGCTTTATTGGTGATGTGAAAAAGAAGTCCAATTCTGATTGAAAGGCTGTAACTCCTCCTCTCAAGCTCATAATTAGACTCATTGCAAGAAACACAGAAAGGAAAGCTGAGAGTATATTGATTAAGCGATTAGGTTCTGTCCAAAAAGGCATATTAGGTAAATTTATACCAAAGAAAAAACCCATAGAATTAAGACCTAAGAAGGTTAAGATACCTAAAAGAAGGCTACCTCTCGATGATCTAAGAGGACCGAAGTACTGCTTTATC
>JAVZMU010000069.1:0-6237 GCA_038883135.1 Nitrososphaerales archaeon
GGAAACTTACAATTTTGAGCTATTAGCTAAAATGATAATAACTGTAAAGCAATCTCTTCCTATAGATAAACCTCTTCATCTATTTGGTGCTGGACATCCATTAACAATCCCTCTAGCTGTTGCCCTTGGTTGTGATCTTTTTGATTCAGCATCATATATGTTATATGCCAGAGAAGGACGATATATGACAGATTACGGTACTTTAAGGTTTGATGAGCTAACATATTTACCATGTAACTGCTATATTTGTTCAAACTATACTTTAAAGGAAATAAAGGAGCTTGAATCTGAAGAAAAAATTAAGAAGATAGCAATCCATAACCTTAATGTTTTATTAAAAGAAGTTAAAGCAACGAAGCAAGCAATAGAGGTTGGTAAACTTTGGGAGTATCTTGGAATTAAAGCTAGAGCTCATCCAAAGCTCTGGCAAGTCTTCAAATTACTAATAAATAATTATGAATTTCTAGAAGATGGTACTCCATTATTTAAACCAAGGGCATTATTCTTTTATGAATATTATGATTTAATGAGACCTGAAGCTTTAAGGTACCATAGAAAACTCATAGAGGATGTATCCATAAAGTCAGAGAAGAAAATTCTCTTAATTCTACCAGAATCCGATGTTAAGCCTTTTTATAAATCTCCATTCTACATAAAATTAGCTAATGCTCTTGGTGATGCTTTAAAAGGTATTCAAATATGTTTCTTAACCTTGCCTTTTGGGATAGTACCTGTTGAGCTTTCAGATGTTTATCCGTTATCACAATATGTAAGTTCCATTAAACTGGATAGTCATGCTATGAAAGAAATTTTAAAACGTACAAAGGAATTTATAAAAAAGCATCCATTTGAAAAGATAATTCTTCTTAATTATCTAAATGCCTATCACCCTATCATTAAAAGAATAGCAAAAGCAGTAAAGAACTCTCATGTAATTAACGTAATTACTGGCAATTTTGATGAGATAATTAAAGAGATTTTTACAAGTATTGTTAAATCAAAAAGTTAAGTGTAGATAAATTCGGGTAATTTACCATTAAAGTGACTAAACCTACACAATTGTTTTTTAATATTGTTATTGGTGATGTTAAGATTTTATTAATATTAAAATATAATATTAATATATTGCTATAAAAATCTAGGCAATTATGATAAGGTTGTATTTTTAATTAAGCTTTGAATATTATAAACTATCTTAATTACTCATAAATCTTTAATACTGAATTACACTCTTTCACGATCATCTGAAGAAATGACATAAGCCAAAGCAAGTTGAATAAAATTTAGACTAAATATTTAATTTTATCTTAACATCATCATAATCTTGGTAAAGTATTATTTTATAAAAAATTTAAATTAACGGTAAACATTTATAACAGGTGCTTTAGGCATTACCTATATAAAGTGTGTAGTCTTTGTCCTCAGAATTTAGGCATATAGTTAGGATCGCTGGGAAAGATTTGGATGGAACAAAAAAAGTAGCTTTTGCTCTAGCAGATATTAAAGGTGTAAGTTATAGTTTAGCTAATGCTATTATTAACGCTCTTAAAATAGATAGTAGAATGAGATTAGGCGCCCTTAGCGATAAGCAGATTTCTGAAATTCAAGATTGTCTTAAAGATCCGACCAAAGTAGGCATTCCCATATTCATGCTAAATCATAAGAAAGATCCAGAAACAGGCGTCAATACTCATTATATAGGTTCAGACTTGGATTTTGTTTTAAAGACAGAAATAGAACGTGAAAAGATGTTAGCGAGTTGGCGTGGCGTAAGGCATTCCTTAGGTCTAAAGGTAAGAGGGCAGCATACGAGAACCACTGGAAGAAAGGGAAGGGCAGTTGGTGTGAAAAAAGTAGCAGAAACGCAAAAGTGACCTTTTATGGGCGATCCAAAAAAACCTCGCAAGAAATACTCTACACCGAAACATCCTTGGCGTAGCGATCAATTATCTCAAGAATTGTATATAATAGGCACTTATGGGCTGAGGAATAAACGTGAATTATGGAAGGCACATACAGAACTTTCAAGAATAAGAAAGCAAGCAAGAATGCTTTTGGCTGCACCACAAGAAATAAGAGCAAAGAAAGAAAAGGAACTTTTGTTATCATTAAGTAATAGAGGCATCGTGGATTTGAAATCAAGTTTAGATGATGTCCTTGGCTTAACAGTTGAAAATCTTTTGGAGAGACGCCTACAAACTATAGTGTGGAGAAAAGGTATAGCTGTATCTCCTTACCAAGCTCGTCAACTCATAACTCACGGTCATATAAAGGTGGGCGATAGAATTATCACAAGACCTGGATACATTGTAAAGAGAGACGAGTACGATAAGGTTAGGTTAAGCGAGAATAGTGCTATTAAGAGTCAAAAGTTATCTGTTTAAGGTGAATAAAATGCCTGAAAGAAGTCCAGAAGAAAAAGAAAGGTGGGGAGTAGCTCACATCTTCAGCTCTCCCAATAATACCATAGTGCATATAACTGATTTGACTGGTGCTGAGACAATAGCCTTCAGCTCAGGTGGGAGACATGTAAAGGCAGATAGACTTGAGTCTTCTCCTTATGCTGCCATGAAATCGGCTACAGCTGTAGCTGAAATAGCGAAGGCAAAGGGTATTAATGCTCTTCATATTAAAGTTCGTGCTGTTGGGGGTACAGGTCCTAGGACTCCAGGTCCTGGTGCTCAAGCAGCCATTAGAGCTTTAGCTCGTTCAGGATTTAAGATAGGACGAATAGAAGATGTTACACCTATCCCTCACGACACAACTAGGAAACCAGGTGGTAGAAGAGGTAGGAGGGCTTAACAGATCGAGCTTAAAAATGCACATGGTTATTGATGGAAGGTCTTAATCTTGGTGGAGATACAAGTATTAGAGCAAGACGAAACAAAGATTAAGGTTATAATTAAAGGCATTCATAGAAGCTATGTTAATGCTATACGCCGTTTTGCCATCTCTGAAGTGCCTACCATGGCTATTGATGAAGTTGTTATAATCGAGAATTCTTCAATAATGTATGATGAACTTTTAGCCCATAGACTAGGTCTTATTCCGTTGAGGACTGACCTCACAAGATACGTTCTGCCAGAAGAATGTGAGTGTAAAAGTTCTTTAGGTTGTCCTAAATGTAGGGTGCTTATAGTTTTAGATGCTGAAGCTATCGATAAAACAAAGATTGTTTACTCTGGTGATTTGAAATCTGAAGATAAGTTTGTAAAACCCATAAGCAATTCTATACCTATAGTCAAACTTGCTCCAAGGCAAGTGATAAAACTCGAGGCGTATGCAAGATTAGGAAAGGGAAAAGAACATGCGAAATGGCAACCAACAACAGCTTCAGTCCTTAAGCCAATTTCTGAAGAAGAGGATATATATATGCTATATATTGAGTCTTCAGGCTCTCTTCCAGCCAGAGAGATCTTGATTAAAGCTGTTGAAATCTTACATAAAAAACTTTTAGATTTTTCTGAAAAAGCAAAGAGTGTGAAGTAATTTGAGAAAAATAGAAAACCCTGTTTTAGATAATGTAATATACACCTTAAAGCAGGCATACAAGAAAAGTAAAGCTCATATTTGGCTTGCTGCTATAGAATATTTGTCAAAGTCTAAGTCAAGAAGACCAGTAGTGAACATAGGAAAGATATCTAGACTTACAAAGGAAGATGATTTAGTATTGGTTCCTGGCAAGATTCTTGGGAGTGGTATTATCTCACATAGGATAACTATTGGAGCATATAGCTTTTCAGAAAAGGCTCTTTGGAAGATTCAGAAAGTAGGTGGTAAAGCTATGTCTTTAAAAGATTTCATAGAAAAATTTCCTGATGGGAAAGGAGTGATTTTAATTGGAGGATAGTATAAGGAGTGCTAAGATCATAGTTGTTGACGCGCAAGGACATATAGCTGGAAGGCTATCTTCTTATGTAGCAAAATCTTTGCTAAATGGGAATAAAGTAATAGTTTTGAATGCTGAGAAAGCCTTACTATCGGGTAATAAGTTGAGTATCATAAACGAGTATTTAAAAAAATTAGAAATTAGTAGTATAATAAACCCTCGTCATGGTCCTTTTCATCCAAGAAGACCTGATACTATACTTAGTAAGATGATTCGTGGAATGATCCCAAGGCGTAAAGCTAAAGGCTTAGCAGCTCTCAAAAGATTAAGAGTATACGTGGGCATACCTGAACAATACAAATCTCTTGAAAAGACGAAAATTGAAGACGCTATAGCAAAAAAGCCTTTATCTTTTTATCTCACATTGGGTGAGCTAGCATCAAGGCTAGGATGGAGAGGTGAGTAAATTGAGCTCTAGTATAAAACTTTATTCAGGATCAAGAAAGACAGCAAGAGCTACTGCTGTCATTTCTTCTGGAAGTGGCAAGGTTAGAATAAACAAAGTCCCTGTAGAACTCATTACACCTGAAGTAGCTAGAGAAATTATACTCACCCCATTGCAATTGGCTGGCGATATTAGAGAAAAGGTGGACATAGATGTAAAGGTTAAAGGTGGGGGATTTATGAGTAGAGCTGAAGCTGCTGCCATAGCTATATCTCGCGCTCTTGTAGACTGGAGTAAAAGTTCAGAATTGAAACAGAGGATTATTGAGTTTGATAAACATCTCTTAGTTGGAGATCCAAGACGTACAGAACCAAAAAAGTTTGGAGGACCGGGTCCAAGAAGAAGGAGGCAAAAATCTTATAGGTAAAGCTTAAAGATTTTAGGAAAAATTTAAGTTTTGATCTAATTTGGATAGGGAAGTAAAGAAGATAAAAGAACATTATTGAAGAGAATTATCTTTAAATGTTCTTCATGCATAACTATTCTTGATGATGTTCCGATAAAAGCACTCAAAGCTGAGCTAATAGGTCAATAGATGATGTAATCTAAGCATACTTCTTCTCAAAAATGGCCCATGTGAAAATGTTTTAAGAACGTTATCTTGTATGGTACCTTATTCTTTATAATGTAAAATATGAACGAACTATTAAATAGTAGTATAAAGAAAGTTATCTTGATAATCCCTTTCCAATTATACATATAATCGATTGGCTTCCTCTTCTATGATCTCGCCAACCTTCATGAAGTAAAGCCTTGTAGCATAAGGCATGGATGGTAGATTCTTTTCTATAGCCTGAATCAAGAATGGAACTGCTCTTTTTGATGCTTTTAAATGAAACTTCATCCATAGAATAGGATCTTGCTTTATTGATATGCTATCACGTAAATCTTCTGGACATAAAGCTTTAGAATCAGATTCAATTATCTTAAACCAATATGCTAAAACATCAGGATCAAGGCCGAGTTTTTTCTCTTCTATCATCTTTAACAGCTTATCTATTACACTGAGTCCAAAATCTTCTCCCATTGTGATCACAAAAAAGAATTAAACCATTAATTTTAAAATTTTACCTTTTTATAATAAGAGATGATCATGATAGATATTATAGCACATAGAGGAGCATCAGCCTACGAGCCAGAGAACACGCTAAGAGCGATAAGAAGAGCTTTAGAGCTTAATGCTAAAATGATAGAAGTAGATGTTCGATTAAGTAAAGATGAGCAAATAGTAGTAATTCATGATGAGAGTGTTGATAGAACAACTAATGGTAAAGGACTTGTTAAGAATTTAATGCTAGAAGAGTTAAAGAAGTTGGATGCTGGTAAAGGTGAAAGAATACCAACTCTTCAAGAAGTGATAGATGTTGTGAAGAAAAAGGCAATACTAATAATTGAGATAAAAGTTCCCAATATTGAGAATTCTATAATTAAAATCATCGAGAATGAAGGAATTGAAAAAGAAGTTATTGTAACTTCATTTAATCATCACATTTTAAAAAAGATAAAAAATCTGAATCCGATAATAAAAACAGGAGTTATTTTTAAGTGTTACCCAATAAAATCAGTAGATCTTGCATTGAATGCTAATGCAAACTCATTATTTCCTGAGCATACATATTTATCAAAAGAAATGGTTGAAGAAGCTCATAGCAATAATTTGAAAATATATCCTTGGACTGTTGATAATCCAAATAGAGCAAATGAATTGATAGAAATGGGTGTTGATGGAATTGTTACGAATAAGCCAGATTTATTAAACTTAATATAAAAAACACATTCATTCTATATATACTCCTAGCATAGATTTTAAGGCTTTAATCGTTTCTTTACTTCTCATTATTTTTGTTAACTTTTTCCCTGTTTTAGTGACAAGAAAGTCTTCACGAATAAAATAGTTCACATT
>JAVZMU010000070.1:0-5784 GCA_038883135.1 Nitrososphaerales archaeon
ACTCTTGGATAGACTTCCCATTCTGTCATATTTGGAATTATATAATCCTTATTTAATCCCTTCTCTTCTGCAAATTTAGCTAATTCTTCTGCAGCTACTATTACCATATCATCAACAATAGCCTTTGCTCTAACATCTAATACACCTCTAAACATTGATGGGAATATTAAGCTATTATTCACTTGATTTGGAAAGTCTGAACGGCCTGTAGCGACTATGTACGCACCAGCATCCTTTGCCTCCCATGGCCATATCTCAGGAATCGGATTTGCTAACGTGAATACTATTGCTTTATCATTCATTCTTGATATCCATTCTTTTTTTACTACACCAGGTCCAGACTTAGATGCAGATATTAATACATCAGCGTTATCAAAAGCTTTTACAAAATCTCCAGATATTCTTTCTTTATTTGTCTTTATAGCAAGCTCGTACTTCCAACGATTTTTTATCTTCAATTCATCTAAATCTTCACGCTCTGGATAAATAATTCCTTTTGAATCTATCAAAATCAAATCGCCTGGATCAGCTCCTGCTTTTATTATGAGTCGAGCATTTGCTATATTAGCTGCACCAACACCGAAAAAAACAATTTTTGTACCACGTAGCTTACGCCCAGTCAGCTTTAATGAATTTATTAGGCTTGCTAATGTAGCACCAGCTGTTCCTTGTTGATCATCATGCCATATGGGTATCTCCATCTCTTCTCTAAGTCTATCAAATATGTAGAAGCATTTTGGAGAAGCGATATCTTCAAGGTTTATACCTCCAAATGCTGGTTGTAAACTTTTTATCACTTCTATCATCTTATCTGGATCATATGCATTTATTGGTAGTGGAATAGCATCTACGCCACCTAAATACTTGTATATTAAAGCTTTTCCCTCCATAACGGGTATCGATGCTTCAGGACCTATATCTCTCAGTCCAAGCACTCTGCTACCATCAGTTATTATTGCTATAGTATTCCATCTACAAGTATAATCAAAAGAAAGTTCCTTATTATTTTCTATTGCCTTTGAGACTGCAGCAACTCCTGGTGTGTACCATATAGCAAGATCATTAAGGTCTCGAATTGGAACTTTTGGAATTATCTCTATCTTTCCTCTATAAAATAAGGAATACTTTAAAGCCAGTCTTGATACTTCTTCTGTAATTCTTTCTTCATTCATTAAATAATTTTAAATAACGTTCATTTATAAATTATTAAGACGAAATTAAACTTAACAATCTTTAACTAAAACATAGAAACACTTATAATCATCTCAAGAGAAATTAAGGTAGTTAAGAATTTTTTAGGTGGAAAAACTCATGATAATTCAATCTAAATACCCAATAAGTAAGATAAGTGATGTAGAATATAAGATAGAGATGAGTGCAAGAGAAGGAATGAAGGTACCAGTAACTATTTATGCTGATGAAAACTTGCTAAGTAAGATGCTCACAGATAGAACTATAGACCAAGCAGTAAACGTAAGCTTCTTGCCAGGAGTCTATAAACATGTAATAGTACTTCCAGATGGTCATGAAGGATACGGCTTTCCCATTGGAGGGGTTGCTGCTACAGATTTTGATTCTGGAGTAATATCTCCCGGTGGTGTTGGATACGATATAAATTGTGGGGTTCGTCTTATTCGAACAAATCTAACTGAAAAAGAAGTCAGACCAAAGCTTAAAGAATTATTGAGGGAATTGTTCAAAGCCATACCCTCAGGTTTAGGAAGTACAGGTCAGATCAAGCTAAGTATTGGTCAATTGGATCAAGTACTTAGTGACGGAGTGAGATGGGCTATTCAAAATGGTTATGGTTGGGAAGAGGATGCTGAGTTTTGTGAAGAGAATGGTACTATGAAAGGAGCAGATCCAAGTAAAGTCTCATCAACAGCAAAGTCAAGAGGAGCACCACAACTAGGTAGTTTAGGCTCTGGTAATCATTTTCTTGAGGTAGAACTCGTTGATAAAATATTTGATAAGGATGCCGCTAATAAATTTGGTATAACACAAATAGGTCAAGTTGCAGTACTTATTCATACTGGTTCAAGAGGATTAGGGCATCAAGTATGTAGTGATTACTTAAGGGTTATGGAAGTTGCTATACGTAAATATAACATTTATCTTCCTGATAGAGAGCTTGCATGTGCTCCAAACAATTCGAAAGAAGCTGAAGATTATAAGAAAGCTATGGCTGCAGCTCTAAACTATGCATGGTCAAACCGCCAAATGATAACACATTGGGCTAGAAAGGCTTTTGAAAAAGTATTTAAAGCATCTGAAGAAGATCTTGGGATGAAGCTTGTATACGATGTAGCTCACAATATAGCAAAGGTTGAGGAGCATTTTGTAAATGGAGAGAAAAAGAAAGTAATTGTGCATAGAAAGGGTGCAACAAGAGCTTTTCCTCCAGGAAGCATGGCTATACCAAGTGCTTACAGAGATATAGGTCAACCAGTTCTTATCCCAGGATCTATGGGAACTGCAAGTTGGCTCCTCGTTGGTACTCCTAAGGCTATGAATCTAAGCTTTGGCTCTACAGCTCATGGTGCAGGAAGGATGATGTCAAGAGCAGCTTCCGTAAAAGCTCATCCTGCAAGTGAGATTAAAAAGAAGCTTGAGAGCAAAGGAATCTTTATCGAGGCTGCTAGCTGGAAAGGAATTGCTGAAGAAGCTCCTGAAGCCTACAAGGATGTAGATGCTGTAGCTGAAGTCTCCCATAAAGTAGGAATAGCAACTAAAGTAGCAAGACTTATTCCTATAGGAGTAGTTAAAGGATAAATTTTTTAAAAAACAATTAAAAATGGAAAATTTTAAAAAAATAGAATAGAATAACTAAATAATTTGCAAAAGAGACGTGATTTTTATAGGAAAAAATATTTAGATTAGTTTATTTATTACCCTTGAGTCGAGAAAATAATGTCTGAACCTCCACTAATTTTAGAGATAGAGGATAAAGTAGAATTATACAGAGATATCTTTCCTCCTGGTGATATACCAAGAATAGTTTGGGACTTCAAAACAGTTCCTATGGACTTGCCTGATGAAATTTACATAACAGATACTACTTTTAGAGATGGACAACAAGCTAGAGAACCTTATACAGTAGATCAAATGGTAACTCTCTTCGACTTTTTAAATAAGCTTGGAGGTCCAAAAGGCATAATAAGATGGAGTGAATTCTTCCCTTACACTAAAAGGGATAGGGCAGCAATAAAAGAGATTAGAGAAAGAGGTTACGAATATCCAAAGGTTACAGGATGGATGAGAGCTAAAAAAGAAGATTTACAACTCATAAAAGAGATGAAATTAGAGGAGACAGGTATACTTGCTTCCATTTCGGATTACCATATTCTCTATAAGTTTGGTTTGAGTAGAAGTCAAGTTTTAAACAAATATCTTGAAGTATGTGAAGAAACTTTAAAATCAGGTATATCTATACGTTGCCACTTAGAAGATATTACAAGAGCAGATTTTTATGGTACAGTTGTACCCTTTGTAAAAAGCCTTATTCGCCTTGAAGAAAAGTACAATCTACCTGTTAAAGTACGTCTTAGCGATACTTTAGGTATTGGTCTACCCTATCCTGAAGCAGCATTACCAAGAAGCATACCAAAAATTGTGTATAATCTTATCCATGAGGTAGGATTGCCTCATGATAGACTAGAATTTCATGGTCATAATGACTTTCATAAAGGAGTTATTAACGCTACTACTGCTTGGCTTTATGGTTGTACTTACAACAATTGCACTCTTTTATCAATCGGTGAAAGAGCTGGAAATACACCTCTTGAGGCTATGGTTATAGAGTACATCCAATTAAAAGGTACGAATAACGGTATGAACACAAAGATCATAAGTGAGATAGCAGACTTTTATGAGAGTATAGGGTATAAGATTCCTCCATACTATCCTCTAATAGGTAAGAATTTTACTGTCACAAGAGCAGGTGTTCATGCTGATGGTATACTTAAGGATACAGAGTTATACTTACCTTTTGATACAGAAAAAATATTAGGTAAACTACCTACTATTGCCATTACACCTTATTCTGGTATTGCTGGTATAGCCTTCTGGATAAATCAATACTTTAAATTAAATGGAAGCAAGAAAATAAGTAAAGATGACCAAAGAGTGAGAAAGATTTATGAATGGGTTGAAAAGCAGTATTCCAAAGGTAGAATGACAGCTATTTCTGATAAGGAAATGGAGAAACAAGTTATGAAGTATTTTCCTGAACTTATGAAATAATAGAAGATTAACTTCAAAATCATTTTAATAATTGCTCTTTTAATAATTGGACTAACCTTCTTCCTTCGCTATACATATCTATTAGAGGAATTTCTAAAGAAGAAATCTTTGGTTTAAGTTTTGCAACCTCACCGGTAATAGCTATTATTGGATGAAAAGTACCATCTAAATTCGTCTTTAACTCATCCTCATTTTTTGCTGTTATTATCTTAAAAATATCACTTCTTTTAGCAACTAAGGAATGAAAACCTTCCAAGAATATTAAATCTAACCCTTCTTTCAACTTATTAATCACTTCTTCCAACTCTATTCGTTGGTCTTCTTTCTTATTTATTATTACAGTTTCTTTTGGAGCTATAATAGCTATTTTTTTAGCTCCAGCTTTAGCGAATTTCCATGTATCCTTACCTTCTTTGTCAATAGTAAAATCTGGTTCATGAACATGCTTTATAGTGCCTATAGTGAAACCTTCTTTGCTTAGATTATTTATCAAATACTCTATGGTAGAAGTCTTTCCAGAACCACTTTTTCCTATAACAGCTACTATCTTTGCCATTCTAAACCACTAACCAAAGGGTTCTTTTTAGTAATTAATTAGTACTTATAAGGAATCCAGCTTTGAATCTTATAGTATATGACTTCTCCTCTCCTCTCAATAACCGCCAACACTGCTTCCTTTCCCATCCTCTCTATTTGGCTTACGATCTCACATAATTCTTTAATAGGAGTCTTTGTTCCTTCATTCAAGCCGAATACAACATACTTTGCCGATTTAGATCCATATTCACCTCTATCATAAACTCTAAAATCAACACCAAATCCAAATCCTTCACGAACCACGTATCCACGACTCCTTAAATCTCTATAGATTAAAAACCTAGTCCATATGTTAGTATCCTTGGATATATTTACGAGTTCTTTTACAGAAATTTCCTTTCCATCTCTCAGTACTCTTAACTTACCACTATAAAGTAAAAAAATAGCTTCGTAATCTTTAAGTGAGAGTTTATCATTTAACTCCTCTCCATAACCTCTTTTTTTCAATTCTTCTTGAGCTTTTAGATCATCGATTATAACACCTTTTTCTGTTAAATATCCTGTTAATAGGTAAGGGATTTCCTCAACCACCATAGGTCATATATGCATATCTTTATCTTATTTAAAGTAAAACCTTTCGATTATCTCAAAAAGCATAAAGTAAAAACATTATTTAGATATGAGCCTTTTGAAAATTGAGTTAAATAACATAAATGTTCAGATTTTAAAGAAAGGAATATTAGTTACTTTTTCTCAAAATCGGATCGATATGGTTTGGAACGGCTTTACTAAAAGGACTGTAAACTGGGAAGATGAAGCAATCACATTAATAGACCAAAGGAAATTACCAAACAAATTAGTCATTATAAAATGTATTGATCATCATCAAGTAGTAAATGCTATTAAGAACATGAGCATAAGAGGAGCTCCTGCCATTGGAGCAATAGCAGCCTTGGCTCTTGCACTTGTAGCCAAAAAATCTAAAGCTAGAACAAAAAACGAACT
>JAVZMU010000071.1:0-5735 GCA_038883135.1 Nitrososphaerales archaeon
GAAGTTTCATGCGATCGCTGTGGTCACGTTGATCTAAGGGGAAAATTCGTAACTATCTATTTTGGCCCGAATGGTGAGAAGCTCGATATCTGTTCAAAGTGTCTGAAGGAGGGAAGGGTGAATGCGGAGAGGAAATGAAACTTTATTCGGAATAGTTTTTCGGGCGCCGAGCATTCGCGGAGAAGAGTTAATCAAGCTGCTCGAGAGCGATCCGGCCATAAGATTGGTTTACGTTAGGCGGGCTCCCGCGGATAGTTATCTCCTCATAATCGAGACCCGGAAAGAAGGGGAGGGAAGGGTGAATGGAAAACGCATCTGATTTTCTCAAGTTTTATCTTTCACGTGGTCTCACGATTCTACCTCTCGAAAGAGAGAGTAAGACAGCGATTTTAAGCGATTGGCCGAATCGTTCACGGGAGGATCTATTCAAACATTTTGAGTATCTGGCCGAATTCAATATAGGCCTTCGACTCGATGGGTTAATAGCTCTCGATATTGAGAAGCCTGAAATCTATGATGCGATCTTCAAGCAGCCAGTCGATGAGTTTGCTAAGATTACGTGGATACAGCGGACGGGTAAAGGCTACCATATTTTATTCAGGGGCCATGCTAAGCCATTCAAGGTTGAAGGATTCGTGGAGATCCGTTCGGGTAACGGCCAATACATAGTTGTCGCACCAAGCATTCATCCAGAAACAAAGAAGCCGTACCAGTGGATTAGCGATATTAAGAAAACACCTATAGCTGAAATCTCGAATGCCGATTTGGAGAGGCTGAGGCATAAACTCGAAACACTAAAACGGTTCAGAAACTTTATCGGGGCCATGGTTGAATGCTGGAAGCGATACCATCGTCATTTCTTGAGTTTGTGGTGTTCTGGAGTTTTTAGGAAGATGGGTTTACCATTCGAAGATGCATTAATCATTTTGACAACAATTGTTAAGCTGGCAGGTGATGAAGAAGTTGAAGACCGGCTTCGATGCTTGCGGGATACGTATCAGAAGCCTTTGAATGAGATTAAAGCTTGGAGTGGTCTGAAAGATGAATTAGTTTCCATTACGGGATCGGAAGAAGAAGTCCGCACGATTTTGAAGAGCATCCCAATCCAGAAAGGTTTACTATTCGAGGTTAAATCTCTGAGAGAGTTGATCGAGGGGGCCAAAGATATAGATTACATCAGTTATCCATTGCTGCCTCGAGGGGTTTTAATAATTCTGGCTGGACGGGGAGGTGTTGGAAAATCGATGTTATGCCTATACATAGCTCATGAAGTATCGAGAGGGGGGA
This sequence comes from Nitrososphaerales archaeon, assembly GCA_038883135.1. Classification (GTDB taxonomy): domain Archaea; phylum Thermoproteota; class Nitrososphaeria; order Nitrososphaerales; family JACAEJ01; genus JAVZMU01. The sequence goes on from JAVZMU010000071.1 coordinate 1,288, forward strand.
AATTGTTTGGCCTCTATGAATGTGAGCAGACAAAGGTGCTGATTTCCGATAACGAGAACTCGCCCAGTATTTACAAGGCGAGAGTCGAAGCCCTCGGCCTCAACCCTTTGGACAACTTGAATATCCTAAGTTTCTCACGGCTACGGCTTGATGCGAAAGGGGCCATTTCTAGACTGAAAACTCTAATTAAAACTAACGGCTATAGTCTCGTAATACTGGATAACTGGACTACTCACGTCTCACATGTAGAGGAGAATAAGGCGGTCGAGGTCTCAAACATACTATCCATGCTTAGGAAAACGGCCTATGAAACTGGATGCACGATACTATTGGTTCACCATTTACGTAAAGGCCTACCCTTCGCTGTCCATGAAACCGATGAGCTGAGGGGGTCAAGCGTTCTAGTAAACGAATCAGATATGGTTTTACTACTCGAAAGAGATCAGCTAACACCTGCGAGGCTAATATTAAAAACAGTAAAGAATAGGGTAAACGGCGAATCACCATCATTAGCCATCTTTAGGAAGACTGAGAACGGAATAATGAGCCTTATCGGAGAACCTCTCACACTACCCGAAACGGAGACAAATATAATAAAAATTGCTAAGAATATTTTCGACTTTTTCCAAGTTTCCAATCGGGAGAGCCTATCGGCGAGAGAGATAATCGAGGCGTTACCCTATCCACGAAGCGAAATATACAGGGCCATAAATTATCTGCTAAGCTTAAAAACATTAGAACGCACCTCAAGAGGGGTTTACCGTTTAACCAAGACCATAGAAAACTTTATAAACGAAGAGAGCTAACCGATCGTCTCAAAGTCTCAATTGTCTCAAAAATATATAATATTATTGAGACAATTGAGACAAACACGATCGTGAAAAATACGTAAAATCCTTGAAAACTTGAAAAATTTTCATGGGGTCATAGTTCCAATATATGAGCTTTGCGAAAAACTTAAATACAGTAGGGATGAAAAACGAGAAAAAAATTTAAAGTTTTCCATCATAACTTTGGAGTGTACGGATAAGGGACTACGTTTAAGAGCTGAAAGATTTCATCTTCTTTGAAATGGCTCTTTGCTGAAAGTCAAAAGAGTGTTTGAGGCATTATCCGGACATCACCAAACATCATAAATATATGAAAGTCATAAATAAATATATGAAAGAAAGAGAAGAGTTTATCGAAGATTCGTTAAGACGAAGGGGGTTATAGAGTCCAGATGATAACCCATTTAGCTAAATTATTCGAAGATGCGAAGTTTATTGAAGAGGTCAAGAAGAAGTTGCCTTATCTTTTCTATCTTGCTGAAGTAGAAGTTTCTAAGGCTGGGAAAGTGGGCATGGAAGCAGGAACCCTACGAGAAAACATTTTGATCGCATTGTTGATCCATAAGTTTGGGGAAGAAAACATAGAAACAGTTCCGATAACCGAACATGGTATCGATGTTAAATTGTTTGGGCAGCCATTATCAATAAAAACGATTAGACATGGTGGAGGGGTCAAAGCAATATGGACTGTTAATGCTGAAAAAGCGTTAGAATTTGTTGAAGCGTATAAACCAAAATGCGATATTCTTCTAGCGGAGGTAAAATGGGAAGGACTTGGTGGGCTTTATTATATTCCATTAGAGGCTCAGCAAGAGGTTTTTGAGTGCCTGGGCAAGCATAGATATCTCAAACTTCCAAAGCCTGGAACGAATCCAAGAGGTGTTGAGTTTAGCCGAGAAGCATTACGAAAACTTATGAGTCATCCAAAAACTAAGAGAATACAAATATTATGGACAAAGCCAGAAGTGAAGTTTAATCCATATGAAAGATGGGTTAAGTTATGGAAGAAAGAAATACCCGAGTTCTAAGTTTCCCTCATAAATAAGAAAGTAACTTCATTTGGGCCAAATACTCACTTATTCTTTTCCTTGCTTTCTCAACGTATTCTGGATTTATGTCTATGCAAATAAAATGCCTTCCAGTTTTTATCGCTGCTATCGCCGTCGTTCCTACCCCGCAGAATGGGTCTAAAACAACTTCACCTTTAAAGGTGTAGAGTTGAATGCATCGGTAAGGCAGTTCTACGGGAAATGGTGCAGGATGTCCTACTCTTTCAGCTGATTCAGGCGGGAACTCCCAAACGCTTTTCGTGAACTCTAAGAACTCATCTCTAGTTATGGTGCTCTCCTTACCCTTCCCACTTCTAGTAAACTTTCCTTTTGAGAACACGAGTATATATTCGTGAGTATCCCTCAAGACTGGGTTTGAGGCCGACGTCCAACTCCCCCAAGCTGTAGAAACACCAGCACCAGCTCCTTTATTCCAGATTATTTCCCCCCTCATTAAGAAGCCTATCTCTAGCATTACGTCTATCACGTATTTGTGGTACGGAATGTACGGTTTTCTCCCGACGTTAGCCACGTTCACACACGCCCTTCCACCATTAATCAGAACCCTATATGTTTCGGAAAACACGTCTCTTAACAATTCTAGGTATTCGTTTAAGTCTAGGTCTTCATCATATTCCTTACCAACGTTGTATGGGGGGGAGGTAACCACAAGGTGAACGCAGGAATCGGGAATATTATCCATTTTTCTAGCATCCTGACATAGGATCTTATCAAGCACCTCAGGAGGAACAGGGTTCTCGACCCCCTCACTTTCCTCGTTTATTTCTATCCCCCAATATAGTTTTCTGTTGTAAAACAACTTGGAATCATGACACTCTCTCTTTGATACGCCGAACCCGCTCGTCCTAGTTCCTTTACGTTTCAAATTGAACACCCTCCTCTCTACATTAAGTTTCTCTATTCTTTAAATTATATTTTTTCTTTCACCTCTCTACTACTATGGGAGATGTCAAGATAAGCTTTTCCTTAGTTTTTCCATCTTCATAGAACCCTAAGGGGCAATGATGCCTTATTTATAATATAGACATAGACTATGTGTGGTTTTCGAATGGCCATGACAATGACAAATGCTCCCCTTTGCCCATAGACACCTCCTATTCTCGTTACTTGGAATAGTGAAATCGAACGTCCTTGAATCTAGGGTTGTTTGAACATACTCACTCATATCGTCTCACTCACCACAAAAAATTGTGATTTCTTGTGGAAAATAAAAATTTCTATCAAAATTTAAATAGCTGTATACAGCTATTTAAACCTGATAAAGATGGAAACTAGAAATGAAGAAGAAGCGTGGTTGAACACAACAATCCCGAAATCTCTTAGAAAACGTTTAGATGAATATTGTAAGAAGCATGGTCTCAAAATAAAATTTGTGGTCGCAAAAGCAATAGAAGAATATCTAGAAAAACATGCGAAAGAGGAGCCATAATTTTATGCATGTAAGTTTTTGAAGAGTTGAGACTTATTCAAGTCTTAAAATCTTCAGTAGTCTCTGATTACTATGCGGGCATCGTTTTCTTTATGTTGATGATTCAATTAATCCTGGTTGTACAGACTTTTATTGATATTTTCCTACTTTAGTAAGGCTGTTAAATTGTGAACGACGCAGATAAAAATTAAGGAGTATTTTTCTTAGTTATCCTCTCCACTTTTTGATTTTTATTAAGTCATGAAGTTCAACATCTAGAGTATTCTCATAGTAATCCTTAACATCTTTTTCTAATTCTCCTCTATAAATGAATATGCCGGATGCTTTTGGCTCTCGCTCAAGAAACTTGCTAAATTTCCTAACGAATCTATGAAAATCCTTTAATGATACTTTATCTTTATCTTTACACTCAACGAATAATACCTCCTTTACGCGACCAAAAAAACCATACTTAATAGCTATAATATCAACTTCTCCAAATTTTTTAGATCTCTGCCTTAGTTTTCTTATACTATAACCTTGATTAGAAAGCCAATTAGCAATTTTTCGTTCAAATTCGATACCTTTTACATAACTTCTATACCCTTTTATTCGTCTCTCAAAACGATTTTCCATCAATTCATATTAAACACATGAAGTTTTAAATCTTTTTTATAAAAAGAATACGGATGGTCTAAAAATCAATCACGACTTCTAGAAGTCTCTAAAAGTCGAAGGGGTATGTTTTGAGATCACGTGAGGGCCATGTAAAGAATAAAGAAAAGGGTAAACTATTCTAATCCCAAAATCTTTAATAGTTTCGGATTGTTTTTCACGATGTGGTTCATTAATGCTTCATAGAATTTTACCGCATCTTCTAATGCTTCAAGCTTCTCGGAGCTTAATGCTTGTGATACGGCTCCGAAGATTCTTAGAGCTTTCTCAGCTTTCTCGATCTCTTTCTTCAAATCGTTTGGAGATGGCATGAAGTAGATTCCTTGAACTCCTGTATCATGACCCATCCAAGACATTATAACCAGCCTATTAACGTTAGCCATCTCTAGCTGTGTCTTAAACCATTTCCTGAGAGTGTGTAGGTGTGTCTGGTATCCGATCGAGTCCCTCTGATCTAAACCTAGT
>JAVZMU010000072.1:0-5390 GCA_038883135.1 Nitrososphaerales archaeon
ATTAACATCGTATATCTTTGATGCTTTTAATTCTAATCCTGGTGCTGTAAGCTCGTTTCCTATAGAAAATATAGCAATTTTAGGTTTTAAGAATACTTTAACTTTATCATAGCCTAAACCTGCTAACACACCTATTTTTTCTGCAGTAAGTTCTTCACCCTCGCTCATAATGAATTGACCATGATAAACATCTGAGCCTAACGTTGCTAAACCTGATCCCTTGCCAACAGAATTATTAATAAAAACATAATCCCCGTCTATTGAAGCATCTTCAACACGGACTACAGCATCAGCACCTTTAGGGATAATAGCTCCTGTATCTATTTCAACGCACTCTTTCTCATTAATTTTTAATGAAGGATCTTCGCCAGCAGATACTCTACCTACCACTCTAAGCTTTACAGGGTTTACTTCTGATGCAAAAGATGTATCCACTGCTTTAACAGCATAGCCATCAACTATAGCCCTTGAAAAAGGTGGGAGATCGATTCTTGCTATTACATTTTCACCTAATATTCTTCCATAAGCTTCGGTAATCTTCACTTCCTCTATTCCTAGACGATGAGGCTTAATATGGGTATGTAAGACCTTAAGAGCTTCCTCAACTGTAATTAATTTTTTGAATATTACTCTACTCAATTCTATTTTTACTCTTGTATTGGACCATAAAGGATTACTTCTACCTCTGAATTACTATCAAAACCTTCCAACTCTGGAGGTATTACAAGAAAACCATTAGATTCTGTTAGAGAGGATAATGCACTAGACCCCGTAATTCTAACTGGTTCAGCAAAGAGTTTTTCACCTATTCTTTTTACCTTTACCCTTACATACTTAGCTACACCAAGACTTGAAGAAACTTTAGACTTAAGTATGGCTTTTACAACAGGTCTCGGAGGCTCTAAAGCATTAACCATCTTATACAGCAAAGGTCTCACAACAGCTATAAATCCTGTAACGCAAGCAACAGGAAAACCTGAAAGCATAAAGATAGGTTTACCATTTACTACGGCTACTCCAGTAGGTCTTCCAGGCTGAATCCCTATTCCTCTTATCATTAAATCAATCTTTCCAACTTTTTGAATTGCCTCAGGAACGAGATCAAACTCACCTACTGAAGTCCCTCCCGTGATTATAAGAGCGTGATGACTTTTTAGAGACGATTTAATTATCTTGGTGAGGGTTTCGAGATCGTCCTTAACAATTTTTAAGCGATGTGTTTCCATCCATGGTTCTTTACATAAAGCAGATAACATGTAAGAGTTAGTATTAACTGTCTTATAAAAATCTCCTACCTCGTTAGGTTCTATCATTTCATTTCCTGTAGGAATTATTGCTATTCTCAGCTTCTCAAGAACTTTAACCTTAATCTTTCTTAGTAAAGAAAGTATAGATATATCAAAAGGATCTATTATCTTACCCTTCCTTAGCATTATTTGACCTTTCTTAAAATCCTCTCCTCTTTTTATGACGTTATCCCCTATTGGAAAGCTTTTAGATATTTCAATCTCATCATTTAAAACCTTTACATATTCTATGGGAACTATTGTGTCAAAACCATCAGGTAAAGCTGCTCCAGTAGCTATTCTGACAGCTTTTCCTTGGGAACCTTTTATCATTGGAATCTCTCCTATTCTAACCTCTCCTATTACTTTCAATCTTACTGGAGAATACTGAGAAGCCGATAGAATATCCACACCTTTAATAGCGTAACCATCAAAAGCTGATTTATCTATTAAAGGCTCATCAAAATTTGAGATAACATCCTCAGCCAAAACCCTGCCTAAACTATCATCAAAGCTTATCTCTTCTACTCCTAGTTTTATCATTAATTTCTTTGAGACGAGGGCTATAGTATCCTCAACTTTTGTTAACTTTTTAAGAAATCTATACTCCATAATTATCATTTATAAAATTCTATTTTATAATGTATAGGATTAATAGAACCAAGCTAATTAAGATCAGCAGAGGAGAAGTCACAAAATAAAAGTTGTCACCTCGATATACATAGACGAGAATGGGTGGCAAATTCTCAAGCTTTTCTATAGATGGCAAATAATTTGCAATTATAGGTAGCAATATTAAAGTGAGACCAATTATTATGAATAATATGCCTGATATTGTTAAGAAGCGATAAACTTCAAAGATAGGACTTGATGGCAAAGTTCTTACCTTCTAAAATTTAATTATATAAAATTCATAAATATTTAATTTTTTTGTAAAAAATTGTGATGTTGGCAATTTAAAAGATTCAAGACCTAATGCAAGCATAACATGAAAATGCTATCTTTAGTAATATTAGCAACAATTCATTAATAAGAAGATTACGTATTTATTGTGAAAAAGATGAAGATAATAAGATTTAGAATTACCTCCGATCCTTTAGTGTTAACGATACTTGAATAAAAACTTTCAAGGATTTTTACTTGTGTAAAGGATTGCTACCTTTACAAAGGCACAATATAAATACTCTCAAGTTGTCTTGAACTTATCAAGGATGTAAAAATCTAAAGTGTAAGTACTACTACGAAAGTGCAGGAAGCCTTCTAAGAACAGAATTGGATACTGGATATAGATTCAAAAGCTAGAGTATAAAAAGGGTCTTTACACCTGACTCAGGTTGCGTAATAAATAGGAATTTTAAAAATGATCTGAAAATAGATTATAATTTTAGAGGGTGGCACTACAATTTCATTTTTAAGATTTATAAGAAAACTTAATGTTTCAATACACTTTTACCGAAGACTTTCATTACAGTTTGAACAATAGCATCATCTTCAATAACTTCAACAATAGCTTTAGCTTCACCTAAATCCGATCCTACTCCTATAACACCATGCCCTCTTAATATCAAAGCATTCCTATTAGCAATATTCTTGCTTATTAACTTGCTCAGTTCTTCAGAACAAGGTTTTTTAAAAGGTAATACAGCAACTTCTTTCAATAGAATCGATGCTTCTGCTGTAACAGGTTTAAACTCCTCGCTAATCATTGTAATACCTACGGTAAAAGGGTTATGGGTATGAACTACTGCGTTAACATCTTTTCTTACTTTAAAGATCTCTACATGTGTACGCCACTCTGTAGATGGTGTGCTACTACCTTCTAAGATTTTTCCATTAAAGTCTATTTTGACAAGATCGTCTTCCTTTAGCTTAGATTTTTTTGAGCCTGTAGGAGTAATCCAAAGAAATTCTGAACCAAAAATTCTTGCACTTACATTACCACTTATACTCGTCACAAGCTTTCTTAAGTAAAGATCTCTCATAGTTTCAATTATCTCCTTTTTTATTTGCTCTTCACTTAGGCTTGCGATTTATTTTCACCTCTTTCAGAATAAATCTCACCTTTGCAATCTTATTTAAGTAAATTTTAAGCATAATATTTAAATAACGACTTTACTTATCTTAATCAGAAGAGATATTGGAAGCCTACCGTAAAAATCAAGTGATGATATCTACTAAAACGAGACAATTGAGAATTAAACTGACATCTAAAGATTGTCTCTTTATAATAATACCATCTAAACATAGGGATTATCTTTTATGTAAAAAATACTTTGGAGGCTGATGTATGATAAACACATGTAAGAAATGTGGCTTACCTCTTGACCTTTGTGCTTGTGAAGATCTAGAAAAAAGTGAGATGAGAGTTGTTATCCGCCTTGAGATGAGAAGGTTTAAGAAACCCACTACTATGATCGAAGGACTAAACCCAAAGCGGACTGACCTAGATAAGATTGCCCAAAGGTTAAAAACAAAGTTGGCTTGTGGAGGAACTGTAAAGGATGGTTACATACTCCTTCAAGGAGACCATAGAGATAATGTTAAAGAAGAGTTAGTTCGGTTAGGATTTGATGAATCTTCGATAGAAGTCCAATAAAGTGAAGGAATTTATTGAGAGAAGATTGTTATAACAATAATTTGGAGATAAGGCTACATTATACTCCAATAAAGAAAAGAAAGCTCTGCCCTAAATGTTTAAGTGATCTTGAATTAGATTCGCCTTTTAGTGGATGGCTTATACCACAAGAGTATAGATGTAAAAACTGTGGCTATCACGGTCCAATAGCTTTAGAGACTAATAATTAAATTTGTAAAAACTAAATTTCTGCAAAGGTTTATATAGAAAGACAATACTCCATGTTTCTAAGTGATAGAAGTGGGGGATTCTCTTCATAAAAGAATATCTTTATACTACGTGTTTCTTTCCTATAAAAAATAACCTTCAATTAGTGCCTTTCGTAAAAATCCTCCAAGAATTCAAATTTGAAGAGATGATAGAGATTGAAAAAGGTTAGATTCGCTCTTCCTAAGGGCTCCCTTGAAAGTGCTACTTTTGAGATTCTTAGTAAAGCAGGGTACAAGTTATCAGGACAGGAGCGTACATACCGTCCATCTATAAACGATTCTGAGATAGAGCCAAGAATACTAAGACCACAAGAGATACCCATTTATGTTGCAGAAGGTCTTCAGGATATAGGCATAACTGGATTAGATTGGATAAAAGAGACAAATTCTGATGTAGAGGTTCTTTTAAACTTAGAATATGGGTTGGTTAAACTCGTATTGGCAGTTCCTAAGCCTTGGAATATAAATTCGCTTTCTGAACTTATCGAGAAATTTTGGAAGGAGAATAAAGAATTAAGAATATCAACAGAATACCTTAACACTACCGTTTCATACCTAAAGTCAAATATAAAATACAAAAGCTATTACGGTGATCTCGATCCTTTAGTTGTAACGCCATGGTGGAGAATAGGTAATAACCCTAAAGTAAGTGTATTTCTATCTTTTGGAGCAACGGAAGCTAAGCCACCAGAAACTGCGGATGCTATAGTTGATGTGACAGAGACTGGTACAACTCTTGAGCAAAACAATCTTAAGATTATCGAAACTATATGTGAATCTACAGCATATCTAGTAGCAAACAAAGATGCTTTAAAAGATAAGGAGAAAAAAGAAAAGATTTATGATATACTCACATTATTAAAAGGAGTAGTTGATGGAAGAAAGAAATTACATATATTTGTCAATGTAAGTGAAGCAAATTTACCAGAACTTTTAAAGCAATTACCAGCCCTTAAAAGGCCTACTGTTTCACCTCTTTCAGAGGAAGGTTGGTACTCTGTGAATACTGTCATTGAGAAAAATATCTTCATAGAACTTTTACCAAAGTTAAGGAAGTTAGCTCAAGGTCTTGTGGTTTATGAGCCACGACAAGTTCTATCTCTTGATGAGATTTTTAGTAAGGAGAAAGGTGATAAACCATAATAAGAGTATGGAAGATTTCTGATGTACCTAACCAAATTTTTGAAGGAAGATCATACTATCCATTAAAGTGGTTTAGCGAACTAGAGAATTATGTTAAAGAAATAATAGATGAAGTTA
>JAVZMU010000073.1:0-5360 GCA_038883135.1 Nitrososphaerales archaeon
CTTTAGCTTATGCTAGAGTATTAACTAAGGAGCAGGCTGAAAAGGGATTATCGATTCCAGCTCAGTTAAAGGCAATAAGGGAATATGCATCTTCTCATGGTTTTAGGATTTTGGAAGAATATGTTGATGAAGGCGAGTCAGCTAAAACGAGCGATAGACCAGAATTTAGAAAAATGATTAAAAGATGCCAGAAAGATAAAACAATCGATGCTGTCATCGTTCATAAGATTGATAGGTTTTTAAGAAACACGATTGATTTTTATACCTACAAAGCCATTTTAAAGAAAGAAGGAGTCAGCCTAATTTCTGTCACTGAGAATGTTGAAGAAACTCCGATAGGACAGTTTTTAGAAGGAATCTGCGTAGCGATGGCTCAGTTTTACTCATCCAATTTGGCTGAGGAGGTTTTGAAAGGAATAAGGGAAAAGTTTGAGAGGGGAGAATGGCCAGTCAAGGCTCCGATTGGCTACAAAAATGTTAGAGATGAAAAAGGTCATTCAGTAGTTGTTGAAGATAAAGATACTCCATATTTGATTAAGCAGATGTTTAAGCTTTATGATACTGGGCAGTATTCTTTGGGTTATCCTTCAAAATAAGTTCTACATTGGGAAAATGATGATGTGGAGTAAAGAAGCTCAAGGAAAGCACAAGCCAATAATCGATGAAAGCCTCTTCAATCAAGTCCAGAATATTTTGGCAGAAAGATAACTCAAGATAAATGGCAAAAGAGGGATTTCCTACTAAGGGGCTTAGTCTATTGTCAAAATTGTAAAAGGCGTTTAACCGCTGAAGTCCATCCTAGGGGAGAATATTACAGGTGCCAAAATGGCCTCAACAATAAATGCTCAGAGCCTTATATTCCAGTAAAGTTTCTTGAAAACCAAATTGAAAAACTCTATGATTTAATGGAGCCTTCCCTAAGGCTCTTAAAACTCTTGAAAGCTGAGATCGAAGAGGTCTTTGCAAATTTTTCAGGCAAAGTCAAAGAATGAGATAGCCAATCTGAAGAGAAAAATAGCTGAGAACGAGGCTAAAATGGATGCCTTGGTCGATAACCTTGCTTCCAGAACAATAACTCCAGAAGTCTACAAGAAATACAGCCAAAAATATGAAAGAGAAATAAAGAATGCTAGAGATAGATTAGCAATAATTAGAGAAGGATTACAGTTTAAACTTTGATTTTATCGATAAGTGCATGACCTTAGTTCCAACTCTATCGAGACTGCATAAAAAGTTCAGTTTTAGACAGAGAAAGAACCTAGCTAGAGCCATTTTTAAGAGAATCTGGATTAAAAACAGAGAGATTAGAAGGATTGAGCTAAATCCACCTTTTGACTTTCTACTGAGAAACCAAACTCGAAAAATCCATTCAGTCTTTCCCAATCTTAAGTTCGAACATTATCCTCTTAAGAGTAGGTAAAAAGATAATTACGACTTAAATGCTAATTGATTTTACTCATTGTTCTTATAATCTCATTACGCCTTCTTAAAGCAAAAATCATATCATCCAATATATGCAAAATTTCTTTACGTTCATTAACTTTAGCAGATTTCTTTAATGATAATTTTTCAACGAACTCATAAAGTAAAATAACCATATTCGATAATTCTGTATCTATATCTATTAAATTATTCAATCTACTCACGTCTACCCTTCCCGATCTTACCATTGTCTCGTATCCCTTACATTCTATAAGCTTAAACTCATTAAAAATACCAAGAAGTTTTATGTAAATTCTGTTAAAATCTTCCTTTAGGGTTATACTTCGAGCTTCTTTTGCAAGATTATCTATAATTTGAAGAATAGAAGCTGTCTTAGTGATCAAGTTATGACCAATGAATTTATTAACTTCTTTCATTTTACTTTGTGTTGAACGACCTGTGTTTATCGCTCTTTGAAGTCTTGAAGCAAGTATTTTTGCCTCCTTTATCTGTTCTTCAGTCTTACCAGTCGATTTACCATCCTCGTTAAACTTGCCTGTCATATCTTTAAAAAATTATGGATTTGTTATTTAATATCGTTTTCCTATGCTATTGTATTTTTCCTAACCTCTTCTCAGCTAAGCTCTTTAAATTAGGATAGATATCTTTAAAATCATTGGATAGTATATTTATGTATAAATTCACTTCTTCATCATTCATATATTGGAAAAAATAAGGTCCAGTGTAAGGGTTAGGATCACCTATTCTTGTCATGAACTCTATATGCATTAATGGATCACCTCTTTTAATTGTTATAGGTTGCCTATCATTGCTAAGATTAACAAGTTCGAGAGCTAATCTTCCAACAAAGCCACTATGAACCTTTGCTGCGTTTAAAAAAGATAAACCCATCCTACCATACTTACTCTTAGCAGTTAGATGAGCGACATATCCAGGTGGCGTGAATACAATTTCATAAGATATAAGATTCTTATGCTCAAGATAGTTTAAAGTAGTCTCTTCCTTAACTGTTAAAATATAACCATCTCCATCTACAAGCTCAAGATCGAAAGGATATATGCACTTGTATCTTTCTATTAGCTTCACAAGCTCGCTTTTACCTAAGATACACATATCACGGCACAGCAAACTTATGCATAAGGTTAGTGTTAAACTATTATATCAAAAATTTTAGCATAAATAATAAAATCTTAAATTAAATTTCTCTTTCTACTAGCCTAAGAGAATAGATTAAAAGGAATAGAATAGAAGCCATCCCAAAGATAATTAAATAAATAAATAAAATGGAGTAAGTAAAACTTTCATAATAGTAAAATGAGTCCATGAAATAGTTAAAGGACCAATGAAGCAATACTGCTCCATGGAATCCATAAAAGAAATAGATCAAACCTAGAATAGTACCTGCTAAAAAGGCTTGAGTTACTTTACCAATCTCCCATCCAGCTCCAAATGCTATGTGAGCATAACCAAATAAAATTCCACTAATAAAGATAGAAGAGTAAATAATCTTAATATCTGCCTTTTTTCCTAACTCTAAGATATACCTTGATGGATGCCATAGGACTTTAAGGGGATTGAAGTGCATTCTTCTTATTAATAAAAGAATAATTGATATTGAACCAATAATAGCAACTCTAAAAATTATTTCTTCCTCTATAGGAGCAATAGAAGTTGCAACGAACATTAGAATTGGGTCTAATCGAGGAAGGGATCCTGTTGGAATACCTATACTTTCCTGTAGAAACATTATAAAAAAGGTAATAGAGAATAGAGCTGAAAAAGTTACAGCTAATGTAGATAGAGTGTTATCAAAAATATACTTAAGTCCATGGTTTAAAGTGAGTCTTGGAACTTTATTTAATGGTAAACGAGGTCCTTGAATGGCTTTGATAAAAAGAATTAAATAAAAAAGCCAAAGGGTAATGAATAACCCTCTAAGAAAGTTAACAGTAAACTCTCCAAAAGTATTAATTGCATTCTTTGCAAGATCTGAAATGAAGACTATGTACAAACCTAATGGAAAGGAAAGAATCATTAAACTTATCAATAACAAAATAAGCGTAATATAGGATAGTATAATAATCCTTGAAAATTTACTATAATTTCCTTCTTTTGTTAATGACAATCATCACTCATATTAATAAAATGATTACTCCAATTTAAATTCTTTTTATGATTACTTTGACTTCATCTTAATGCAAAAGAATAATATGGAACTTAAAAATAGTGCAAATATTAGAGTTAAAGTCAAATTGATGAGAGTAGGTGATGATAGCTTATATAATAAACTAGGTTGAGTTATGTCTATATTTTGATTAAAAATACTTTCTGATAATCCTTCTTTCGATACTAGAATAATTGAGAAAGCATTAAATGAAATTGTGAATTCTTGTGATAGAGGAGAAAAAATACTCATAATCAGTAAAGTTAGTAATAATCCTAGTAATGCACTAATTATAATCTTTTCTTTCTCATCGACCATATTCTCATTTCATAAATAAAAGGTTATAAATATTGAATTAGAACGAGAATTTAACTCAATAGAAATCCTATTATTAAGCCGATAAAGAATCCTATACCAAGTGGCAATACGCCTATGAGTAAAGATACGTAATAGTAAACTTGTGGTCCATAAAGTGAAGCAAGATATCCTAGCTCAGTAGCTATGCTGGTAAGACTAATGAGACCAAGAAAAGATGCTATTAATGCTAAAATTGCTATTATTATCATTATTTTAAGAAGTTTTTTTATGAAGAAACCAATTATTAGCCCTACAATAAAGGGAACAATCATTATGAATATAGTCGGTATGCCAGAAATGCTACCTGAAATTATCCCTAATACATCTTCTATTAAAGCCATTTTCTCATCATATTATTTTATTAAGTAAATAAAAACATATCTCTTTTAAAAGCTATAAATTAAACTAAGCGAATCTTTTTAATGTTCTTAAGAAACTAAATTTTTAAGTTTTGACTATAAAATCATGAAAACAAAAGTAGCGAGCCCAGGGTATTTAAACTTAATTAGGTGCAAGTCCTTCTTCTAATGGATGTAATACAGGAGAATAGGTTTATATCCTCGTTCACATCCTCGCATTATTCATTATGATCTTATAAATACTCAAAGTACGCTAAGTTTTCTTAAGAAAAGATCGGTATGAAGTACATGGTAGAGAAGCCTATGGTATCACCTAACCAATGGCTTATCATCAGTGGCATTAGCCTCCTCATTTTAGCATATACTAAGCCAAATATGAAGCCAAATATTGCTGTAAATATTGTATGTAGTGATATACTATGCCATAAACCAAATAATATAGCTTGAATTGTTATGGCAATTAAAATCCTGCCGTTGAATATACGTTCCAATCTGGTCTGAAGATAACCTCTCCACACTATTTCCTCGCACACACCTGCAGTTAACGATGTAATCAATATGCCATAAAGAGCAAAAGCTAAAGGAAGTCTTCTATATTCAGTTAGGAATTGCTCCCACATCCTTGGGCCATATAATAAGTTAGTCACTATTGGTTCAACAACTTGGAATATCAGTATAGATAACCCTAATAACCCAACAATTGTAGCTATTGATAACCAGGCTTTAGCTTTCATTGATCCTATTATCTCCTTAAGAGACTCCTTTTCAATCTTAAGAAACCGATACACTAAAGAAACCAGAAAAATATGGTAAACCGACCAAAGGATGAACCCATAAGCATATATGTAATAAGTAGGATTCTTTAGGAACTCTGTTAAGGACACCACGGATATTATTATCATAGGTGTCATTAAGATATTCAGTATTAATGGCGAAACTGCTATTATAGCAACGTGGAAGCGAGGTATCAATTTAGTCCTCAATAATTTCCTTTCAGATCAAATAGAAATTAAATGTTTGGTTTCGCCTTGCACTTC